>JANQIE010000322.1 GCA_028282295.1 Desulfobacterales bacterium | reverse complement strand
ATCTACGAAAACGCGGCAATTTATGATTGCTCTCCAGGGTGGGCGCGAGCCTTTGGGCATTCACTTCGTCTTGGTACTAGCCCACATAGTATCTACGATCCCGGGTGACGGCAATGGCGGGCCGTGCCTGCCAACGGGATGATTTGCAAATGCGGTTACTTTGAACCGGTCACATTTAACAAATTGACAACCAAAAACAAAAATGTTAGGCAGCACATGTTTTTCAGATGCTCGTAACAGAGCTTAATAGGGAACCCGGTACAAATCCGGGACGGGCCCGCCGCTGTGACCGGGGACGAACGTTGCAAAGAAGCCACTGTCTGTTTTTGGATGGGAAGGCGCAACAAGTAGAATGAACCGGGAGTCAGAAGACCTGTCTGAAAAAAAGTCATGAGATACGGATAGGACGTTTTTTAAATCGATCTTCATGGCCTGTCGCGCCGGAGACATGACGCGGCAGAAATAAGCCCCTCCCCGTGGACAAGGGATCAGTGGGCATATGTGTAATTCGTGGAGAAATCAGGGAATCCCCGAATCTGTATTGTGCAGGTTCGGGGTTTTTTTTTGACCTTTTGCCGGACGAAATGAAAACGACCGAATAAAAAACAAAATGACCAGTGGACAGTTTTTTATAACAGCCTTTGCCCTTTCCGGCACTGCCCTGTTGGCCATCTTTATCAGGCGGTATCGCCTGGGTTATGGCCTCATGACGCTGGCTTTGCTGGCAGGTACCGGCGCTCTGGCCATGCGGGTGTATCACGCCTGGCCCATGTTGCCCATGTACCTGGGGCTTCCGGGTCTTGTCTCGGGCCTTACTTTCATCTGGCTTGCCCAGGGCTACGGTATCAGAGATGGCGCCAGGCTGAATGAAGGCATGTTGCTGCTTACGGTCATCCTTGGCCTCGACCTTTTACTTCTGCTTTTTCCCAAGGATTTTTACATGCCGTTTATTCGGTCGGTCACCATCTGGTCTCATATTTCCCTCTGGACCGCGGTGGCGGCCAAGGCCATGCTGCTCATGGCCTCGGTGCGGGCGTCGGCTTATCTTCTTGCCGCCAATCCGGACAAAGCGGCCCGGCCGCTGGCAACCTCCATGGGCTGGGCTTTGTGGGGGTTTGTCCTGCTGACTTTGTCCATGTTCAGCGGCGAGGTCTGGTCGTATCTCGGCTGGGGTACGCCGGTGGTCTGGCACGATCCGGCCATCACCACGGTGATGGCGCTCTGGTTCTACTGGGTCTGCCTGCTCCACCTTCACTATACCAGCAGTTGGAAGAATAAGAGCCGGGCTTGGTTCATGGTGGGGGGGGGTCTGCTCTTGATCGGTTTAGGATGCCACCCGGATCTGGGGCCGTTGCGTTTGCCTTTTGGCTTGTAGGGGCCGCCGGCAAATGAACGGATAGAGACGATAAATATCGATATATTACCCCGGCAATAAAATACCTTTTAAATTGTGATTCCGGCGAGCGCCGGGATCAAGCGTCAATTCTGGATGCCGGATCAAGTCCGGCATGACGAAGGCTTACATATTTAGTCGCCGGTTTAATATCAATCGCTACGAAGAAAAAACATGGACGCTCTCACAACACATAATCCGGGACTTACGGCCAGACCTTTCCAGCGTCTGATTCAACGTCTGGTCCAGCGTTTGGCCAGTGTACGGTTGGGGATCACCATCATGCTGCTGCTGGCGATGGATGTGGGGGCGGGTTATTTTTTTGTTGCAGGCAACACGGTTATCTTCGAGCCCATGAATCAGGCAGGCCTCTGGCCGTGGATAGCCACCTATGCCAGGGGCAACCTGATACAGACCGGGTGGTTTATTATCTTTCTGGCGCTGGTGGCGGCGCTGGTGGTCAACACGCTCTGCTGCACCATCCTGCGGCTTGCCCGGCTGTGGTCGCAGCGGCACAGGCGGGCAAGCCGTTTCGGCTTCAGCCTCGCCACTCACATCATGCACCTGGGTATGGTCGTCATCCTGTTCGGCTATCTGGCCAGTTATTCCTTAAGTCAGGTCTACCCGGCCCGGACCCTGGTGCCTGACAAAAAAGTACGTGTCCCCGGCACCGGTCTCACCCTGGCGCTTACCAACATGGAACTCCCCTATTATCAAGGCACACGGCTGCCCGCCACCTTTCAGAACCGGGTGATCCGCCCTGCCGTGACCATGCAGGTAAGCCGGGGCAGTGACCAGCGCATACTCAACCTGGCCTTTAACCGGCCGGGTCGTTTTCAGGGGTACACCTTTTTTCTACAACGATTTTCGCCCCGGTCCAAGGGTGGCATGTCCAATGCCCGTTACATCGTCGTCGATATCCGCCGTGATCCCGGCGTCCCCCTTTATTTTGCCGGCATTGCCATTTTTATCGCCGGTATGCTGGGCTATGTCTGGTTCTGGCTGCAAGCCGGCCGGCGAACAAGGTGACCACAGGAGGTTTACACCCATGAAATACATTGCTGCCCTTTGCTGTATCATTGCCCTTCTCTTGCCGGGGTGCCGCAGTGATCATCAAGAGGTCAAAAAGAAATCATTCCTGCAGATCGGCGAATTCACCATCACTCGGGTCAACGATCAGTTGATCCGGGCCCGGGATGGCGCCGGCCGCACCCTGGCCCTGGTGCCCCGGGGCGCTCCTGCCCCGCAAGGGTATGCCCCCTCCATGATCATCCGCACACCGGTGCGACGAGTGGCAGCCTACGGCGCTTTTGACGTGGCAACCCTGCGCGTACTTGGCAAGATCGATACCCTGGTGGGGGTCACAACACCACAGGAAAAGTGGTTTGTGGATGATGTTAAAATGGGCATGGCGCAGGGACGCATCGTTTTTCTCGGCAACAGCAACGCCATCGATTTTGAACGGCTCAAACAACAACGGCCCGAACTGGTTTTGACCTGGGACCCGGCCATCATCCCCATGCTCGATGAACTGGGGATCAGTTGCGTCATCACCTCAACGCCGGTGGCCATGTGCCTCAATGCCCGCATGGCCTTTGTCAAATTTCTGGCCCCCTTTTTTGGCCGCGAGGCTCAGGCCGAAACCTTCTTCAACCAGGTCTCGGGCGCCTTGGCCGCGATCCGTGAACGCACCAAAGGTCAACGCGCCAAACCCCGTGTCATGTGGGGCGACATGTACGAAAAACGGGTGCTGGTGGAGCCGGGCAACGCCTGGATCGGCGAGCTGGTGGGGCTGGTGCAGTCCGATTATCTCTTTGAAGATGTGTACGGCACCTCCTGCATCGAAATCTCCATGGAGCGCTTTCTTTACAGCGGAATGGAGGCCACCATTTACTTCACCTACCGCACCCCGAATACCGGCGCCACCTCCAAGGCGGCCCTGGCCAGACGCCATCCGCTCATGGCCGGTATAAAACCTTTGGGGCCGGACGGCAAGGTGTACGCACCGCTGCCCCATTATTCCCAGTCAGGGGATCGGCTGGCGGAAATCTTCACCGAGATTGCCGCCATCATCCACCCGGATCTCTACTGCGGCCATGAGTTGCAGTTTTTCCAGGAACTGCCCGATGATGATCTCCTGACAGCCTCCAAGGAGGCCCAATGACAAATTCCGCCGCCATGACCGCCACGGCCATTGCCGGCAAACCCGCCCGGCCGGTTGCTCTTTTTTTCGGCCTGCTCGCCCTGGCGGTGCTTGCCATCACGACCACCAATGTCTGCGTCGGCGCCATTGAGTTGTCCGTCTCCGAAGTGTGGTCCATCCTGGCTTTTCCCGACGAGATGACCAACAGCTTCATCGTCTGGAAGATCCGCCTGCCCCGTGCCATTGCCTGCGTCCTGGGCGGCGGTCTGCTCGCGGTCTCCGGCCTGTTGCTTCAGGTCTACTTCCGCAACCCGGTGGTGGGCCCTTTTATTCTGGGCATTTCGTCCGGCGCCACCCTGATGGTCTCTCTGGTCATGCTCACCACCCTGACCCTGCAGCTTTCCATCATGAGTCCCTTTGTCACCACCCTGGCCGCCATGATCGGCGCCTATGCGGTGGTGATGCTGGTGGTGGGCATCGCCGCCAGGGTCAAAAGCGGCATTACCCTGCTTATTGTCGGCCTGATGACGGGCTATCTCTGCAGATCCGTTACCGCCGTGCTCACCGCCCTGGCTGAAAAGGAGCAGGTCAAGGGCTTTGTCCTCTGGCAGCTTGGCTCCTTTTCCGGTTTCAAATGGAGTGAAATTTACATCCTGCTCATTGTCGGCGGTCTTTTGCTAACTGCGATCATTTTGCTTGCCAAACCCTTGAACGCCCTGCTGCTTGGCGAGGAATACGCCCTGTCCATGGGCATCAATATCCGGCTGTTTCGCATGCTCATTCTGCTCTGCGCCTGCGCCCTGGCCGGCATGATTACCGCCATGGCAGGGCCGGTAGCCTTTATCGGTCTGGCAATCCCTCATATGGCCCGTATGGTCTTTTCCACCTCGGACAACCGCATCCTGGTGCCGGGCGCCTTTTTACTCGGCGCCTTGATCACATCCATATGCGATCTCATCGCCCGCATGGCCATGAACCCGGTGGAACTGCCCTTGTCGGCCATCACCGCTTTTTTCGGGGCGCCCATCGTCATCAGTCTGCTTATGAAAAAAAGGGTGAAATTATAAAGAGAGTTATCAGTTAGCAGTTTTCAGTTGGCAGAGGAGGGAATTTTGAAATTTGAGGATTTGGAAGTATGGCAAAGACCTTCACGCTTATGTGCGGATCTCTATAAATATTTCTGGGAAATAAAAGACTTTGGTTTCCGTGAGCAAATCACTTTGATTTTCCCGTCAATACAGAAACAGGTCCGGTTTGGCAGATGGTGCGCTTCGCGCGGTCGTTTTGATTCTGGATTCCGGCGTTCGCCGGAATGACGGGCACCGGGAGAGGAAACTCCCCGATCCCTCATTTATAACTGAACACTGAAAACTAAAAACTGACAACTGAAATAACATGCCAAAACCCAACAACAAAACCGTCCTGTCTTGCCACGAATTAACCGTGGGGTACAAGAACACGCCCGTGATTGAGAATATCAATCTGACATTTACGGCCGGTCACTTCATCACCCTGCTCGGCCCCAACGGCGCCGGCAAAACCACCCTGCTGCGCACCCTGTCGCGCCACCTCAAACCCCTTGGTGGTGCCATTCGTCTGGGGGGCCGCTGCTTGCAATCCCTGCGTCAGGGTGAGTTGGCCAGGATCATGGCCGTGGTGCTCACCGACAAGGTGGCGCCGCCGCTCTTTTCTTCCTTCGACTTTGTCGCATTAGGGCGTTATCCCCACACCGATTTTTTGGGACGACTCAGCGATGACGACCGCTTGGTGGTGAAGACATCGCTACAGGCCGTTCACGCCGAAGACCTGGCCCGGCGCGACTTTACCTCATTAAGCGACGGCGAGAAGCAGAAGGTGCTGGTGGCCCGCGCCCTGGCCCAGGAGCCCAAAGTACTGCTGCTGGACGAACCCACCGCCCACCTCGACCTCAAGCACCGGGTGGAGGTCATGACCATCCTGCGTAATCTGTGCCATGCCAATAACATTACCGTCATCGCCTCACTGCATGATGTGGATATCGCCGCCAAGGTCTCGGACCGGGTCGCCCTGGTCAAGGCCGGCGCCATTACCGCTTTCGGCTACCCGGAAGAAGTGTTGAGCGGTGAGGCGGTAAGCCGTCTTTACGATTTTGACTCGGCCTGTTTCAGTCACCAGCTCGGTTCCATCGAGCTGCGTGGTAACGGCAAAAAGGGCAAAAGCGTGTTTGTTGTGGCCGGCATGGGCAGCGGCGCCGTGCTCTACCGGCTTTTGGCCAAGCGCGGTTACGATATCGTTACCGGTGTTCTGCACCAAAACGATCTGGACTGTTTTGTGGCCGAAAGCCTGGGGGCCAAATGCGCCAGCCAGCCACCGGCGGCCGGCCTTGATGAAGCGGTTTTTCGCACGGCCCTTGAGCAGATGACCGGCTGCGATCTAGTCATCGACACCGGATTCAATATTGACGGCGTCTATGCCGCCAACCAACAGCTTCTCGACAGTGCCGCCAGCCAGGGCAAGCCGGTCTTCAGCCTGCGCCGCAACACAACCAGAAATTCTCAAAACGTCCATCAGTTCCGGTCCGCCAGCCAACTGCTTGATGCCATGGAGATATCAAAATGAGCCACCAGCCATACAACCTGTGTTATTTTTCCGCCGGCGGCATGGAGTTGCCTTCCCTGAGCGAGGGCGTGTTGCGCTACCGCGCGCAAGGCGGCCGCCTGGACGTCATGGCCCGCACCACCACCCAGCTTTTTGACAAGGCCCAACAGCAGCGCTTTGTCAAACAGGCCCTGGGCCACAAAGTCATTATTATCAGCCTGCACGGCGGCAAAAACTCCTGCCCCGCCTTTGAGCAGCTCATGGACGCTTTGGACACCCTGGCGCCGGACCAGCGCCCCTATCTTCATATCCAGCCCACCGGTGGTGATGAAGACGCCGTCACGGCGGCCAAGGACCATAGCCCTGATTTCGGCACCCCTGCCTGGGACGAAATCAAGCGTTATCTGGAGCGGGGCGGCGTTATAAACTTTCAGCACCTGTTCACCTTTATCCATAACCGTGTCTTTGCCACCCGGCTTCCCTGTCCGCAGCCCGAGGAACTGCTCAATGAGGGCATCTATCATCCGGATTTTGCGACCACGCCGACCCTTGACGACTATCGGGCTCAAAAAATCGACCCCGCCAAACCGACCGTGGGCCTCTGGTTCTACCAGACTTACTGGCTCAACAACAACCTGGCCTTTATCGACTGTCTCATCGAAACCATCGAGTCCCAAGGGGCCAATGTTATCGCCGTTTTTCATCTACGCTACAAAGATAAGGATCGCGGCAATAAAGGCGCCGACTACGTGGTTGACCGTTTTTTTATGGATGATGCGGGCAAACCGCGTATACAGGTGCTCATAAACCCCATGATGTTCTCCCTGAAGCTGGCCTCGCCCGACTACAAGGGGCTGCTGGCCCGGCTGGGGGTGCCCTGCATCCAGGCCATGCTCTCCATGCACCCTTTTGCGGTATGGCACGCGTCGGTGCAGGGCATGGCCACAAGCGACGTCAGCTTCTCGGCGGCCCAGCCGGAGTTCGACGGCAATCTGATCTGCGTGCCGGTGGCCACCCGCGAGCAGGATACGGTGGACCCGGTCACCGGCGGCCTGCTCGCCAAGTATAAACCCGTGCGCGAACGCATCGACAAACTGGTGCGCTTGAGCCTCAACTGGGCCAAACTGAGCCGTATCGCCAATGCAGAACGCAAAGTGGCCATCATCTTTCACCACTACCCGCCGCGCAATGACCGCATCGGCTGCGCCGCGGGTCTTGACAGCTTTGCGTCGGTGAAGCTGCTGCTTGATCGCCTGGCCGCAGAGGGGTATCGCCTTGATCGTTCCTTTACCGACGGCAACGAACTGGCCAACGAGATGCTCTCGCGGATGACCTGCGACCAGCGCTGGCTTCCCCCTGACCAGATGGCAGCCCGGGCCGAAGCCAAGGCCGGCCCGGAACACTACCGGCCCTGGACCAACGAGATCCCGGCTAAGATCCGGGCCAAGATGCGGGAAGACTGGGGTGAGCCGCCGGGCGACATCTTTGTTCACCAGGACGAGCTGCTCTTTGCCGGGCTGCAAAACGGCAATGTCTTCATCACCATCCAGCCGCCCCGGGGCTATTTCGAGAACATCGACAAGATCTACCACGACCTCTACCTCTCCACGCCCCACCACTACCTGGCTCAGTACCGCTGGATTCGTGACGTGTTCAAGGCCGATGTGGTCATGCACGTGGGCAAGCACGGCTCTTTGGAATGGCTGCCGGGCAAGGCCCTGGGGCTGTCGGAGAATTGCTATCCGGACCTTGCCATCATGGAACTGCCCAATGTCTACCCGTACATCATCAACGATCCCAGTGAGGGCACCCAGGCCAAGCGGCGCGGTTACGCCTGCATCATCGACCACCTGACCCCGGCCGCCACCAACGCCGATCTTTACGAGGATCTGGCCAAGGTGGAGAACCTGCTGACCGACTATAGTTTTGCCGTACAGGAAGACCCGAACAAGGTGGATGTGCTGCGCCCCATGATCTGGGAAGCGGTGGCCGAGGCCAGCCTGGACAAGGACCTGAAGACCGATAAAGAAACCGCCCTGGGAGATTTTGACGCCTTTCTGGAAAGACTTCACACGTATCTCCACGAGTTGGGCGACACCATGATTAACGACGGCTTGCACACCCTGGGGCAAGCCCCGGCGGGCCGCCGGCTCACCGAATATACCGCCCAGCTCACCCGTATAGCCAACGGTGAGGTGCCCAGCCTGCGTGAAGCCGCGGTCACGGCCCTGGGCTATCATCTGGACGATCTGCTGGCCAACAAAGGCAGAGTACAGGCTCATTACAAGGGCCTTACCGGCGGCCAGCTCATCAGCAAGGCCCATGACCTTTCGCTCACCATGATCGGCGCGCTTGCCGAAAACGGATTTGATCCGGATCTGGCTCCAACTGTGGCCGAGCGTCATTGTCCGGCAAACCCCGGCCCGGTGGCTCAGGTACTGGCGTATGTGGCCGGCCACCTGGTGCCCACTATCCGCCGCTGCACCGAGGAAATCGACAGCGCCTTGACCGCCCTTGCCGGCGGTTTTGTAAAACCGGGTCCATCCGGCGCTCCCAGCCGGGGTCAGGCCGACATCCTGCCCACCGGCCGCAACTTCTACTCGGTGGACCCCAACAAGATCCCCAGCCCGGCGGCCTGGGAGGTGGGCAAGAACCTTGGCGATGCCCTGCTGGCCCGCTACCGGCAGGAGAAAAACAGTTACCCCGAATCAGTGGGCATCCTGGTCTACGGCGCCACCACCATGCGCAGTAAAGGGGATGATATCGCCGAAATCTACTATCTCATGGGCTTAAAACCGGTATGGCAGAAGGGCAGCGGCAATGTGATCGGGTTGGAAGTCATCCCGGCCGAAGAACTGGGCCGGCCGCGTATCGACGTGGTGCCGCGGGTGTCGGGCTTTTTCCGCGATGCCTTTCCCAACCTCATGGAGCGTATCGACGAGGCTGTGGCCATGGTGTCAAGCCTGAACGAGCCGCCCGCAACCAACATGATCCGCAAGCATGTGCTGGCCGACATGGAGCAGTACCAGGCCCAAGGCATGCCGGCGGATGAGGCCCGGCGCGAGGCCACCTTCCGTGTCTTCGGTTGCCCGCCCGGCACCTACGGGGCCGGGGTCAGTGAGCTGGTGGAATCGAAAAACTGGCAAAGCCAGGACGATCTCGGCAACAACTACATCCGCTACTCGGCGCACGCCTATGGCAAAGGCAGCTACGGCAAGCAGAAGCCGGAGAATTTCAAACGGCAGCTTGCCCGTATGGACGTCACCGTCAAAAACGAGGACAGCCGCGAGTACGACATGATGTCCTGCACCGACTACTACAACTACTACGGCGGTCTCATCGTGGCCGCCAAAACAGTACGCGGCTCCTACCCGGTTTCCATCATGGGCGACTCGGCCGACCCGAAACGGGTACGGATGCGGACCACGGCCGAGGAGGCCAGGCACGTCCTGCGTTCGCGGCTGGTCAATCCCAAATGGCTCGAAGGCATGCAACGCCACGGCTATAAGGGCGCCGGCGATATCTCTCACATGATGGACGTGGTGCTGGGCTGGGACGCCACCGCCGAAGTTATCGACGACTGGATGTACGCGGCCATTGCCGAGAAATACGCCCTGGACCCGGATATGCAGGCGTGGATGAAGAAAGTCAACCCTTATGCCCTGCAAAACATCCTGGACAAACTGCTGGAGGCCATCAGCCGCGGTATGTGGAACGCCGACCAGAAGATGGAAGAAGAACTGCGCGACGCTTACCTGGATATGGAAGGCGAGATCGAAGAGCGAATTGAATAAAGAAATTATCAGTGTTCAGTTGTCAGTGTGCAGCTATCAGTAACTGGACACTGACAATGTGAACAAAATTGCATGCCAAAGCCTGACAACAACACTTAGGCATCTTTGCGATATCTCCTGGATTCCCGCCTGCGCGGGAATGACGTCTAAACACGACGGGGCAAAACCTACGTCGTCATTCCCGCGCAGGCGGGAATCCACGAAATGTAACTAAATGCGCAAATCGCTCGTTCCGGCGTCCCGCCGCAACGCAAGGGCGTTTTACAAGCGTCGGCTACAGGCAAAAGCCCTGAGCCACTGCCTTGAGTTAATGACATTGACTGACAACTGATAACTGAAAACTATGCTTTCAAACATCTACCCCTTCCCGGCCATTGTGGGTCAGGAGGATCTCAAACTCGCTCTGCTGCTCAATGCGGTGAACCCGGCCATTGGCGGCATCCTGGTCCGCGGTGAAAAGGGCACGGCCAAGTCGACCATGGTGCGGGGGCTGGCAGCCCTGCTGCCCGGAATAAAGGTGGTGGCCGGCTGCCGTTTCTGCTGCGATCCGAACCGGACCGGCGATCTGTGCGACCAGTGCCGGCAAAACCGGGACGGCCTGAAAACCGAAAACCGACAGGCCCGGCTCATCAACCTGCCCCTGAACGCCACCGAGGACCGGGTGACGGGCGGCATTGATTTTTCCGCCACCATCAAGCGCGGCCAGGCCGTTTTGCAGCCCGGCCTTCTGGCCGAGGCCCACCGCCAGCTTCTTTACATCGACGAGGTCAATCTGCTGGATGACCATATCGTGGACCTCATCCTCGATGCCGCCGCCTCCGGCCGCAATGTCATTGAACGCGAGGGCTTGAGCTTTTCCCACCCGGCCCGCTTCATCCTCATCGGCACCATGAACCCGGAGGAGGGTGAATTACGCCCCCAGCTCCTGGACCGCTTTGGTCTGTGCATTGAAGTAAAAGGTGCCGACGACCTGGACCAGCGCGTGGCGCTGCTCAGCCGCCGCGAAGAATTCGACCGGTCACCGCAAAAGTTCACCAGCCGCTTTGCACAAGAGTGCCGGCGGTTGCGGCAAAAAATTGAAGCATCCCGGCAGCGTTTGCCCCGGGTGCGTCTACCCGGCCATCTGCGCAGCTTTATTGCCGAGCTATGTGCCGCCAATCAAGTCGCCGGCCATCGGGCGGACCTGGTCATCGAACAGGCGGCCCTGGCCCTGGCCGCCCTGGAGGACAAACCAGAGGTCGGTGTTGCCCAGATCAACAAGGTGACGCCCATGGCCCTGATCCATCGCCAACGCGACGAGGCCCCGCCGCCACCGCCACCGGAACCAACGCCTCCTGAAGAACCGCCGCCGGACATTGAGACGCCAGAAAAGGAGAAAGAAGAAAAAGCCGGCCGGGAGCAGGAGGAGAAGCAGAACCCGGAATCCCGGCAGGGTCAGGATGAAGGGCGACCGGAAAGCGAAGAACGGGGCCCGGAACAGGCGCCGCCGCCTCGGGATAAAGACCCCGATACCGACAGTCAACCGGCCGCCCCCCAGGATGACACGGTGTTCGAAGCAGGCGCCCCCTTCCGGGTCAAAAAAATCACCACTGCCAAGGATCGCCAGGTGCGACGCGGTTCCGGCCGCCGTTCCCGTTCCCGGGTCTCCCGGAAACAGGGGCGCTACAGCCGGGCCAGCCGCTCAGGCGGGGTGCCGGGCGACATCGCCCTAGACGCTACCATCCGGGCCGCAGCCCTGCACCAGCGGCGCCGTCCAGGGGCGCTGGCCATCAGACTGGCGCCGGAGGATGTTCATTACAAAATCCGCGAAAAGCGGATCGGCAATCTGCTGCTCTTTGTGGTGGATGCCTCCGGCTCCATGGGCGCCAGAGGCCGCATGGCTTCGTCCAAGGGCGCAATCATGTCACTGCTGCTCGACGCCTACCAGAAACGCGACAAGGTGACCATGGTCTCCTTCCGCCGCCAGGAGGCCGTTGTCAACCTGCCCATCACCAACTCAGTGGAACTGGCCGGCAAGCTTCTGGCCGAGATGCCGGTTGGCGGCCGCACCCCGCTGAACGCCGGCCTGGTCAAGGGCTACGAACAGATGCGCAATTACCTGGTGCGCGACCCCTCGGCCCGGCCCATTGTCATCATCCTCACCGACGGCAAGACCAACGTCAGCCTCGGTAAAGAAAAACCGGTGGACGAGATGCTCAAACTGGCTCGCAAAATGGCCCTGGCGCAGCAGACCAAGTACATTGTTGTGGATACCGAACAAGAGGGGCTGGTGACCTTTGAGCTGGCCAAAAAACTGGCCCTGGCCCTTGAGGCCGATTACTTCAAAATCAAAGACCTTAAGGCCGAGGAACTGGTGAATATCGTCAGAGAAAAAAAATAAAAAAGAAGTATTCAGTTGTCAGTTGTCAGCAACTGATAACTCAATACCATTAAACTAGAACTTCAGCCCATAGCTGTTTGGCTAAGACGGTAAATGTGCGAAAACAGGGATCTTGTCGTTCAGATTCTGGCCCCCCGGCTTTCGCCGGGGTGACGGCGTGTTTTCCTGCGTCATTCCGGCGAACCCCGGATCGGGTCCGGGGCAGGCCTTGGAATCCAGCGTATTACAAAAACTCAGAAGAGATGTAACAGGGCTTCGGGTAAAAAGCATTATGGTCCGCAAGGCAGGGCTAAAGCCTATAGCCGTCAGGTTAAGAAAATTTGTAAAACGCACTTATGCTGCGGCGAGCCGCTGTAACAAGCAATTGGCGCATTGTTGGGAGGTCCCCTGGATTCCCGCTTGCGCGGAAATGACACCTAAACACGACAGAGCAAAACCTACGCCGTCATTCCCGCGCAGGCGGCAATCCAGGAGATGTCGCAAAGATGCCTAAGTGTTATCGCCAGGCTTGGCCATGCAGTTTTGCTTACATGGTCATTCATTTTTTCTTAACCAGTGTTCATCCGAAAAGAGTAAATTCCGGATGAACACCAGCTTAACGGCTGCGGGGTAGAGCCCTGCGCGACATCTCTTTCGGCCTATCGAATAGTTTAATGAGTTGTCAGCGGGCAGGGGGCAGCGCATCTTTACTGAACACTGACGACTGAAAACTGAAAACTAATAACTAAAAACTGAAATATTATGAACAAACAACACATCTACCCATTTACCGCCATTGTCGGCCAGGAGAAAATGAAACTGGCCCTGATTTTAAACATCATCAACCCGGGGCTTTCCGGCGTGCTGATCCGTGGCGAAAAGGGCACGGCCAAATCGACGGCAGTGCGCGCCCTGGCCGAGATCATGCCGATGATCAAGGTCATCGACGACTGTCCCTTTCAGCTCGACCCGGACAGCGAGTATGAGGCCCATGCCGAGATCTGCCGGGTCATAGGCAAGCCGGTACCTGCGCCGGATACACTATCCGGCCATGAGCGCATGGTGCAGGTGGTGGAACTGCCGGTGGGGGCCACCGAGGACCGCGTTGTGGGCACCCTGGATCTGGAGCACGCTCTGAAAAAGGGGGAAAAACGGGTGGAGCCGGGACTGTTGGCCCAGGCCCACCGCGGCATTCTTTATGTGGACGAGGTCAACCTGCTGGACGACCATGTGGTGGATGTGCTGCTGGACGCGGCGGCCATGGGGATGAACACCATTGAGCGGGAGGGCATCAGCTTCTCCCACCCGGCCCGGTTTACCCTGGTGGGCACCATGAACCCGGAGGAAGGCGAATTGCGGCCCCAGCTTCTGGACCGCTTCGGCCTCTGTGTGAACATTACCGGCATCGGTTCGGTGGATGACCGGGTAGCCATTATGGAGCAGCGCATCGCTTTTGACGAGAACCCGGCCGCTTTTATCAGTAAATGGCTGAACGACTCCGAACAACTGGTGGCCAACATCATGCAGGCCCGCAAACGCTACCCGGAGGTGGCGGTGAGCCGCGAACTGATTTACGAGATCGCCAGAAGCTGCCTTGATGTCGGGGTGGACGGCCACCGCGGTGATATCATCATCTTCAAGACCGCCAAGACCCTGGCCGCCTATCACGGCCGCAATCAGGTGGAACCGGACGACATTCACCAGGCCGTGGAGCTGGCCCTGCCCCACCGTATCAGACGCCGGCCGCTCATGGAGATTCCGGATTCCATCGAGGAACTGCAAAGTAGAAAAGCGGTGGCATAACCCAATGATAGAAATCAACAACCTGACCAAAAACTACGGCAACAAAGAGGCGCTCAAGGGCGTAGATCTATCCGTCGCGGCCGGAGAGCTGTTTGCCTATCTGGGGCCCAACGGGGCCGGCAAGTCGACTACCATTCGCATCCTCACCGGACTCACGGTGAAAAGCGGCGGCACAGCCCGGCTGGGCGGCCATGACATTGAACGTGATCCACTGGCCGCCAAGCGCCAGTTCGGTGTGGTGCATCAGTACATCACCCTGGATCAGGAACTGACCGCCTTTGAAAACCTCGATATCCACGGCCAACTCTTTGGCATCGGCAAAAGTGAACGGCGGCGGCGCATCGGCGAGTCGCTCGACTATATCGGCATGACAGAGCGGGCCGGTCATCTGGTTAAAGCGCTTTCCGGCGGCCTCAAGCGGCGTTTGACCATTACCCGGGCCCTGCTGCACAGGCCGTCCATCCTCTTTCTGGACGAACCCACCGTCGGGCTGGACGCCGCCATCAGAAGAAAGATCTGGGCCTTGATCAAAAAAATCCAGCAGGCAGGTACCACCATCTTTCTCACCACCCACCACATCGAGGAGGCGCAGTTCCTGGCTGAACGGGTCGCCTTGCTGGATGAGGGGCGCATCGTGGCCCAGCAGAGTCCCGTGCAGCTTATGAATCAGGTGGGTAACTGGGCCATTGACGAATTTAACGGCCATGGTATGCAGACCCATTATTTTGAAAGCAGAAAAAAAGCGGACAGCTTTCACGCCGTCGGCCCGTTTACCCTGCGCCGCGTCAACCTGGAAGACGCTTTTCTTAAACTGACCGGTCGCAAGGTGGCCGGGCCGGCCCCTGTTGCCAAGGGCGGCCATGGGCATCATTGAGGGGGAAGTTGTCAGTTGTCAGTCAATGTCATTAACTTAAACAATCCAATGAGTCGAAGAGATGTGGCGCAGGGCTTTAAGCCCATAGCCGTCAAGCTAGTGTCCATCCGGAAATAGCATCTTTTGGTCCAGGCCGGCGTTCTCACGAATTTGCAATCCTCGACGTAGCCTTGCTACGCCTGCGGTTTCAAATTCGCTGCGGCCTTGGCCTGGGCCAAAAGATGCTATTTCCGGATGGACACAAGCTAAGAAAAAATGAATAATAATGGAGCAAAATTGCATGTCGAAGCTTGACAACAACACGTAGGCATTTTTGCGATATCTCCTGGATTCCCGCCTGCGCGGGAATGACGTCTAAACACGACGGGCGAAACCTACGTTGAGTGGGTAAGAGGCAGGCCGCAGCCAGCCCCTCCCCGTTGTCGCAATGGGGTCGGTTCCCCATATTTACCGGCGTGCGGCTTTCCCGCACCGGGCGA
>JANQIE010000282.1 GCA_028282295.1 Desulfobacterales bacterium | reverse complement strand
CGCATTTTTAAAATCCTCGACATAGCCCGCTATGCCTGCGGTTTTAAAAATGCTCGGGCCTTGCCGGGAACCAAAATCTACTATTTCCGGATGGACACTTGCTAACCAGCACGCACCGGCCCTTGCCGCATCGGTTCGCCGACACCCGCCCCATAGCCGCCCATCTGTGATAGCCGGTGCTGACTATTGCTTTTGCGTCGTTCGGGTATGTGTGTGGAGTATGAAAACTGCCGCCTGTCAGTGGAACGGCGGTTGTCTTCAAATGGCACGATGTGCACGGATTCTCCGTAATAATGGGGTGTTTTCATCTGAGAACCTCCTCGAAACGGAGCGGCCGACATCGCATGCCCTAAAAAATCGGCTCGCCCGAATTGCCTGGCGTCCATTAGCCCAATCGCTTAGGACGCGTGGCTGAGCAATTGCCCGATTTTGATGAGCAAGCGGCATGCCAGTTTGTATCAAGCTGAATTTAAAACAAATTCCGATGGTGACGGTTTAGGCTGAAACGAGGGGTTACGTAAATTGCGCAGCAGGATTACGGATTTTGCACAAAATAACGACCAGGGGGACGTCACGCATAATTTCAACATCCCCGGCGGCTGATCGATTGACTCGGTCTATGCGATTTGTTATTTCTGGGCGATCAAAAAAAGCCCAGAAGATGATCCAAAGACAGTCTACCTTATCATAATGAAACCTAAATACGGCATTACCAGCAAATTATTCGCATGGTTCTTTTTGTTCGTCCTCTTTTTTTACGGTACCATGCTGATCCTTTACATCAATGTCAGGCAGATTGTTGAAATATCGGAAAACATTGTCAGCAAGAACTATGAGATCGCCTCCACCTCCAAGAAAATGCTTGAAAACCTGCTCAATATGGAGGAAAGCGAAAACAAATACCGGTTGCTGGAGAAAAAGGACTATCTAAATTTTTTTCTATCAGCTCAAAAAGAGTATAAAAACAATCTGTTAAAAATCCTGAGCCTGGAGTCCACCGGTTTTGAGATTCGCAGTCACTGGAAAGAACTGTATGAGAGTTACCGGCTGTTTGTCTCCTCCATTCCGGCAGGCGACGAGGCCACCGGCCTGGCCGCCAATTGGATACCGGAAGCGGTCCTGAACGAATGGATCAAAAAAATCTCGCTCGCCTTGAGCGAAAATGAGCAGGACATTGTTTTGGCCACCCGCGATTTGAATCGACGTGGCCAGAGTTTCGCCCGTAACGCCCTGGTAGGGTTGGGCTTTTCAAGCCTGGTCGGTTTGATCGGAATCATGTTTCTGGCCTATTCGATGATACGTCCTTTAAAGGAACTCCAAAAAGGGATCCGCTCCATCTCCCAGGAAAAATTTAAAAAACCGATTCAGATTCGCAGCCAGGATGAATTCGGGGAACTGGCCGGCGCCTTTAACGAAATGGCGTTGTGGTTGAAAGAGGAAGAAAAAATGCGGTCGGATTTCATTTCCATGCTCAGTCATGAAATCAGAACTCCCTTGACTTCAATCCGCGAATCAGTGAATATGATCGCCGAAGAAGTGATGGGCACGATCAATCCGCGCCAGCGCAAATTCTTAAAGATCGCCAGCTCCGAGATCGGCCGAATCAATAGTTTACTCAACCACTTAATGCAGGTGTCACGCCTTCAGTCAGGCATTGTCAAGGTTAGTCCGAGGCCGATTGAAACCGCGCCTTTTGTGGAAAATTGCATTAAGCAGCTTAGTCCGGTGGCGGCCAAAAAAAATATCGATATTGAAAGCGCCATTCCCAAAATTGTACCGCAACTGTTAGCCGATCCGGAACACTTACAGCGCGTATTGCATAATTTATTAGGCAACGCCATCAAGTTTTCGGCACCCGACAGCCGTATAAATCTAAAGGTTGAAACCGAAGCGAACCATAAACAGCTAAAATTTTCCATTGCCGACAATGGACCGGGAATCCCGCAAGAGGAGCATACTCTTATTTTTAAAAAATATTACCAGGGCCAAGGAGTACGCCGACACATGGACGGTGTCGGACTGGGTCTGAATATTTCCAAACATATTATCGATGCGCACCAGGGCCGAATCTGGGTGGAAAGTATCGTCGGCACAGGCAGTACGTTTGCATTCACCATACCCGCTGTTCGCTAGTGTCCATCCGCAAAAAGCGCCTTTCATGCGAGATCCGCGCTGGCCGACAAGTTTGAATCCTTGAAATATCCTGATATTTCTACGGTTCAAACTTGTCGGCCGCTTTGCTCTCGCATGAAATCCACAATTTGCGGGCGGGGTAACCAATAGCCGAAAATCAATCGTAGAAATGGAACCATTCGATATTGAATACTAACAAACAAATATCTCCAAAATCAGGAATTTACGCGCCAAGCAGGCGGGGACGGCCCCAAATCATTACGGTGTTTATGATTTGTATGATCGGGTTCGCGTTGAGCGGTTGCAGTTGGTCACAGATCAGGGACTATTTTATCACAGACGCCAAAACCAGCACCGACGACAGGGCTATGCTGTCGACAGCCCAGACCGAATTTCAATCCGGCAACTACAACAAGGCCCAAAAGCTCTTCGAACATTTGCGCGATTCTGAAAATAACCTGATCGGTCGCCAGGCACTTTACGGTTTGGCCTGCACCAACCTGGTTTTGGCTGAAAACACAAGCCAGTTCAATGCCGCTATCGAGCTTTGGACGGCATGGAGTAAACGCCTGCCACACGGTATTCGGCTGGAGGATCCGCGGATGCTCGAACCACTGTTGCCCGGCAAAATACGACCGGAACAAACCCGCTCCGATGCCGGTCAGAATGATCGTTTTTCGTTGATATTGTTACGCGCCAAGGAAAAGGAAATCGAATCCCTGAAAAACCGCCTGATCGACAAGGAAAACAAAATCGCCAAACTTTCCAGGCAAACCGCCGAAATTGCCGACTTGCAGCAACAGATTCAATTATTGCAACACCAGATAAAAACCTTCGAGGCGATTGATCAAAAGATACAAGAAAAGAAAAAAGAGTTCACTACCCCCTGATAGTTTCCCGGCGATTTACGCGCCCTTGGCCGTAAATCGTTATAAGGAGCGTTTCGTTGAGTTCAAAACAGACCATTTTAATCGTCGATGACGATCTGCATGTGTTAGAAGTTCTGGAAGCCCGTCTCTTGTCATCCGGTTACCAGGTGCACAAAACCACCACGGCCAAGGACGCGCTCGTTGTCCTGGACAAGGAACCGATTGATCTAATGATCTCGGATATGAAGATGCCCCGCATGGGCGGCATGGAACTGCTCACCGAGGCGCGCAAACGGCATCCAACCCTGCCGGTGATCTTTCTAACCGCCTACGGCACCATCCCCGAAGCGGTTACGGCGGTTCAATCCGGTGCGATCGACTACCTGCAAAAACCGTTTGACGGACGTGAACTGGTGGATAAATTACGCGGGGTTATCAACGCCGGTCCCACGGCCAAAACCTCTTCCCCCAAAAATAGCCAACCGGACAGGCTGTTTATGGCTAAAAGTCCGGCGATGCGCAAACTTTATGAGATCATCGAAAAGGTGGCCGGCAGCAATGTCAACGTTCTGATTTTAGGTGAAAGCGGGGTCGGCAAGGAACGGGTCGCCCGCCTGATCCATCAGTTGGGGGCCCGCAAGGATGAAGCACTGGTGGTCGTCGACTGCGGCGCCACACCGGCAACCCTGCTGGAAAGCGAACTGTTCGGCCATGTCAAAGGGTCGTTCACGCACGCAATTCGCGACAAAAAAGGTCTGATCGAGGCCGCCGACGGCGGCACGCTGTTTCTGGATGAAATCGGCAACATCTCGCCCGAAATGCAGATCCGTTTGCTGCGTTTTCTCGAAGACCGCAAAATCCGGCGCATCGGCGACATTAAAGAGGTGCCGGTGGATTGCCGCGTTATCGCCGCCACCAACTCAGATTTACTTGAAGATATCGAGACCGGAAAATTTCGGGAAGATCTATACTACCGGCTGCGGGTTGTTACCATCAAAATTCCGAATCTCAATGAACGCAAGGAAGACATCCCCCCCCTGGCGCAACACTTTGTCCGCCAGTTTTGCAAAACCCACCAAACCCAGGATGTCGAACTACTAAAGGAAACCATCAATTGGCTGGTTCGCTACCCGTGGCCCGGCAATGTGCGCGAACTTAAAAATGCGCTGGAGGCGGCCGTGGTGCTCTGCAAGGACGGCGTGTTGACACCCGACGATCTGCAACTGGCAGGCCTGCCCGAACAGCCGGCCCGCCCGTCAGGGGCACGGGTGGCCGATGAAGCCCCCCTGAGCCTGGAGGAAAGCGAGCGGATCACCATCATCCGGGCGCTCAAGCAGGCCGGAGGTGTCCAAAAAGATGCGGCCGAGCTGCTGGGTATCAGCCGGCGGGCAATTCACTACAAAATCAAAAAATATGGCATCGATGCGTCCGAGCACCGTTAGGACTTGCACAACCCTCTGACATTACACCGTTTATGATGTTTGCATTGAAAAAAATCATTACCCCTTTTGTCCTGCCCCCCGGCATCTTCATCGTCGCCCTCGGCATTGCCGGCCTGTGGCTGATTGCCCGGCGCCGTAAAAAAGCCGCTCTATTCTGCGGCCTGGCGGCCATTGCACTCTGGTTGTGCTCCATCGCACCACTATCCAATGCGCTGATGAAGCCATTGGAATACCGCTACCCAATGCCGGCCAATCCACAAGGTGACGTCATCATCCTGCTTGGCGGCGGGTCCATATCCAAAGCCCCGGATCTAAACGGCGAGGGTGTCCCCACCACCACCATGCTGGCCCGGATCGTCACCACCGCGCGCCTGCAAAAAAGATTAAACGTGCCGATCATCGTCAGCGGCGGCCGGGTTTTTGCCGACCGTCCGGCCGAAGCGCCGATCGCCAAGCGTGTCCTCGTCGATCTTGGCGTGCCGGCAAACCAGGTCATTACAGAATCGCAAAGCCGCGACACACGCCAAAACGCTTATTATTCGCATCAAATCTGCAAAGCCAGGGGCTTCAACCGGCCGTTGGTCGTCACATCGGCGGGGCACTTATGGCGCGCCGCCCTCAGCTTTCAAAAGCAAGGCTTACCGATTCAACTTTTCCCCGCCGACTATCGCACTTCACCGGTGAACCGGTACGCCTGGTACCACTACCTGCCCAACGCCGGCAGCCTGAGCACCGTTTCCCGCGCAATGCATGAATACATCGGATTGCTGTACTATCACTTCTCTTAGGGCTCGCGCAAAAACAATTTCACATTTTAGCGCGAGCCCTTAAAAACTACTTCAAGATCCTGGAATCCGGGTGACGCCGGCGCCACTCACCCCAATTGGTATCCTCGGCGTCCAGCTTAGGCAGCACACGACCGAAGTACTTCCCCTGAATCCCCTTGAGCCCTTTATCATCCGGATACCATAACGTTTCGGTTTCCCGGTCGTACAGCACAAACGTGTTGTCGTATGTCCACCCGGACGGTGCAATGGTCAACACACGCCCATCTATCTGGCGGCTGTACACAGCCGCTAAATCGACCAACGGTCAGTAGCCGGCGGCAATCGGATCGTCACCTATTTTCGAATTCGCGATCTCGTGTCGCCACAACTTCGGTACAGAGTAGGCGCGGGCGTCCCGGCCGCTGGCAATACCGATGACGCGTGTTCGCCCACTTACGCCCCGGTCACCGGACTGCATGGACGAATCATCCAATGGTGTAAAGGCATGGCGGCCGATGCCGTGCTGAAAACGAGCCGGCTTGAAGCCCAGAGTCATGGCCTGGGTGACATCCCAGCGCTCACCATGCAGATCTATAATGTAGGTTTTGTCGTTCAGCGTCAAAACGCGCCCGAACGCCACGCAAGCCGGTAACAAAAGCAATAGCATGACGGCAATGCACCGTTTAAATTCAGACATCATAACGAATCCTCCCATTTGAAGACTGTCGGCTGTTATTCTGCATCAAACCAGCTTTAACGAACCCGTTGCTCAGTGGTCGGGCTGCTGGTCGTATTCCTTACGAACAACACACTAAGGGCTCGCGCAAAAATAATTTCACATTTTTTTAAAGGGGAAAAAATAAGAAGGGAACAAAAAGATCAGACGGGCACAGGTTGGTTGCCGAGTGTCGCGCCGTCAATTGACCGCAAAAAAAATTGATCCTTTCGATCAGGACAGATGATCCTGCAGTGATTTTTTAATCTTACGGCGCACATCATCGGGCATTTGCACGCTTGTGCTTTCGTTTTCCAAACCTTCAGCATCGGTTTGGCTGGCCCGGCGAATGATTTGAAGCTGACGTTTGAAGCGCGCACAGTAGGTGCACATCATCAGATGCACGGTGAGGGGCAACCGCTGCCACCATGGCAGTTTGCGATCCATCGAATCGGAAACAAGCCGTGCTGTCTCTTTGCAACTGGGTATAAATAACATCCTCACTTCACCCTTCCGGCGACGTATCGTCAAGCCAATTCGACTCCAGGCACCGACGCAAGCCGGATCGCGCCCTATGGAGCATAACCCACACATTGGTCGCCGTAATCTTCATGGCCTTACAAATATCCTCGGTACTCAAGCCCTCAATCTCACGCATAATAAACACGCGTGCCAGCCGTTCAGGCAGGTCCGCCAAACACTTGTAAAGTGTGTCAATAAATTCTTTTTGCTCATAAACCTTCAACGGATTACTATCCCAACCACCGGGTTTGATTTTCCATTGATTCTTGTCATCGAACTGGGCATCGAGTGCTTCCGTGAAATTGTCCATATTCTCAACCGGCTGCGAGCGCGATTTCTTACGGTAGTGATCTATAATCTTATGCTTAAGAATAGCAATAATCCAAGTTTTTTCAGATGAGCGGCCGCTGAAATTTTTCCGCGCTTTGAGGGCTGCCAGGAAGGTTTCCTGCACAATATCCGCCGCGGTGTGCGCATCACCAACCCGGGCAATCGCAAAACGATACAAATAATCGCCATACGCATCGACCCACGTTTCGGGATTAGTGCCGGTATCCTGTTTACTCACGGTTATGGTTTCCATAGGACAATTATCGCTTTGTCGTTCTCAGGTTAAGGTCTCAGCCGCACTGCAGATGTAGCGATGTTTCAGGGACAAAACCGCCTTGACCGATATCAGAAATCCGGCATGGATGCAAAGCCGCAACCGTGCCCGAAGCAAAAGGGGCCGACGTGGCCGGGCCTTTACTCATTTGCCCACCCCTCCGGCTGTCGCCGCAACATCCGGCCCTGCAAAGGTAACGAAGATCAAGCGTAAAATCGTGATCGCCATGACAATCAACAAAAACATCCGCACAAAGCGGACCCCTTTTAAAATGACCATCCGCGACCCCAAAAAGGCCCCCACGACCTGCCCCAATCCCATGGCAATCCCAGCCGGGACAACAACATGCTGCCCGGCCCAAAACATTGCAAGCGAGGCCAGATTGCTTGTGAAATTGGTGATTTTTGTATGTGCCGTGGCCTTCTTAAGATGGAGCCCCAAACACCCGACAAACCCCAAAGCCCAGAACGAACCGGTGCCTGGGCCGAAAAAACCATCGTAAAAACCAAGCATCACACCGAAAACGCCGTAAAACACCACGCGGGGCAACCGTTGGCGGCTATCATGAGCGCCCCAATTGGGCGCCAACAAAATATAGATAAACACAGCGAGCAATAACAGGGGAATGGTATACTGCAGAATTTGCGTTGACACGATTTGAATCGTAAAGGTTCCCAGCACCGCCCCGCAGGCGGTAAAACCGATACCGGCGGCAAGGCCCCTGAAATCAACCAATCCCTTGCGGGCATAATTTAGGGCCGCCGTGAAGCTACCGAAACAACTTTGAAGCTTATTGGTTCCCAGGGCCACATGGGGCGGCAAGCCGATGGACAACAACGCCGGCAGCGCAATCAACCCACCGCCGCCGGCGATCGAATCGACAAAACCGGCCACCAGTCCGATCAAGCCCAAAAACAGATAAATCAATGGTGACTCAAATTCCATGACGTAACCGTCATAGCAAATCAATCTGTCGAAACCAACCTCGGAATGGCATTGCCGTCCATAAAAAAAGAGACGAACACTCGGTCCGTCTCTTTAGGGCTCAATTTGTCACAGCCAGCTTGTGCCCATCCGGAAATGGTATCTTTTGGCCCCCGGCGGCGTTCTCGCATTTTTAAAATCCTCGACATAGCCTGCTATGCCTGCGGTTTTAAAAATGCTCGGGCCTTGCCGGAAACCAAAATCTACCATTTCCGGATGGACACGAGCTACTATTTGCGGATGGGCGCTGGCGATGAACGCCCTCTTCCTAAAAGGGGGGGCATCTGCTATATTCGATAAATTCAAGAAATGATCGTATCGCATACGCAAACGGGAGCTAATGAATGAAACAGTTTTTCTACCTGATCGGGTTGATCTGCTGGATCGGGGCAACCACCGGTCAGACGGTTGAGCGCCGGGATCTTATCGAAACAGTGCAAGGTACCCGCGTCAACTGGACCCAGGGGATCATTCAGGCTCAAGGCATCGGCGCCCCGCCGCCTCGAACGATCAACACCCCCCAAGCCCGCCAGCTCGCCCGGGCCTCGGCTGAAGCCCAAGCCCGTGAAAATCTGCTTGCCGGCTTAAAGCAGATCCGCATCGATAACGGTTCCAGGGTCGAGTCATTTTTGAATCAGAATAGCAGACTGAACACCGAACTTGGCCTGATGGTGCAGCAAGCCCGGATCACCCAGCAGGAATTTTTATCGGACGGTACAGTTGCCATAACGCTGCAGATGAGCCTTTATGGCGGTTTTGCTCAATTGATTCTACCCAGTGAAATTCAGCAGATCGAGTCAATCAAACCGGTGGTCAGCGGGCCGCCATCGCCGCCGGCCTTGAATTCAGCAACCGTTAAGGCCCAAGCGCAAGTGGTTTACACCGGCCTTGTCATCGATGCCCGGGGGCTGCCGGCCAAGGCCGTCTTAAGCCCGCGTGTGCTGGATGAAGACGGCAAGGAGGTCTACGGGTCGGCCTTTGTCAGCCGCGAATTTGCCGTTCAAAACGGCATGACCGGATATACCCGCAATTTAAAATTCGCCCGCAGCAACACCCGTGTCGATGCCAATCCGCTGGTGGTCAAAGGTCTGCGCACCGTTGGACCTACAAAATGCGACATTGTTATCAGCAACCCGGACGCGTCCAAATTACGCAGCACTTCGGAACATTTATCCTTCCTGAAAAAGGGCCGCGTGATGATCGTCCTCGATTAAGGGCCGACGGTTATGAGCAAAAAGCTTGTCACCCCTTTAAAAGTAATCGGAATCCTATGGATCGGCCTGATTCTCGCCGGTGATGGCGGCCTGCACCCCCCGGACGCAGCCGCCAATACCTGGGGGGTGCGGCAGACCCCGCCGGAGCTGGTGCGCGTCACAGGCCAGGTTACGCTCGCGGCTGAAGATCCCAGTTTAGTGCCGCGCCCCATGGTTGTCGGTGATCCCCTGACACCCGGCGAAATTCTGCACACCGGACCCAAATCACGCGCTGCACTTAATATCGTCGGCAACTGCCGCTTGCGTGTCGGCGAGCAGAGCCGACTGTGGTTTTTGGCGGCGGAGGTGGCCGAGGCCGGTAACAGCCGCCGTGTGGTCGTTGAATTGGCCCAGGGGAAAATCTGGGTTCACAACTTCCAATCGCCGCCCGTCAAGGGCCACTTTGTTGTCCTGACGCCGTCGGTGGCCATCGAAATCCATAACGCCGTCTGCCGAATCGAGTTTCACAAGGACAAAACAACGGATGTCAGCGTTTATCAGGGACAGGTTTGGCTCAGCCGTTTTGTGGCGCCGGATAAGCTGAAAATGGACAAAAAAGCCAAAGCGGACAAATTGCTCAACCGTCCAATGCCTGTGCCTGACCGGGTGCGCCAGTGGACCTACGTGGTCACCGCGATGCAGCGCACGCTGGTTCGGCCCGGCGGCAGCGCCGTGCGTCCATTCCGGTTCGCCGCCAAGGCGGATCAAAGCGACTGGGTGCGCTGGAATCACAAACTGGATGAAGCCGTGACCACGACGAAATGATTTTTGGAAAGTTTCATTGGGGCGCATAGCCGCAACTTTGTGATAACTTCATAATTGATGGGGAGGAATATAGGGTGAGCGTTGCAGAAGATTTGAAATTAAAGCTGAAAAACAATCAACGTACCATTTATATTACCGACGCCGATGATCTGTTGGCCGCATGGAGACATAGAAGAGAAAAAAAATCCCGTAGTTGTCGTTGCTTTGATTTTTCCAGAGTGCCCAAGGAGTATCGCCTTTCGGTACCGCCCAATGAAAGGGCCGCGCTTATGCCCTGCCACGTCTCTGTGAGGTGCCACCGGTCCCATGTTACAAAAACCATAAAACCGGCCCCGGAATATTCCACCAACGCCTGCCATGGCCACGACCGGACCGTTCGCCTGTCAACCCAGGATCTGGACGCTTTGGCCGCCGTCTCCTTTGCCAAGAGAAACGTTGCTCCGTATATTTCACCCATCATGGACACCGCCACACTATCTCTTGTATGTAAAGACCTAGGCATCACCGGCAGGGCCATCCCCAAAGTGATCAAAGGCCGCCAATACATCGCCTTTTCAGGTTATCCGGGCTTAAGAACCAGGTTTCCGGGCACCATCTATTCAGCCAATAACCGCAAAATTATTACAATGGCTATTGGTGCGCTGGGCATCAAAAATATGGTTACAAAAGGAGGTGTTCTGACCATCTGCATCACTGTGCCGCTCACCATACTTGAAGTCTTTCTCAAAGATCACCACACCGGATTTCAATTATTCGGCAATCTGGCTATGGAGTTATTTAAAATCGGGACTGCGGCCATAATGGGTGCTATCGCAGGGATTGCGTTCGGGGGAGCAGTAACTGTTGCAGCTCTGCCGATATTTATCACTATAGGCGTTAGCGTTGTTGTTGGTATTGGCCTAAATGCTTTAGACAAACAGTACAACTTAACTGAAAGGCTTGCATCAGCCTTAGAAGAATTTAGCAACCAAATCACCAATGCTGCAAAAAATGGAATCGATGATGCCCAACTGTCAACGTATCGTGGATTAAAAGGATTTATTCAAGGACAGACCGGTTACAGAGGGCCATTTTAGTTCTTTTATAATTCATTTACTCTAATAATACGGTCTCTATAGAAAAGCATATTAAATGAACAAAAAACTTGCGCATTTAATAATCATCTTCTTTGATCTTTTATGTTTTTTAGGTCTTTGGTTCGGGTACCATGAGATCCAACGTACATTGATGTATATTACCAACCAGGCTGATATTATAGAGTTTGGCAACAGGGTTGGTTTTTTTATTGTAGGGTTAATTGTTCCTTTTGGTCACATTATAGCCATTGTAGAATATTTTAACCCAGAATTAATTAAAACTTACAACAGGTTATTGAATTATAGCACAATTGTCACATTTATTATTCTGTTTGGATCCGGATTCATTGGATCGTCGTGGATCAAATCCCGAGTTGAAAACGCCGATTATATCTATTGTAGCAATGCCAGCGGTGTCAGTGCACTGGCAAAAACATTAGTATATACCAGATCCATAGATATTTGTGAGGAGTTGGTTAAATCTAAAAGAAAAATATAAAAAAAAGCGAAGGCGCAACGCCTTCGCTTTTTTTGTTTCGATTGGACCAACCGTGCTTTTTAGTAGCGGTAGTGCTCCGGTTTGAACGGCCCTTCGGCACTAATGCCCAGATAATCGGCCTGCTGCTTGGTCAACAGGGTCAGATGGGCATCCAGACGTGCCAGATGCAGACGGGCCACCTCTTCATCCATCTGTTTGGAGAGGGTGTACACCTTCTTTTCATGGGCCTTCTGGGCCAGTTCGATCTGGGCCAGGCACTGGTTGGTGAAGCTGTTGCTCATGACGAAACTCGGATGCCCGGTGGCGCAACCCAAATTGACCAGCCGTCCCTCCGCCAGCAAGATAATACTGCGCCCGGATTTAAGGGTCCATTTGTCCACCTGCGGCTTGATCGTTGTGCACCGGCATTCGGCGGTGTTGAGCAGGTAGGTCGTCTGGATTTCGCTGTCAAAATGGCCGATGTTGCAAATGATGGCCTCGTCTTTCATCTGTTCCATGTGGGCACCGGTAATCACGTCGCAACAACCGGTGGCGGTCACGAAAATATCGCCGATGGGGGCTGCTTCATCCATGGTCCGGACTTCATAGCCCTCCATGGCGGCTTGCAGGGCGCAGATCGGATCGATTTCGGTGACCAGGACACGGGCGCCGAACCCGCGCATCGATTGGGCGCAACCTTTACCCACATCGCCATAGCCGCCCACCACCACGGTCTTGCCGGCAATCATCACATCGGTGGCCCGCTTGATGCCGTCGGCCAGCGATTCGCGGCAACCATATAAATTGTCGAATTTCGATTTGGTAACCGAATCATTGACATTGATGGCCGGAAACAGCAATTCGCCGGTGTTTTCCAATTGATACAGACGATGCACGCCGGTGGTGGTCTCTTCGGAAACGCCCTTGATCTTGGCGGCCACGCGGGTCCAGCGTTGCGGATCATCGGCATAACCGGCTTTCAACCGGTCCATCAGGCACTGCATATCCGGATTGTCAAAGGTCTGGTCCAGCAGGGACGGGTCTTTTTCCACCGCCACCCCCTGGTGAATAAACATGGTGGCGTCGCCGCCATCGTCGACAATCAAATCCGGTCCGCTGCCGTCCGGCCATAACAGGGCCTGCTCGGTGCACCACCAGTATTCTGCCAGGGTTTCACCTTTCCAGGCGAAAACCGCCGCCGAGCCTTTGGCGGCGATGGCCGCCGCCGCATGATCCTGGGTTGAAAAGATATTGCACGAGGCCCAGCGAATATCAGCCCCGAGTTCCTTGAGCGAATCGATGAGCATGGCAGTTTGGATGGTCATGTGCAGGCTGCCCATCACCTTCAAACCTTTGAGCGGTTTTTGTGGCCCGTACTTGGCGCGCACAGCCATGAGGCCCGGCATTTCGTTTTCACTCAATTGCATTTCCTTCAGGCCCAAATCGGCCTGATCAAGGTCCGCAACTTTATGGGGCAGATCCAGGTCCAGGGCGAGCAACTCGCCGCCGGCCTCCTTCAATTCAGCAATTGACATCGGTTTACTCCTGTTTTTTTATGGTGTCGGGTTCATAAAAAAATACTTTGTATGTTTAAGAAATAATTATACGCGCCCTACAGCCCCGCCATTTCACGAATTCTATCGGCCATATTGGTTTTTTCCCAGGAGAAGGTATCTTCGGTGCGTCCGAAATGTCCGTAGGCGGCGGTCGGGCGGTAAATCGGACGTTGCAGGTCCAGGTATTCGATGATCGCGGCCGGGCGAAGATCCCAGATTTCACGGATGATCTTTTTCACTGTGGGTTTGGGAATTTTGCCGGTGCCCATCAAGTCGACCATGATCGAAACCGGCTCGGCGACGCCGATGGCGTAAGCGATCTGAACCTCGCATTTGCCGGCCAACCCGGCAGCCACGATATTTTTGGCGATGTGTCGGCCCATGTAGGAGGCACTTCGGTCGACCTTGGAGGGATCCTTGCCGGAAAAGCAACCACCGCCATGACTGCCGTGACCACCATAGGTGTCCACGATGATTTTACGTCCGGTCAACCCGCAGTCACCCATGGGGCCGCCGACCACAAAACGGCCGGTGGGATTGATAAAATAGCGGGTGTCGCCGTCGACCATGTCCTGGGGAATAACTTTTTTAATTACATTTTCAATCACGGCGTCACGCAGATCCTCGTGGGTCACGTCCGGCTTGTGCTGGGTCGAAACCACCACGGCATCGACCCGTTTGGGGGTGCCGTTTTCATACTCGATGGTGACCTGGGATTTGCCGTCCGGGCGTAGAAAATCAAGGGCGCCGTTCTTGCGGACCTTGGCCAGGCGTTTACACAGTTGATGGGCATACATGATCGGCATCGGCATCAATTCCGGCGTTTCATCACACGCATACCCGAACATCAAGCCCTGATCACCGGCCCCTTGTTCCTTGTACAAGCCCTCGCCCGTGTTGACTCCCTGGGCAATATCTGGGGACTGCCGGTCGATGCTTGTGACCACCGAGCAAGTTTGATAATCGAAACCCATTTGCGAAGAACTGTAGCCGATTTCACGAATGGTATTGCGGACGATCTCGGGAATATCCACGTAACATTCGGTGGTGATCTCACCGGCGATAAAAGCCAGCCCGGTGGTAACCAGGGTTTCACATGCGACCCGGCCGGTTTTGTCCTGTGCCAGAATCGAATCGAGAATCGAATCCGAAATCGCATCGGCCACTTTGTCCGGATGGCCCTCGGTCACCGATTCGGAAGTGAAAAAAAACTGTTCGCCACTCATTCTGTTCTCCTTGGTTTTGAATTAAGAAAAATATTAAAAACGGCTGTGTTTCAATCGGTTAACAGCATATTATCGATCAAACGGGTTTGCCCGACTTTAACCGCCAGCGCCATCAGGGCAGGCCCGGTGACCGTTTCAAGGGAATCCAGTGTGACCGGATTGCAGATCTCGATATAATCGACTTCAGTTTGCGGATGGGCAAGAATTTCAACGCGGGCTGCGGTGATGAGTGTGGAGACATTCCGGGTGCCGGCAGCGACCGCTTGTTTCGCTTGGATCAAAGAACGGTGCAGCGAAAGGGCCGCCGGCCGTTGTTCAGGTTGCAGGTAAGCGTTGCGTGAACTCATGGCCAGTCCGTCCGGTTCCCGGACCGTGGGGGCACCGATAATCTCGATATCCATGTTCAAATCGGCCACCATCTGCCGAATTACCGCCAGTTGTTGATAATCTTTTTGTCCGAACACCGCGGCGTGCGGCGTTACGCAATGGAACAATTTGGCAACCACGGTAGCGACACCGCTAAAATGACCCGGCCGCGATACACCGCATAAATGTCGGGGCAATGCTTCCAGGTTGATATAAGTCTGGTAATTGGGCGGGTAGAACGCTTCCGCTTCGGGGGTAAACACCACCGCCACGCCTTCTTTTTCCGCCAGGCGACAATCCCGGTCCAAGTCGCGGGGGTAGGCCGCGAAATCCTCATTGGGGCCGAACTGGGTCGGATTGACGAAAATGCTGACCACCACGGCATCGGCATGGGCCTGCGCCAGGCGCATTAGAGCCAGATGGCCCTCGTGCAGATACCCCATCGTCGGCACAAAGCCGATGCGTTGACCGTCCTGCCGAAGCCTGCGGGAATGCGACTGCATGTCGCGAATCGTGTGAACGACTTTGATGGTGTCACCCCCCACATGCGCAATTCTCAGTATTTAATCGTGTGAAACTCGCCATTTCTAAACCAACGGTTTTCAATTGTCAACAAACCGCTAAAATTGCGCTAAATCCAATCGTTTGCTTGACCATGGCGCTGTTTTTTTTTAATATTTCCGTTATTCCCAATCGGTCAACAAGGAGGCGTAAATGGCTGTGATCACCATCTCCAGGCAATTTGGTGCCGGCGGCAAAACCCTGGGCAAACTGGTCAGCAAAAACCTGGGCTACACCCTGTTCGATGAAGAGATAATTCAAAAAGTCGCCGCAATGGCTAAAGTGTCGACCAGTTGGGTAAAAACCATCGAGCGTGACGGCGAGGGGCGTCTGCAAAGCTTTGTGGCCGGACTGCTGCCTTTTCGCAGGTCTTTTGTTGAAAAAGCACTTGAAAATCAACAGGGGTATATCGACGAAGAGGTCTATGTGGATATGCTGCAAAAAGTCATCGTGCAAATTGCTGAAGAAAACAACGCCGTCATAATCGGGCGGGGCGGTCAGTATGTGCTGGCCGACAGCAACGATGTCTATCATGTCTTTCTCGTGGCCCGCAAGCAAGACCGCATCAAATTCATGGAAGAAAACTACAATCTACCGCGGATGCACGCCGAACAGGTCGTTACCCGTCAAAGCCGGCGACGTGCCAATCTATACAAAAAATTCGGCCGTGAAGACTTTGAAAAACCTTATCACTATCATCTGGTGCTCAATATGAGCAAAATGAGCATGACCCAGGCCGCCAGTTATGTCTGCACCCTTGTCAGCAGCGCTTGCCCGATAGTCTAGTGTCCCTTCGGAAATAGCATCTTTGGGCCCAGGGCGGCGTTTTCGCCTCAGGCGCCCGGCTTCAGGTCAGGTTGGTCCGATCTGACCTGAAGCCGGGCGCATAAAATGTGAAATTGTTTTTGCGCGAGCCCTAAGCGTTTGTGTCCGCCAATTTGATCACTACCAACGTAATATCATCCGCCGGTGGTGTACCCTCGGTAAACTCATCCACTTTCGCATAAACGGCATCGAGGATGGCCTGGGCGTCCAGGTGCGCGTTGGCGCGAATCACTTCCTCCAGCCGGTTTTTACCGAACATCTCTCCCCGCGGACTGAATGCTTCCCAAATCCCGTCGGTTCCGAGCACGATGATCCGGCCCGGCGCCCCCCCTGTTTTCTGGTAGGCGGTATAGCGAACGTTTTCATCCAGGCCCAATGCCACCCCGCTGCCCCCGAGCAAATCAAATTGCTGCGTTTCGGGATCGTACACCCACGCCGGATCGTGGCCCGCGCGCACCCAGCGCAACTGCATTTGCGCCGGATCGATGGTCAGATAAAACAACGTCATAAAGCGTCCGGTATCCAAAACATCCATCGTAAGATGCCGGTTCATGGCGGTGACGATATCGGCAATCGGGCCGGATTGCGCGGCCCGCATGCGTAAAAACGCCCGGGCCGAGGTCATCAGCAACGCCGCATCCACGCCGTGCCCGGTAATATCGCCGACCACCACGCTAAGCGGGTTTTGGGTGTAGGTCGGGCCCCATAGGAAATCGTAGTAGTCGCCGCCGACTTCCTGGCAGGAAATACTGCGACCGGCCACGTCGATGCCCGGTATTTGGGGCTTGGTGTGCGGCAGTAAATTTTTTTGGATTTCAGCGGCCAGCAGCAGGGCCTTCTTGGGCTCGGTCATATCGGTTACAAACGTCATATGCCCGATAGTCTCTCCCTGGCTGTCACGCAAAGTATTGCCGTGCACCAGGATGGGAATCGTGTGCCCGTCACGGGCGATGAGCCGGCCCTCGGTCTTGCGCGATTCTTTGGCCAGCAGTTCTTCGCGATGGGTGATCAGAAACCGGCGGTAAGCCGGTTCGGCCAGGTCCGTCACCGCCTTGCCGAGCAGTTCTTCCTTGGTGTAGCCGACCATGCGGCAGTAGGCTTCATTGACATCGTGGATCATCAGGTTTTCATCCATCAGCAGAAACCCTTCACTGGTGGTTTCCACAATGCGCCGGTATTTCTCCTCACTCTTGCGCAAGAGGGCTTCTTTTTCGGCAATTTCACGCCGCGCTGTATCGATCTCCCTGGCGATCCGCCGGTACATGGTGCTGGCAAAGGCCCGGCTGTTCTCCAGGCGCCGCCGATACTGGGTGGAGCGCGCCAACTTATGCTGTAAAATTCGATTTTCGACCCCCGTCGGCACAAGTGCCTGCGGTTCCAGGTCGACGCCTGACAGTGTAATCGCGGCGCTGTTGCCGCGCCGGTTCGATGTACCGAGCACGACGGTGGCCAGGGTGGCATTGTGGTAGAAACTCGGCTCGCCGTCATTCAGGGGCGTGATTTCGCCATAACCGAAAAAACCGCAAACCGGCAGACCGCGCGGCAGGTTCTGCGTGATGATATTCAATTCGTCGATGGCGCGGGTCCCTAGTGCCTCCTTGCGCAAAGAGCATGAAAACGAAAGCGCCAGCGCCGGATTTATACAGTTGACGGCGGAACTGAAAACCGACATGCAGTTGCGCGTGTCGTTCAGCAACGTGGTACGCACCGCTTCGGTTAACTGCACTGTCGCGCCCACCGGGATGGCTTCGGCAAAATGAATACTCTGGGCGGCCAGATCATAGCGGGACAGACCGCGCATGTAAAACCGGTCGGCCCCGCTTTCGTAGACCGCCAGGGGAAAGTCAAAGGCCGGCAGGGAATGATCCCCCAGATAGTGACGATAAAAATCGATGGCGCTGCGCTCGCCAATGCGCCGCACAATCGGGCCGTCGACATCGGTAACCTTGGCCCGCCGCCCCACCGGCCGCCAGCTATTGGCCACCGCGAAACGGTGCTCGACCGGACCGGCGAGCAACAAAATCGGTACGGCATCACTGACCAGCGTGGTTTTGTAGATCTGACGGATCGGGTGATCAAAGGGCGCTTCCTGAGTGCTGGAACACCCTCCGAAGACCGGGCACTCCAAACCGAGCTCACTGCTAAAGGCCGCCATCAGGCGGTTGAAATTGGAACCGGCGCCGTCGGGCAACGCAATACAAACACGGGCAATGCCGTTTAGTTCACGACCGGCGGCGGCCACCGCCTGGACGGCCGCGGCTTCGGGATTGACCGACATGGTCAAGCCGAGTCCGGCCTTGAATTCAACTTGCTCCGAAGCCAGCGTCACCAGGCAGATCGAATCATCGCTGAAACCCAGTTGGGACGAAAACTCGCCGGAGGTGGTGCAGCCCACCAACTCGATACCGGGAAAAGCGTCGTTGACGACTTTTACAACCAGGGCCGCATCAAAACCGGCGCTGATGAACACAAGGCCCGCATCCACCGGTCGACCGGCCATCTGGCGCCGGCACTGCGCGACGACACGCGAAATGGTCTGATCGGTGTCGATTCCTTCAACTTGCCCCAAAGCCACATGTATCATCGGCTAACGCCTCCAACAGATCCAAAGCTGCCCAGGATTATTTCAGATTTAAAATCCAATATAGAATCATCATTGCCGATTGTAAATTGATGCCCGGTTTTTTTTATTCGCATGGCGTTGGCGTTGCGGATTCATCCACTCCCACGGTTTCCCCCCAGCTTCACCCGAGTTCACCCAAGTTCAATCGATCTTTGGCGGCTCAATTTCGGTTTTCAACATACAGCAGGCAATCCGGCCGACCGGCCGGTTATCAGAATCATAGTCAAGGTTTTCCGGGTGGATCAGCTTGTTCATGACACAGCCCTCGGCAATGGAGAGACGAAAAAGATCCGCCTCATTGATTGGGGGGGTGGCGTGCAGGGCCTGTCCGTCAAACCGCATGGCATGAATGGGATAGTCCTCGCACAGCGGACACCGGTACACCCGGCCGTTGGGAAATATAAAATAATTATGGGCCACCAAGCCGGCGCATTCAAAAGGCATCCGGGGAGCCAGATAGACCGGCGGATAGGTGACCCGGATCCCGCGCCGGGCAATGTTTTCAGCGGCCTTGGGGATAACGGCCTGCCAATTGCCTCGGGTTACCAGCTTCAGGGGCGTGGCGCCGGCGCCGGTCCTGATCGAATGCCCGCGCAGTCCCAGAACCTGAATAAAAAACCGTTCAATGCCCAGTTGCGCCAACAACGGCCCCATGGCGTCCAACTCATGCAGATTCGCCTGGCTGACCGTATAAATAAGACTGGTGCCAAACCCTTTTTGGCGTGCGCGGCCGATCCCCTCGATGCACTTGGCGTACGAGCCGGTTCCCCGCAGGGCGTCATTGGTGGCCGCCGTCGCCCCGTCCAGACTGAAACTGAAAAAATCGACCTCGTCCGGGGTGACCTTATCCAGAATATCATGGAACAGATACCCGTTGGTGTCGATGGTGACGGAACCGTATCCCAGCCGGCGCGCATGTTTGACCGCGGCCGCCAGCTCGGGATGCAAAGTGGGTTCGCCGCCCAGGAAAATAACATTGGCCCTGGCCGCTTGCTGTGAAAACGGTTTCAGCCAGTTTTTGATCGTGTCAATGTCGAGTGTATTGCGGCCGTGCTGTTCAGGATTGATATAACAGTGGCGGCATTTAAGGTTACATTGCGTCAGAATGTGAAAAAATACGTTGGTGGCGTTCTGGGTAAAAGAGACGGTCTTGTGCATCGGGGTGTTGGTTATCAGCTATTTAAATTACTCATCCATCAACTGCTGCACCAACCGCTTGGACTTGACCAGTTCTTCGTTGGTCAGCCGCAGGCGCATGGTGACATACTCGGCAAACATGCGATACAGCAGTAATAAGAATTCGGCCCGCTCGTCTTCGGTGCTGTAGCGGTCGGTGGCGGTGGTTTCCACAGCCAGGCTGACCACGCGGGTTTCGGCATGTACGGAAGCACTGCGGTCCAGGCCGTCCAGGATTCGCATTTCACCGAACAATTCGCCCGGTTTTTCCAGGATCACAATATCGACGCCTTTTTTTTCGACCTTGACCTTGCCGGAGAGTAAAAAATAGATGTACGGATCATGATCCCCCTCACGGATGATCATTTCTCCTTGGTTGTATTCCCTGATTTTACTCAAGCGCAGGAGCTGACGCAGATTCTTCGTTTCAAAATGGCGCAGGGGCTGGATGGCCAGCAGACGTTGAATGTTCTGGATATTGTCCTTTAAAAATTTTGATTCGATCATAGTGTTGCGCCCCCTTTTTAGCCGGTCGATCAAATCATTTCCAAGCAATCCTTGGAAAGGTTTTCGTCAAATTCGACCGGGTAACACCCGTCAAAACAGGCTTTACAAAACTTGGATTCCGGCGCTTCTAGGCCGGTCGCCTCCAAAAGTCCCCGCAAGCTCAAATAAGCCAGCGAATCGAGCCCCAGGTGGGCCGTCAATTCCGACAGATTTTTTTTGGCGGCGATCAGTTCGTCCTTGGTTGTAAAATCGATGCCGTAGTGACACGGATGGCGGTGGGCCGGGCCGCTGACACGCATATGCACCTTGTTCACCCCCATCTCGCGCAACGCCTTGACACGGGTGCGCACCGTGGTGCCGCGGATGATGGAATCCTCGATAATAATGATATCCTTGCCCTTGAGCAGTTCCTTGACCGGGTTAAGTTTAATGCGCACCCCGAAATCGCGCATGCTTTGCGTCGGCTGAATGAACGTCCGGCCCACATAATGGTTGCGGATCATGCCCATTTCAAATGCAATGCCGGACTGTTCCGAATATCCGATGGCGGCATAGGTGCCCGAATCGGGAAACGGCATGACCAGATCGGCTTCCACCGGCGCCTCCTGGGCCAACCGGCGCCCATGTGCCTTACGGGTTTGATAGACGTTCAAATTGCCGAAAGTACTGTCCGGACGGGCAAAATAAATGAACTCAAAAATACAAAATGACTGATTTGCGGCGGCCGGCACGTTGAGGCTGCGCACACCGTCATCGCTGATGATAACGATCTCCCCCGGATCGAGTTCACGGATCAATTCGGCTTGAACCAGATCCAGGGCGCACGATTCCGAGGCCAGCACATAACTGCCGTTGAGTTTACCCAGACATAGGGGGCGAAAACCATTGGGATCCTTGATCCCGACCACTTCACCCCGGCTGGTCAAAAAGATAAAGGAGAAAGCCCCCTTTAGCCGCGCCACCGTGGCCCGTAAGGCTTCTTCAAAGCCTAGACCCAGATTTTTGACGAACAGGTGCAGAAAAATTTCGCTATCCATGGTGGTCTGGAAAATCGATCCGGTGGCCTCCAGTTCCGCTTTCAAGGTATGGGCGTTGACCAGATTGCCGTTGTGGGCCACGGCATACGACTTTTTACTGTGCTGGACCACAAAGGGCTGGGCATTGGTCAGAATCGAACTGCCCGTGGTGGAATAGCGCACATGGCCGATGGCGCTGTGGCCGAAAAGCTGCTTCAGGTGGTCCATTTCAAAAACTTCCGGCACCAGGCCCATCCCTTTGTGACCGACGATCCGGTTGTTCTGATAGGCGGCGATACCGGCGCTTTCCTGCCCCCGGTGCTGCAAGGCGTAAAGACCAAAGTAGGTAAGTTTGGATGCTTCGGAGTGCCTGTGGATACCGAACAGACCGCAGGCTTCACGGGGTTTTTCGTCGTCACAACGGCGGGGCGTATCACCCGGCCACGAGGTTTCAATCGACATGGAATCCTTCACTTTTCAGGACACGCGGCTGAACGCATCCGCGTTTGTTTGAAACGTGTTAAAAAATACCAAATCCAGGTTTGCGGCACAATCATGAATCGGTCGTCGATGCAGTGGACATGTCAAGGCGGCAGCCATCGATCTGGGTGCAGTATTCCTGAATGGTTTTCACGGTCAGGGCTTTCTGCTTCATGCTCTCAATACCCCGGCACACCGCCATGGCGCCGGCAAGGGTGGTGGCGTAGGGCAGGCCGAATTTAAGGGCCGTGCGGCGGATCGTGTAGCCGTCCTTTTTGGTTTCACTGCCCGAACCGGTGTTGATCACCAACTGGATCTCACTGTTTTTGATGGCGTCGACCACATGCGGGCGTCCCAGGGACACCTTGTTGACCATCTTGTTGGCGATGTCGTGTTGTTCCAAAAACCGGCTGGTGCCGGCGGTGGCCATAATATTGAAACCGAGCGCCGCGAACTTGCGGGCCACCGGCAAAACATTCTCCTTGTCATTGTCATTGACGCTGATGAAAACCGTTCCCTGGGTGGGAATGTGCTGTCGGGCCCCCAACTGGGCCTTGGCATAAGCGGCCCCGAATTCCGTGTCGATGCCCATGACTTCGCCGGTCGATTTCATTTCCGGCCCCAACAGGGTGTCGACATTCGGGAAGCGATCGAACGGCAGCACCGCCTCTTTCACCGCCACATGGGGCGGGATGACCTGGCGGGTCAAGCCCAGTTCGGCCAAAGTCCGGCCCATCATCACCTTGGTGGCCAGCTTGGCCAGCGGCACGCCGGTGGCCTTGCTGACAAACGGCACGGTGCGTGAGGCCCGCGGGTTGACCTCGATTACATAAAGCTGTTCGTCCTTGATAGCGTACTGGACGTTCATCAGCCCGACCACGTCGAGTTCGGCGGCCATGGCCTTGGTGGCGGCCACAATCTCGTCCAACAAGGATTGGGCGATGCTGTAGGGCGGCAGCACACAGGCCGAGTCGCCCGAATGCACACCGGCTTCCTCAATGTGCTCCATGATGCCGCCGATGACCGTCACCTTGCCGTCGCTGATGGCGTCGACATCGATCTCCACCGCGTTTTCCAGAAACTTGTCAATCAAAACCGGATGGCCCGGTGAGGCCAGCATGGCCAGCCGGGTAAAATTGACCAGTTCGGTTTCGTCGTAAACCGTCTTCATGGCCCGGCCGCCCAGCACAAACGACGGCCGCACAATGACCGGGTAGCCGATCCTGGCCGCCACCGCCCTGGCTTCCTCGATGGACAGGGCGGTCCCGTTGGCCGGTTGCACCAGGTCCAGCTTGCGCAGCATGGCCTGAAACTGTTCACGGTCCTCGGCCCGGTCGATGCTTGCCGGTTGGGTGCCCAGAATCGGCACACCGGCGTTGAGCAGCGGCGTGGCCAGATTGAGCGGAGTCTGGCCGCCGAACTGGACAATAATGCCCATCGGCTTTTCAGTCTCCACGATATGCAGCACATCTTCCTTGGTCAACGGTTCGAAGTAAAGTTTATCGGATGTATCGTAGTCGGTGCTCACCGTCTCCGGGTTGCTGTTGACCATGATACTTTCGATCCCTTCTTCGCTCAGGGCAAAGGAGGCGTGCACACAGCAGTAGTCGAATTCGATCCCCTGGCCGATGCGGTTGGGGCCGCCGCCCAGGATCATGACCTTTTTGTTGTCGCTGATTCGGGCTTCATTTTCAATCTCGTAAGTCGAGTAGTAATAGGGCGTCGCGGCCTCGAATTCGGCGGCGCAGGTGTCGACCAGTTTGTAAACCGGCCGTAGCGATTGCGTTTGTCTCAGCCGGCGAATGTCGTCTTCACCCTGCCCGGTCAAATGCGCCAATTGCGCATCGGAAAAGCCGTGGGCTTTGGCCCGGGCCAGCCGGTCCTCATCCAACGGCGCGGTCGCCAGTTCCCGCTCCATGTCGACAATCTGTTTTAATTGGTGGAGAAACCAGGGGTCGATCCCGGTGAGCTGGTAAACCGCGTCGATCGCCATGTCCTGCAACAGGGCGTGACGCAGGTAGAAAATGCGTTGCGAATTGGCTACGGCCAGCTTTTGTTCGATTTCGGATTTGGCCGGCGGTTGTCCGTCCTGCTCCAGCCGGTCCCGTCCGTCGGCGCCGAAGCCGAACCGGCCGATTTCCAGGGACCGCAACCCCTTTTGAAACGCTTCTTTAAAGGTACGGCCGATGGCCATGGTTTCACCCACCGACTTCATGGCGGTGGTCAGGTAATCCTCGGTTTCGGGAAATTTCTCGAATGTCCAGCGCGGAATTTTCACCACACAGTAATCGAGGGTCGGCTCGAACGATGCCAGCGTTTCGCCGGTGATGTCGTTGGGGATTTCATCCAGGGTGTACCCCACGGCCAGCTTGGCGGCGATCTTGGCAATCGGGAACCCGGTGGCCTTGGACGCCAGGGCCGAGCTGCGCGACACCCGCGGATTCATCTCCACCACGATCATTTCACCCGTATCCGGATGCACGGCAAACTGAACATTGGAGCCGCCGGTATCGACCCCGATTTCGCGCATGATGGCCAGCGAGGCGTTGCGCATGATCTGGTACTCTTGATCGGTCAGGGTCTGGGCCGGGGCCACGGTGATGCTGTCGCCGGTGTGGATGCCCATGGGATCCATGTTTTCAATGCTGCAGATAATCACCACGTTGTCGTTGTGATCGCGCATCACTTCCAGTTCGTATTCCTTCCAGCCCAACACCGATTCTTCGATCATGATCTGGTTGATCAGGCTGGCATCCAGACCCGATTTGGCCCAGATTTCCAGGTCCTCGGGATTGTAGGCCACCCCGCCCCCGGTGCCGCCCAGGGTAAAGCTGGGCCGCACGATGATCGGAAAGCCGATTTGTCCGGCAATGGCGCGGGCCTCGTCCATGGACGTGGCAAAACCCGAACGCGGAATCCTGAGGTTGATCCGGTTCATGGCGTCGCGGAACAGTTCACGGTCCTCGGCCTTTTTGATCGCCTCGGTGGAGGCCCCGATCATCTCCACGTCATATTCATCCAGGACGCCCTGCCGCGCCACTTCAATGGCCGTGTTCAGCCCGGTCTGACCGCCCAGGGTCGGCAACAGCGCATCGGGACGTTCCCGCTTGATAATTTTGGCCACCGCCTTGGGCGTCACCGGCTCCACGTAGGTCCGATCGGCCATCTCAGGATCGGTCATGATCGTGGCCGGATTGCTGTTGACCAGGATCACCTCATAGCCCTCTTCCTTCAGGGCCTTGCAAGCCTGGGTACCGGAATAGTCAAATTCACACGCCTGCCCAATGATAATCGGCCCGGCGCCTATAATCAGGATTTTGTTGATGTCGGTTCTTTTCGGCATAGTGGGTAAGGTATCTTGTCGTTTGGATTCTGGACCCCGGCTTTCGCCGGGGTGACGGGATATTTATCTGCTTTAGCTCGTTTCAGGCACTTTCCGCGTAGACATCGCCTCGGCAAACTCCTCGAACAAATACCGGGCGTCATGCGGCCCCGGAGCGGCTTCGGGGTGATATTGCACGGCAAAAATGGGCAACTTGCGGTGCCGGAAACCCTCCACGGTGTTATCGTTTAAATTGATATGCGTCACTTCGATGTCGTCGGCGTTCAGGCTTTGCATGTCCACGGCAAAGCCGTGGTTTTGCGAAGTAATTTCCACCCGGCCGGTGCGCAGGTCCTTGACCGGCTGGTTCCCGCCCCGGTGGCCGAACTTGAGTTTGTAGGTCCTGCCGCCCAGGGCCAAGCCGAGTAGCTGGACGCCGAGGCAGATTCCAAAAATCGGTCTGAAATCCAAAAGCGCCCGAATAGTGCCGATCACATGGGTCACGGCATCCGGGTCGCCGGGTCCGTTGGACAGGAAAAGGCCATCGGGCTGCATCGCTTTGACGGTGTCGGCATCAGTGGATGCCGGGACAACGACAACCTCACACCCGGCCTCGCTCAGCCAGCGCAAAATATTGAACTTCACGCCGTAGTCAAAGGCCACCACCGCGTGTTTGCGCCTCCGCTGCCGCCAGACATCGGCGCTCAGGGGCGTGTCGGCGGGCAAGTACTCCGGCCGGTTGTCCTGCCAGCGATAGGCGGTGGCGGTGCTGGCCGGGTCCACCAGATTCTGGCCGTCCATGGGCGCAATCCGGTTGGCCTTTTGCACCAAAGATTCGGGATTCAGGTCTTCGGTGGATAAAACCGCGCGCATGGCCCCGTCCATCCGGATGTGCCGGGTCAGGGCCCGCGTATCAAGCCCCTCGACCCCCAGGATGTTGTATTTCTGCAGGTATTCGGCCAACGTGCCGGTGGACCGGAAATTGTTCGGATAGGGCTGGTACTCGCGTACGATAAACGCGGCCACCTGAATCTTTTCCGATTCCACATCGTCCGGGTTGACCCCGTAGTTACCGATCAAGGGGTAGGTCATGGTCACCAGTTGACCGTTGTAGGACGGGTCGGTCAACACTTCCTGATAGCCGGTCATGCTGGTGTTGAAAACGACCTCGCCGGTGGCTTCACCCGGACCGGTAAAGCTGCGGCAGGCAAACGTGCGACCATCTTCTAATGCGAGTAAGGCTTTCATGGGATTTGAAACTCGAAGTTTGTGGTTTTGAAATTCGATGAGGCCATTTTACAGACGCCAGCGTCATCCATCGTATGTCGATAACCGCGTTTTCGAAAATTTGAGTCTGGATTATATCGATCCGCGACAATAGTCAAGTCTGCTTGAACCCTGGTGCAGGGTAACCGCATCTGAAAATCATCAAATCGGTGGGCACGGCCCACGCTATCTGCTGGCCCCGCCGGATAAAATCGTCGTGGGCCAGCTAAACTAACGGCTCATTCTCCACCAAATTCCAAACCCCGCAAGGACAGGCCCCGGCACAGAAGCCACAGCCGATGCACTTGTCGGGATCGACCACGTATTCGTACTCGCTGCCGCCCTTTTCAGTCTTGCTGATGGCGGTTTGGGGGCAGGCGGCGATGCACACGCCGCAATCCCGGCAGGCGCCGCAGGAAGAACACTGGCTGCCGCAGTGATCGACATCGTCAAATTGCTCGATGCGCGGATCAAAATATTCCAGCGAAACGCGCTGTCTGTCGATCATCTCGCGCTGCAGGCCGGCCGGGGTGCGGCCGGCAGCCAGTTCACCGATGGCGGCGGCGGCTTTGCGGCCGGCGCCGATGGCGTCGGTGAGCAGGCCGGGTTTGACGAGATCGCCGATGGCGAAAATTTTGGCGTCGCTGGTTTGAAAATGATCGTTCACTTTTACATAGCCGCGATCCGTGTCGATGCCGTCGGGTAAAAAGTCGAGGTCCGGGGCATCGCCGATGGAAATGATCACGGTGTCGGCCGGCAGCAGTTCGCCGGTGTTGAGCACCACGCCCTCGGCGGTGACCTTCTCGGTAAAACAGGGATAGCGGAATTTGGCGCCGGCTTTTTCAGCCTCCTCGCGCTCTTTGCCAAAAGACAACGGTTCCTGCACATCGATCAGCAACAGATCGTCCGCCCCCAGCCGCGCTGCTTCCGTGGCCGCGTCGCAGCCCACGTTGCCGGCGCCGATAACCACCACCCGTTTGCCCGGTTTCGCTTGATTCTCTTTGGCGGCGGCCAGAAAGTCATTGGCCGGAATCATCCGCTCTTTGCCGGGAACCGGGATGATGCGCGGTTTCTGGGCGCCGGTGGCCAGGACCAGATAATCGTGGTCTTCACGCAGGCGGGCCACATCTTCCCGGGTCAGGTTCTGTTGCAGATTCACATGGGGGATCACTTTCGCGGCCCGTGCCAGTTCCTGGTCGACGATCTTTTTGGGAATCCGGGTGCTGGGGATCACGGAACTGATCTTGCCGCCCAGGGTCTTGGCCATATCGTAGATGATCGCCTCATGCCCCTGCTGGCGCAATTGCCAGGCCACGGAGATGCCGGCCGGTCCGGCGCCGATCACCCCGATCTTTTTGCCGGTCACCGAGGGGAGTTCCGGCAGGGTGGCGGCGATGCTGGCTTGTCCCAGTTGGGTGATGTCCACCGGCGGCATGGCCATGATCTGACGGGTGCACGACTGCATGCATGGATTGGGACACAGATAGCCGCAGACCGTGGCCGGAAACGGTGTGTAGGCCAGCGCCAGATCCACGGCTTCATCAACACGGCCCTCACGAACCAGCCGCCAGCGTTCATGCACCGGGATACCGGTGGGGCAGGTGGCCTCACACGGCGCGGCATATTTGCGGTTTTCCCAGACCGGTACAAATCGCCGCAACTCACCGCTGACAACCATCGGAATCGGGTCGCGGTCCTTGTCGTCCAGATCGCCGATAAGCCCGCCCCGGCCAAGTTCCCGATCCCAGACGTCGGTGCGAAACGCCTGCATGGAACGGCGCCGGGTGGTCAGTTTCTCCTGGGGGGTGCGGGCCACCAGAAGCTGCCACTCGGCGCGGGCGCTGAATTTTTCCAGCAGCTCGGGCCGGTGGATATTTTCCAGAAAGACCTTCATGTTCTGGAGCAGCCATTGCCAGTCGGCGTCGCTGATGGGGGCCATGCGGGCATCCGGTTGACTGAAGCCGTCGTGGGGCCCGCGGAAAAACACCCGTCCGCTCACCATGCCGACAAAGGGGCGGTAGCCGAGGATGTTGTCTTCATTCTGGGGCTCATGTCCGCAGACCACTGCGGTCCCGCCGGCCATGAATTCGCCGAAATAATCGCCCGCCGAACCGAGCACCCACAGTTCAGGCGGAGCAAAGCGCGGATTGGCCTTGGTCATGGTCATGCCGCGGGCGCCGATATTGCCGCCCACATAGACCTTGCCCTGGGCCATGGCGTTGCCGCAGCCGTTGGCGGCATTGCCGTGGATCACGATATGCGCGCCGGCATTCAGCCAGCCTACGTCGTCCGAGGCCGGGCCGTAAATATCGATGCGGGTGTTGGCAAAGCCCATGCTGCCGACCCGCTGACCGGGATGGCCGTCGATTTTAATATGCACGGCTTCATTGCCGGCCGGCCATAGACGGCCGCCGATGCCGTGCTGCCCGAACGCTTTGATATGCAGATTACGGTGGCCCTGAACCACGGCGGCCTGCAGCCGCTCTTCCAGAACGCGTGACTCGATGCGCACGCCGTCTTCAAGGCCGGATAGTTGATGATATTTTTTAGCGGACATGTGTAACTCCAGGATTAATTTTCAGTCGTCGTATCAAACCACATATTTGATTTGCAGCCGCTCGGCCGCGGCCGCGTCGTCGATGCCCAAAGCATCGGACATACCGATGGGCAGCGACGTCGAACGTCCCAGCGGGGCCACGATTTTTTTCAGTTCGGTATCGAAACTCAGATAGACATCGACCACGCGCTGGGCAACCTCGTCCACGTCCAGCCGGCGGTACAACCGCGGATCCTGGGAGGTGATCCCCTTGGGACACAGACCGATGTTGCAGATATTGCAGCGATCGTTTTCCGATCCCAGGCAGCCTGCGGCAGCCTGCATGATGTACTTGCCCATCTGAATGCCACTGGCGCCGAGCATGATCAGGGCCGCGGCGTTGGCGGCCAGATTGCCGGTTTTGCCGACCCCGCCACCGGCAAACAGCGGAATCTCGTTTTGCTGTCCGACCTTGACCAGGTTCAGGTAGCAATCGCGCACACTGCTGGCGATGGGGTGCCCCATGTGGTTCATGGAGACGTTGTAGGCCGCCCCGGTGCCGCCGTCTTCACCATCGATGGCCAGCCCGGCCGCGTATTGATTGCGGGTCAGATTGTTGAGCACGGCCAGCGATGTCGAGGTGGCCGAAATCTTCGGATAGACCGGCACCCTGAAACCCCAGGCCATGTACATCGACTGGATCATCTTGGCGACCGATTCCTCGATGGAATATTTGGTTTGATGGGTCGGCGGGCTCGGCAGGTTGACACCGGTGGGCACCCCGCGAATGGCGGCGATCAGCTTGTTGACCTTGTACCACATCAACAAACCGCCGTCGCCGGGTTTGGCGCCCTGGCCGTATTTGATCTCGATGGCGCAGGGGTCTTCCTTCATTTGCGGAATGGCGTGAATGATTTCGTCCCAGCCAAAATAACCCGACGCGATCTGCAGGATAACGTATTTTAGAAACCGGCTTTTCAAAAGGCGCGGCGGGCAGCCGCCCTCGCCGGTGGAGATGCGGGCCGGGATGCCGAGTTCCTCGTTCAGGTAGGTGACGCCCAGTTGCAGCCCTTCCCACATATTGGGCGACATGGCCCCGAAGGACATGCCGCCGATGATTAAAGGATAAATTTCACGCACCGGGGGAATCCAGCCGTTTTCCTGCTGGAATTGCAGGCTTTTTTCCGGCGGCAACACCCGGCCTAAAAGGGTGCGCATTTCAAATTCATGCCGGCCGGCGTCCAGGGCCGGGTCGGTGAGCATGGAGATGCGGATGAACTTGATTTTGTCGAGGACGCCGCCGGCGTCGTTACGACGGCCGCCGCGGCGGCGCGGCTGGCCACCCCGGTCGATGTGGTAGCGCAATTTGTCGAACTCGTCGCTACGGGCCGGGATGATGGCGTCGTTGGGACAGACCAGATTGCACATGCCGCAACCGATGCAGGCATAGGCCGGATCGGTTTTCTGGCGGATGCCGTGATAAACGGCAAGCACATTGCCCGGCGTCCCGGTCAGGTTAAGGGCGGTTTGCAATGTTCGTTTGCGAAAAACCCCCAGTTCGATGGCGTTGACCGGACAGGTGGCGGTACAGCGCCCGCACAGGGTGCATTTGTCTTTGCTCCATAAGATCTGCCAGGGCAGGTCTTTTACGCAGAGAGTTGATGGGGTAATGCTTCGGTTTGGCAGCATACTTTAACCTCCTGACGATCCGGCCCCACGATAACCGTATCCAGATGCATCGGTTGAAAATCTTTGGACTTGTCGCGTTCCGCAATCGCGGCGTCCAGACCGCAAATTTCAGATGAAAACGCATAAATACCGGGCTTGCCGCCCACGACGCCGGGCCGCAGCTTTTTGCGGTCCTGGACCATGAACAGGCTGTGATCGGGCAGACAGCCGATGACGCAATTGGGTCCGTCGATGATCAGGCGCCGGCAACTGTTTTTCAGATGACGCAGAAAATCACCGTTGGGATGCTTGACCAGGTCGGCGTCCTGCAGCGGTGTGATCACGTGTTTGTAGTTTTCGATATCGAGTCCCAGCACGTGCTGGGTGTAGTGCAGGATATGGGTAAAGACCTCCGAGTCGCTCTGATAGCCGATATAGCCTTTGACATTGCGGCCCATGAGGTATTCCTTGATCGGCACAAAGGCGGTGTTTTCGCCGTTGGTCATGGTCGAGTATCCCTGCAGGAAGAACGGATGGCAGGCGTATAAATTGATGTCGTAGTTGGTGTTTTGCCGGCCCTGGGCCATGATCACGCGGGCGCGCAACTCCTTGCGGTCCAGCTTCAGGTGCTGGGCCACCTTCCAGGGATCGCCGATTTCCTTGATCATGATCACATCGGGCCAGAAGGAGAAGACTTTCATGTCATCCTTCTCCAGTCCCATGCGGCGCAGCTCCAGGCGGATGCTGACGAGTTGTTCGTATTTTTCCGCCGTCGGCATGTCATCCCAGTCTTCGGGGTATTCATAGGCCCGCACCAGGTAGACGTCCCGGCGCGGAATACCGGCCGGCGGTTTTTTAGGGACCTTGATGGACAATTTGTACTTGGTCATGAATCCGATGTCCATCATGTAAGTGTCCAGACGCTTGAGGCCCTTGTCACTGAAAATGCCCGACAGGATCGGTGCGTCCTTGATGTCTTCGAAGGGTCCGCCCAAATCGCGCAAAAACAGGCCTACTCCGGAACCGTCGTGCCCCTCGCGCATCACGTCCAGGGCCTGGACGGCCACCATCGGTGATAAGGGCTCTTTGCTGGTAATGGCAAATAAACGGCACATATGGCTTCTCCTTGTTTGGCTGCCGAACCGGCAGTTTAATCCTTCCGGACGGCCCGAAAACGCAATTGCTTTCGATGTCGGTCCAACCGGTATGTTAAAAGGATTTTTTGAGTTATTTCAAGGTGCGGGTTGGTGAACACTTCGGACCGTACGTTTTTCGCCCGGTTCGTGTCCATCCGGAAATAGCATCTTTGGGCCCAGGCCGGCGTTTTTACGAATTTGAAATCCTCGACGTAGCCTTGCTACGCCTGCGGTTTCAAATTCGCTGCGGCCTTGGCCTGGACTAAAATCTACTATTTCCGGATGGACACTAGTTCGGAAAGTTGCCCCGGTAAAACGGTAGGTAGTTAAAATGACTGGAAATTTTTCGTTCATCCCCCAATAACCTTATGCAGATACATTTAGTCAGCATTAGTACACGAATCAATAAGGCAATGCAACCTTTAAACCGCAACGCGCTTAGGGGTTGCGGGTGCCGGCAACATTTGCTTTGATTGGGGCCGCGCGTTGCATCCTGTGAAACAAAACTCGGAAAGGAAGATCCGCTTGAAGGCTGCCGATACCATGACCTTTTACCACCCCTTGCCGCCCGAGTTGGCCGGGCAAGGCGATGAAAAATGGACACTGTTTCTCACAGCGGCCCAAGCCGCCGATCTTGAACCGCCGGCCGGGCAAGCGCTGGTTGCGTCGGCCAGGGACGTGTTCGCGGCCAGCACGTTTGTGGCTCAAGCCTGCTGTAAAAATCCGCAGGTGTTGGTCGATCTGGTGCAAAGCGGCGATCTGCAAGCGCCTGCCGGCGACAGCTATTATTCCCAAAGGTTGCAGGCGCATTTAAAATCCCTCGACGCCCCGTCGCAGCTTAGTGCGAAGTTGCGCTTGTTTCGCCGCCGGGAGATGATCCGCATTGCCTGGCGCGATCTGGCCGGCTGGTCGGACCTGAACACCACCACCGCCGATCTGACCGCCCTGGCCGAGACGTGCCTGCAACAGGCGCTTGCGTATCTGTACCGCCGGCATTGCGACAAATGGGGCACCCCCACCGACACAGCCGGCCAACCGCAGCAAATGGTGGTCATCGCCATGGGCAAACTGGGCGCCTGGGAGTTGAATTTCTCCTCGGACATCGACCTGCTGTTTGCCTACCCCAATACCGGCGTCACCCAAAACGGCCCCCGTGAACTGACCAACGAGGAGTTTTTCACCCGCCTGGGACGCGAGCTGATCCAAACCATCGGTGCGCAGACCGCCGACGGCTTTGTCTTCAGGGTCGACATGCGCCTGCGGCCCTACGGCGACAGCGGCCCGCTGGTCATGAGCTTCGACAGCCTGGAAACCTACTACCAGAGCCAGGGGCGCGAGTGGGAGCGCTATGCCTGGATCAAGGCGCGGCCGGTGGCCGGTGATCTGGAGGCCGGCCGAGAACTGCTGGCCATGCTCAAACCGTTTATCTACCGCCGTTATCTCGATTTCGGCGCCTTTGACTCGTTGCGCGCGATGAAGCAGATGATCATGCAGGAAGTCAAGCGGCGCGACATGCAGGACCACATCAAGCTAGGCGCCGGCGGTATCCGTGAAATCGAATTTTTCGGGCAGATGTTTCAACTTATCCGCGGCGGGGTGCTGCCGGACCTGCAAGCGCGCCGCATCCGGCACGTGCTCGATCTTCTGGCGCGTGAAGGGCTGGCTCCACCGGTGGCGTGCCGGGAGTTGACCGCCGCCTACATTTTTCTGCGCCACACCGAACATCGTTTACAGGCCCATGCCGACCAGCAGACCCACACCCTGCCCACCGGGGAATTATCCCGTCTCAGGCTGGCAGCCGCCATGGGCTATGCGGATTGGGATACCTTCCACCAACAGTTGCAAGCGCATCGCGACCGGGTGCACCGCCATTTCGCCGAACTGCTGCAAACCGACACCGGCCGCGACAAAACAGCGTCTCCATCTCCGGCGGAGGCCGGTGACATCCGTTTGGCGGATCTGGGCGCAGTATGGCACCAACGGGTCGATAAATCCAAAGGCTGCGAGTTGCTGGCCCAAGCCGGTTTCAAACTGACGGATAAAGCCTGGCAGTTGATCGATCACCTGAAAAACGATCAACGCACCCGAACCATGAGCGCCGAGGGCCAGGAGCGTTTGGGACGTCTGGTACCAATTTTATTGGCGCAGGTGGGCCAATCCGAAGAACCGGCCGTGGCCCTGGGCCGCATCATCGATTTGATCCGCACCATCCAGCAACGCACAGCCTACCTGGCACTGCTCCTGGAGAACCCGCCGGCGGTGGCCCATTTGGTTAAACTGGCCACCGCCAGCTCCTGGATTGTCACGTTTTTGGCCAAGCACCCGGTTCTCTTAGATGAACTGCTCGATCCGCGCACCCTTTACGTGCCGCCGGAACGCGACGAAATGGTCGACACCCTGCACCGCCGCCTGCAACGTACCGATCCGGATGACCTGGAGCAGCAGATCGAAGCCCTGTGTATTTTCAAACAGGTGCATATCCTGCGGGTTGCGGCGGCGGATATCACCGGGGCCATGCCGCTCATGCGGGTCAGTGACTACCTGTCCGCCATCGCCGAAATTGTGCTCGACGCGGTCTTCGACATGGCGTGGCAGCACTTGGCGGCCAAGCACGGCACCGCGCAATGTCGCTTGACCGGCCACACGTGTGAACGCGGCTTTGCCGTCATCGCCTACGGCAAACTCGGTGGGCTTGAACTCGGCTATGGCTCGGATCTGGACCTTGTCTTTTTACACGCCGGCACGCCGGGGCAAACCCAGGGAGGCGCCAGGCCGATCGATACCCCTCAGTTTTTTGCCCGTCTGGGGCAGCGAGTGATTCATATTTTAACCGCCCACACCCGCGCCGGTGCACTCTACGAAGTCGATATGCGCCTGCGCCCCAGCGGCAGTTCCGGTGTTCTGGTCAGCCACATCGATGCCTTTGCGGATTATCAGCGCAACGAGGCCTGGACCTGGGAACACCAGGCCCTGCTCAAGGCCCGGCCCATCGCCGGCGATCCGGCCCTGGCCCGGCAATTCGAACACATCCGGGCGGCGACGCTCGGGCGCAAGCGTGCGCACGCGCAACTGCGCCGCGAGGTGCGCCAAATGCGGGCCAAAATGCGCCGGACGCGCCTGGAGAAAAAGGACGGCTGGTTTGACATCAAGGAAGATTTCGGCGGTTTGATCGACATTGAATTTCTGGTGCAGTATTTGGTGCTGGGACACGCTCACCGCTTTGCGGCGCTCCAGCAATGGACCGACAATGTGCGCCTGCTGCAAGCGCTGGCCGAGACCGGTGTTATCGACACGTCCATTGCCCACTATCTTCGACGGGCCTATCTTATCTACCGAAGTGTTATTCACCGCAAGAGTCTGCAGCAATTGGCCGCCAGGGTCGATACCGAATTCTACCGGAACTTTCAGCAAACCGTGCAGAGGATTTGGGAACAAATACTTAAAAGCAAAGAAGAGAAAAGTGAAGTATGAAAAATGTTTCCAAGGAATTGGACGGTTTCGCGCAAAAGAGCGTGGGGGATTGAGAAGTGAGAATTGTGAATTAAGAATTAAGAATTAAGGTATCCTGTCGTTTAGATTCTGGACCCCGGCCTTCGCCGGGGTGACGGGGTGAATTCCTGCGTCGTTGCGGTGAATCCTGACTTGGGGCCGGCCTTTGCCGTGGTGACGGTGTGTTTTTCTGCGCCATTGCGGCGAGCCCCGGCTCGGGTCCGGCCTTTGCCGTGGTGACGGTGTGTTTTTCTGCGCCATTGCGGCGAGCCCTGGCTCGGGTCCGGCCTTTGCCGTGGTGACGGGATGTTTTTCTGCGTCATTGCGGCGAATTCCGGCTCGGGTCCGGGGGGGCGCCGGAGTATTTTTCTGCGTCATTCCGGCGAAGGCCGGAATCCAGATCTGATGATCCCATCCGCTTTTCTTCTATTTCTTCCGAAGATCAACCTTCGTTCAAACCATCACGTTTACTGCCCTAAAATGAACCACCGCCTTAAAATAGTACACCCATTTTAGCGCACCGAGTAATTTTGATTTTGCAATCGCCTGTAATGATTAAACTTTTAAACTTCGACCTCTGGCACCAAACTTGCTGTATTTTTTACTGCAGAACTTCCATAATAAAAAAATCGGGAAACCCATGAAAACGATTCTTCTCGTAGATGACGAAAAGTCGTTATTGCTTTCAATCGAAGAAGGTCTTGCCACCCATGTTGACCGCTACGCGGTGTTAACGGCGCAGGACGGCCGCGAAGCCCTGAAAATCATGGCGGATCACCAGGTGGATATCGTTGTCACCGATTTAAAGATGCCCAACATGAACGGCTTTGAGTTGCTGGCCCATCTGCAGACGCATTATTCGCAACTGCCGGCGATCATCATGACAGCCTTCAACACACCGCAGATCGAGGACCGCTTCAAGGACAACGCGGGGATCCAGTTGTTGGAAAAACCGCTGGATTTCGACGAACTGGCAACGGCGATCCGCAAGGGGCTGAAAAACGGCTATCCGGGTGGCACGGTCTCGGGCATGTCTTTGTCCAATTTCATGCAGTTGATCGAAATGGAGGCCAGCAGTTGTTTGATGGAAGTGCACACCGCCGACAACATCGGCGGTCAGATATTCTTCGTCAACGGCGACATCCACGATGCTCACTTCGGCCAATTCGCCGGCAAGGAGGCGGCTATCCGGTTGTTGGCGCTCGAAGATGTTAAAATCAAGATCAGCGATTTACCCGATCCACAGATAGCAAAGCAGATCGACATGGGCCTGATGTCGCTGCTGATGGAAGGTGCCCGCCTCAAGGACGAAACCGCGGCGCAGGAACAAGCGGCCGCCGGTCAAGCCGCGGATCTGAAGATCGCCTCGAACGCCGATCAGGCGCCTACTGCCGACACGGCCTCCGATCAGGAGGTCCGGCCGGCTCCGGCGCCTACCAATATTCTTACAACCCTGAAAGGAGATAACATAATGCAGCAAATTACGGATTGTCTCGACAAATTTAAAATGATCGAAGGTTTCCAGGCCGTGGGCGTTTTTACCCCCAACGGCGAAATCGTGGCGGAAAGCAGTTCCAACGGGATGAACCTGAGCGAAATCGGCGCGTTGGCCAACGACATTCTTCTAAAGTCGCAAAAGACCACCGAAATCATGGATATCGGCCGCGGACAGCAGATTCACGTTGAAACCGGCAAAGCCCATCTGATCGCGCGTTCGTTGAATGAAGCCACCGATTTTTCCGTTACTTCGCCCGGCAAGGCCCACATTCACATGGTCCTGATTCTCAACCGGGACAGCAATCTGGCCATGGGCAAAATGAAGCTCGAGTCGGTTATTCAGGAAGTGGCGCAGCATTTCAGGTAAACGCATTTTATTCTTTTTTCATATCCGTGCCGCTTAGGGTCCGCGCAAAAAAAATCACATTTTTTGCGCGAACCCTTAGGTAGTGCCCATCCGGAAATAGTAGATTTTGGTTCCCGGCAAGGCCCGAGCATTTTTAAAACCGCAGGCATAGCGGGCTATGTCGCAAGAACGTGAATGGC
>JANQIE010000279.1 GCA_028282295.1 Desulfobacterales bacterium | reverse complement strand
TTCGAATCCCACCCTCTCCGCCACTTTTTTTCAATAAAATCCAGTCACTTACACCCCTATTTCAATCATTCCAATAACTTAGTTTTTTTACCCAATAATTTCAACGGGATAGTTGCGCATTCGAAATGCAAACAGAATGCAAACAAGCAGCTATCCCGTTTTGCGTTTTAACAGTTCCACCGAGGCGAGAAAAAAGCACCGCTTATCCTCGGTCTAACGGCGGTAGGTCGCCTCGCAATAGGCAGGGCGGCATATATTAACCTTTGTGGGGTTGTGAACACGAATGGATAATTACCCCTGACTACCGATTAACACGGAGGAAGCTGATGGGTGAATCCTGCCAGCCCCGCAAAGGTTAAACCAACGTTTACTATCACGTTTCAGTTGGCGAGATAGAGGTCGAACACTGTCCGGGTTGCGGCGAATGGTTGAGTCGATCAATGTTTGTTACCGAGGATGAAGGCGATGCAGAATAAAAGACAGGTTTATCAGACCGATGCCGGCACAATCTATCACGGCCATGTTCTCGATGTGTTGAAGGCGCTGCCAAGTCAGTCGGTTGATTGCTGCGTGACTTCCCCGCCGTATTGGGGATTGAGGGACTATGATCTTGAAGGGCAGGTCTGGGGAGGCCACCCCGGTTGTGACCACGAGTGGGGCGATTCGATTAAGATCCATAAGGGAGGTCCTCCCGGTAATGGTTTGATGCTGCTCGGTGGCCGCCAAGTGTGCAACGAACACGAAAAGACCAAAGAAATAATTGCTGGCAAGTTCTGCCAGCTGTGTGGGGCTTGGTTCGGGTCGTTTGGTCTCGAACCAAGCCCAAAGCTTTATGTTGAGCATGCCTGCATGATATTTTCTGAGGTTCGTCGGGTTTTACGAGATGAAGGAACATTTTGGCTTAATTTAGGTGATAGCTATGCCGCATCAAGATCATACCAAGTCGCTGACAACAAACACCCTGCAGTAGGACCTTCGAGACATACGGCGCGCGCGAAACCACCGTCAGGGTTTAAGCCGAAAGACTTAATCGGCATTCCTTGGTTGGTTGCCTTCGCCCTTCGTGGAAATGGTTGGTATTTGCGTCAAGATATCATTTGGCACAAACCAAACCCAATGCCTGAATCGGTGACAGACCGATGCACTAAGGCGCATGAATATATTTTTCTTCTGAGCAAATCTCAACGCTACTATTATAATCATGATGCTATTAAAGAAACCACGTCTCCCAAGCGTATGCAAGGATCTCAAAAAGGATACCAGAGGCCGAATAAGTCGTTGCAATGTGTCGGGCCGATGGCAAGAGGAAAAGAAGGTTTCAATCATCAATTCTCCGATCCAGATCGAGTCTGTGATGATGGCCTAACCCGCAATAAACGCTCTGTTTGGACCGTATCAACTAAACCTTTTTCTGGTGCCCACTTCGCAGTTTTTCCGCAAGACTTAATAACGCCCTGTATTCTGGCTGGCTGCCCTGAAGGGGGCACGGTGCTTGATCCATTTTTTGGATCCGGCACCACTGGACTTGTTGCACATAAATACGGCCGCAAGTTCATCGGAATTGACCTATCTGAGATCTACTTGAGTGATATCGCAATCCCGAGAATCAAGCGTGAAACCAAACAAATGAGGCTATTTGCATGAATGAGTTGATTGTTGATTTATTCGCCGGCGGTGGCGGGGCGTCTGAAGGTATTAAGCTGGCCCTGGGCCGTGATCCGGATGTGGCCGTTAATCACGATAGGGTAGCCATTGCCATGCATGAAGCCAATCACCCGGACACTTGGCATTTAAGGCAGAATATTCGAGAGGTGTCGCCGCTGTGGGCGACTCGCGGCCGCAATGTCGGGTTGCTATGGGCGTCACCCGACTGCAAGCACTTTTCCAAAGCCAAGGGTAGCGGGCCGAAACGAGACCGGGAAATCAGGAGTTTGGCGTGGGTGGTTGATAAATGGATTATCGCCACCCGGCCCAGAATCATCATTCTGGAAAACGTTGAAGAATTCAAAACCTGGGGACCGATAGGCAGTGACGGCTGTGTGATCGATTCCCAAAAAGGCACTACTTTTTGCGCGTTCGTCCGTTGTCTTCGTCGGCGTGGTTACCGTGTTGAATGGCGCGAGTTACGCGCCTGCGACTACGGGGCGCCGACGATCCGCAAGCGCTTGTTCATGATAGCCCGCTGTGATGACAGGCCCATTGTATGGCCTGAACCGACCCACGGCCCCGGGCGTATTCCGTACCGGACCGCCGCTGAAATTATCGATTGGTCAATCCCTTGCCCGTCCATCTTCAAACGTAAAAGGCCCTTAGTTGAAAACACCTTGAAACGAATTGCCGAGGGCATCCGGCGCTATGTGATCGAGGCGGCCGAACCGTTCATCCTGACTTATTACGGGCCGAAAAATAAAGGTGTTGTAGATTTCAGGGGTGTGGGAATGGCCGATTCAGTGCCGACCCAAACAACTGAAAATCGATTCGGCTTGGTTGTGCCGCATTTTCAGCGGCAGTTTGGCAAAAGCATCGGGCACAGTATTGGCCAGCCGGCCGGAACGATTACCGCCGGCGGATCGGGCAAAACCGCCCTGGTGGCTGCATTTTTGGCAAAGCATTATGGCGGAGTAATTGGCGCACCGATAGATAAACCATTTCCCACCACCGGGCACGGCACGCAGAACCAAGTTGTCACTTCCAATTTGATCAAACTGCGCGGTACCTGCAAGCACGGCCAGCCAGTTACCCAGCCCATGCCGACCTTGACCGCTGGTGGTAATCATGTCGCCGAAGTGCGGGCTTTTCTCATGAAGTACTATTCCACTGGCGGGCAATGGCAAAGCTGCAACGACCCGCTACACACCGTACCGTCAAATGACCGCTTCGGCTTGGTAACCGTCATGATCAAGGGCGAGCCATATGTCATTTCGGATATAGGCATGCGGATGCTTTCAGCCCGCGAACTGTTTCGCGCCCAAGGTTTTTCAGATGATTATCAGATTGACATCGAGTTCAACGGAAAGCGCATCACCAAAACCGACCAGGTCAGATGCTGCGGCAATTCCGTTTGTCCGCCAATAGCCCAAGCCCTAGTAGATGCCAATGTGAACGCGGAACCAATCAGACGGACGGCTTAATGAGAAATTATCTTTCATTCGGTGGTGGCGTTAATTCCGTTGCCATGTACTTATACCTGGTCGATCAAGGCTGGAAATTCGAAGCGGTATTCGTCGACCATGGAACCGATTGGCCAGAGACATACGAGTATTTCCGAATGTTTCAGGGTTGGATCATTACCCGGGGGTTGCCGCGAATTACAGTATTAACACCAGAAGTTCAGGGATATTCGAATCTTTATGATCACTGCTGGAATAAGCGAATGGTTCCGTCTTTTATGGCGCGGTGGTGCACGGACAAATTTAAAGTCAGAGTTTTGCACAAGTACTGCAAACCACCGGCATTTGAACTGATCGGGATCGATGCCGGCGAA
>JANQIE010000267.1 GCA_028282295.1 Desulfobacterales bacterium | reverse complement strand
GGCGGAGCCATTCACGTTCTTGCGACATAGCACGCTATGCCTGCGGTTTTAAAAATGCTCGGGCCTTGCCGGGAACCAAAATCTACTATTTCCGGATGGACACAAGTTAGAGCCCCTCATCGGGCTGTCACGTCTTGCGCCGGGCCATCCAACGGCAGATAGACCCGAAAACAGCTTCCCCGCTCCGGCTCGGATTCAACCGTGATGTCGCCACCATGACCGGCGACGATGTTGGCAACGATGGCCAGACCCAGGCCCGAACTCTTCTCCGCCGTGGTCCGGGGACGCTCCAGACGTTCAAAGGGTTGAAACAACTTGGCCAGATGTTCCTTGGCAATGCCGATGCCTTCATCCTTGACGGCAATCTTAACACCGGCGCCGGCCGGTTCAACGGCAACGTCGATACGAGTGTTTGCGGACGAATATTTGATCGCGTTGTTGATCAGGTTGTTAAGTACCTGATCCAGGCGATTGGCATCGACCCGCCCGGTCAATCCGGATTCCGGGCAGGTCAGGTCCAGCCGGATCTGCTCGCGGGCCGCCAGCGGCCGGTTAAACCGGATGTTCCTGTGAATCAACGCCGCCACATCGACAACGGCAAAATTCATCTCCAGTTTGCCGGCTTCAATGGCGGCGATATCCAGAAAATCATCGAGCATCTGGTTCATGGTTTCGCCGGCGGTGCGGATGATTTCAAGAAATTCGCGGTGCTCGGCGCCCAGGGTCTTGCCGGCCTCATCCAGGACAAATTCACTGTACATGCGCACCACCCCGATGGGATGGCGCAGGTCATGGGCCGCCATGCCCAAAAACTGGTTCTTGAGCTGATTGAGCCGGTCCAGGGCCGCGTTTTTCTTAGCCAGCTCCCGCTGCACGGTGGCCAGTTCGTTGTTGACCCGCGTGATGTCATTATAGGTATCGGTCTGCCGTCGCCCCTCGGCATTGGTTTTCATGACGGCGCGCAGGGCATTGACCTCCCGGCTGGTAATGCGTACCAGATCCTTGTAAAGAATTTCAACATCTTCGCGGCTGGCGGCCGCGGTGATCAACATATGCCCGTCGACCATGGCGCCGGCAAAATGCAGCGACCGGATCTCGCCAGCCAGTTTGACATTAAGTTCCCAACCGAACGCCGCGCCGTTTTTACGGATCTCCAGCATAAACGACAGGCATTTGCCCAGACTGTCCCGATCCACGCCAAAGGAGAACAGGCGACCCGGCACAAACACCTGGGCGCCGCCGATTTCATCGGTGATGATTTCCAGAATCCGCCCTTCGGCGTCGCATCTCAGCGCGGTGCCCGCGGCGATTCGCGCTTGTGTCATGACGCCCTCCGGGTGTCTGCGGTCAAACGCCGTCCCAAAGCGAGTGCGCTCTGGGCATCGGCGGCATGCCCGTCGGCCCCCAGTTGGCGCCACAAGACGGCATCGGTGTTGAGCGTGTAGCCACCGACCATGATTTTCAGCGCCGGCATCTGCGCCCGCACTGCCGCAATCAGATCGCCCAGTGTGCGCCGATGCAACGGCATCGTGGCCGACAACGCCAGCAGGTCGGGCAGCTGGTCTTCAAGCGCCTGCAACAGACCCGCTTTGGGGGTGTTGGCGCCCAGATAGTAGGTATCCCAGCCTTCCAGTTCGAAAAAATCGGCAACCATGCGAATGCCGATCTCGTGCAGTTCCCCTCCGACGCAGGCCGCCACCAGGCACCGGCCGATTTTGGGCGCGGCAAAAATGTAGGGGTAAAGCTGCGCCATAATCATCTGCGTTGCGGCCGAGCAGTAATGCTCCTGGGCCACGCTGACCTTGTTCTGGTACCACAGACGGCCGACTTCCAGTTGGCTGCGTTGGAAGACATTCAGGTAAATCGCCTTGATGGGTTCCCCGTTTTGAACCGCATCCAGCACCAGCCGGGCGGCTGTCCGGCGGTCGCCGTTCAATAGTGCGTCCAGGTATGCATGTGCCAGGCCGGCCAGGGGCGTGTCGTCGGGAATAAAGGTGTTGATGGTGTCGTGGGGGGTCCGGGCGACTTGCAGACCGGCGTCAAACAGTGGCGCGTAAACCGCCGCCAAATCCGGCTTCAGCCCCTCCCGACAGGCCTGACGCATGCAGATGAGCATCTCTTCGAGGGTGCCGGCCGGAAGACTCAGATTCTCAAACCGGCCCCGGAGCCATTCAACATAATTCGTGAATACGGCTGCATCAGCGCTGCGCAGGGCTTCATGCAGATAAGCAAAGTGCTGCCGGTGATCACGAACGGCAACATTCTGCCCCTCGGCCTCGATGTGCCGCGGCAAATCGGGCGTACGGTCACGGCGGCACTGCAGCACGGCCCGGGCCAATTCGTTTTTGCGCGTCTTAACCGCCTTCAAGGCGTCACGATGGCTTGCATCCATAACGATCACCTCCCGGTCCGGCCGTGCCCATCCGGAAAGAGTAGATTCCGGTTCGGGTCAAATTCGTGTGAACACCGACCAAAAGATGCTGTTGCCGGATGGGCACTGGCCATATTTGTGATAGTAAGATCGGTTTACTTTTTATGCAAGGTACGTGTTTTTTTCAAGCGCCGATGCATTTTTCAGGGTAATCGCATTTATACGGCAGGCCTGCACCGGTGCGCGAATGTCGTTCGGTGCGCAAAGATGCTGCTTGCGGATAGGCCCTAACTGTAAGGGTCACCCCCGTTGTCGATATATGCCATGAGCGTCCCGCGCTTTTTGTCCTTCGCGAAACGATTATATTCTTCGAGCAGGGTGTTGAACTCGTCAGAATCATTTTTGGCTGAGCGCAGCGCCCAGTCAACGATTTCATCGATACGCTCTTGGCCGATGTGACGATCATTGACAATCTTTTTCAGGTTTTCGTTTCCCAGGGCCAATGTCATCTGATAGAGGCTGAAATCCTGTTCCGCCTGGATCAGATTTCGGGCCCATTCATTCGGCCTGTGCCTGGCGACTTCGTTAAACGCGGCCACCTTATCCAGTTGCAATTCTTGGGGATCAGGGTATAGGTCAGGCGCTTGTTCCCGCCAGGTCACGGGAATGGTATAGAGCGCTTTATCAATCAATTGCGCGGTGGCATCCCACCCCAGTTTGCGCTCGTGCAATTGATGGAGCAGGCCCCCTCGGTCGTCGTTGGCGAGCATTGCCAGATGGCGACCATTGGCACCTCCCAACCATGGATAGATGAACGCTTCTTTTTTGGTATTTTCAAGATTGACCACAAACTGGCTCAACAGGTTCGTATCGAAACTTTTATCTTCCTCCAGAAAATCGCCGACAAAATGTGTGATCTCGCCGAAATGGAATCCCCGGTCGGCTAAACCTGCGATCAGACCACCCGAGCGGCCGACATACAATTTCTTGGCTTCATCAAATGGCACTTTATGCTCTATCATGATATCTCTCAAGGTTCGCATTTCCAGCACGCGCGACTCCTCGACCTTGTCAGTCGGCTGGCCGTTCTCACCGGCCTGCTCGAATCCCCAATCAACTATCTGTTTCGGCAGCAATGGATATGCGGCACGAACCTCTTCATAACTGCGTTTTTGTTCGTTTTTGCGCCAGTCCTGGCCCGACAGGGAAACTTCGGGCAGCAGATTGGGTTCGGCAACCGTGGCAGTGAATCCAGGAGCTACTAACTCTTCTTCCGCTATATAGTAATATTCCGGAGCGTTATTGGTTTCAGCCCATGGGTTCCACAGTTGATATTTTTCTGTTTCCGGGTCGTAGCCTACCAAATCATAAGCGTGATCCGATATCAAACCCGACCCCTCGGGTGGGACATAGCTAAACGCCAAAGTGGTCATTTTACCGGCGGTCACCTCTTCCCGCAACATATCTATATGACGGCTGTCGACGGTAAATATAGAAGATTCCTTACCCGTGAAAGCCCTGAAAACTTCATATTCATTCCCCCCCTCCCCCATATCCCGGCCAGTTTGATTAGCAAAAGCGGCCTCCATAATCCGCCCCCAGGCTTCGTCGTCCCCCCATCCGGCCCCTGCTTTTGTTGGGTTGATCAAATCCGTCGACTCGACAATCTGCTCCACGGGATTACCCGCCTGGTCGAACATGGAGACCGTATAATTGCCTTCAGGGTTTTCTGTAATCGCATTTTGAATCGCATCAGGCTCAAGGCGAGCTATGGTATGCAGTGCTGCTATTAAAAAGCAATCTCCAATATGCCCTTGCTGCAAATCGTTGGGATCCATCGCGCCGGCATCGCCCTCGCCTTTTGCGAACACGGGGAATGCATGCGGATTACTATTCTGAATTGGAGCGCCCACTTGCGCAAAATCAGGTATCATGTTAGCAACCACGGCGCTTTGCTGCGTGGACGAATTTGTTGCCGTTGAAGCACCCGAGTCAGTATCTGCAGTAGTTTGGCCGGCTTCCAAGACCGGCGTTGTGGAACCTGTGGGGGGTTGCAGGGCCGCTCCGGTTGCCGCCGGTGGCGTGCTTACGGTGCTGCCGGCCGTTGCTGAGGGAGCGTCGACGGTGGCGGCCGATTCGGCTGCCGGCGGTACAGTGCTTGTGGCGGTGTCGGAAACCTGACCGGTCGATCCTGGGCCCCCCTGAGCGGTGTCAGCCGGTGCCAAGGGAACGCCGGCCGTACCGGCCGATTCGGCTGCCGGCGGTACAGTGTTTGTGGCGGTGCCGGAAACCTGACCGGTCGAAACTGAGCCTCCCTGGGCGGTGTCAGCCGGTGCTAAGGGGACGCCGGCCGTGGTGGCCGATTCTGTTGTCGGCGGTACAGTGTTTGTGGCGGTGCCGGAAATCTGACCGGTCGATCCTGGGCCTCCCTGAGCGGTGTCAGCCGGTGCCAAGGGGACACCGGCCGTGCCGGCCGATTCTACTGCCGGCGGTACAGTGTTTGTGGCGGTGCCGGAAATCTGACCGGTCGATCCTGAGCCTCCCTGAGCCGCGTCGGTCGATGCGGGGGGAACGCCGGCCGTGGAGGCCGGCTCTTCTGGCGGCGGCACATTACTTGTGGTAGCGCCGGAACCCTGCTGGGTCGAACTTGAGGCCGCCGGTTTTGTGTCCGTGGCAGCCTTGACCGCCCCTGTTGTGGCCGCGCTTTTTGCGCTACTGTCCGAGACATCTGCGGCCTTTGTAGCCCCTTCAGCCGGTGGCGGCGAAGTGGATTCCGGTTCAGCGTCCGGTGCGGCGGCAGTATCAGCCGTATCGCTTTTACTGCCACCCCCCTTGCCGGCTTTGTTTTGCCCTTTGTCTTTTGCATAGTCTTTAGAGGCACCGGCAAGGTTACTTTCTTTGTTGTTCTTTGACTTTTCGGCGGGTGTATCCGGATTGGCATCGGCTTTTGGTTTTTTATTTACTTCTTTTGAATCCGAGCCGGTTGCACCCTTCGGCCCCTTGTCGGCTCTTACTTTGGTACCCATGTGTTCTCTCTCCTTCTTTTACGGCGAAATAGTGTCGGCAGTCCGACGGAAAATTCGTACCAATGCTGAGGCGCGCTCAATAAAATCTCACATTTCAGACGCCAGGATTCAAGTCGGACTCGATCAAGCCGATTGCGCGAAATCGCAGCAATGGCAGGCTACCCCGAGGGTTCGCGGTTGAAGTTTGACTAAAGCCGGTTTAAATCGGAAGTTGTAGAAAATGCGAAGATGTTTAGTGCGCGCGTCCAAACCGGACGAACAAATTGTTCCCGGAACGCGCAATCGTTCAAATCAAAAATAAACGAGATACTAACCAGCATTCCACCAAATTGTAAATAAGGGAAATCCTGAATTTGGGGTTCGAAAACCCTGAATTGGGGGTTCGATTTTCCTTAACCCCGGGGAAGGGGATGAATAAGGACTTGCGAAATTATTTTTTTGCGTGAGCCCCAAGCATCGATTATGATTGAACCGGCGCCCGTTGAACCGCAAGCAGAGTAATATCGTCTTCCTGGTCCTGGCCGTCGATAAACGCAAACAGCTCGCGTTTGATCTCTTCGATCCGCGCAGTGGCTGAATTGCAAGGCCGGTCCACCAGCGCCTGCATTCGTTCGCGGCCGTAGTATTCGCCTTGCGGCGAGCGTGATTCGGTCACCCCGTCGGTGAAGGCGATCAGAATGTCGCATGGTTCCAAGTAGACCGATTCGATCAGAAATCTGGTTGTCGGCATGACACCCACCGCCGCACTGCTCGGTTTGAGTTCATGCTTGACCCCTTGGGGGCCGACGACGAAAACGGTTTCATGACCGGCATTGATGTAGGTGAGCAGACCGTCGGCAGGATCGAGCACCCCGAAAAACAAAGTGGCGAACATGCCCAGGGTGCCGTGATTCAATTCGATATAATGATTGGTCAAGCGCACGGCCTCCAGCGCGTTGACATGATCGCAATTGGTCTTGGCAGCGTTGTTGTTCCCCTCGACAAAGCCGCAGACAACATCGTCCACCGGCAGGGCCACGCCCTTTAAGGCGGTCTGGCCCGAAAAAATCCGGATCAGGCTGCGAAACAGGGCCATGAACAGGGCCGCGCCCACCCCCTTGTCGCACACATCGGCCACCACCAGCCCATAATTTCTTCCCGGCAGCTCGAATACATCGTAAAAATCACCGGCCACCTGCCGCGCCGGGCTGAAAAAAGCGGCGAATTCCCAGCCCTGGATGGCCGGCAACCGGCTGGGGATGAAGTTGGACTGCATGCGCCGGCCCTGTTCCAACTCCTTGTTCAACATTTTGGAGTAGGCCTCGACCTGGGCCAGACTCACTTGCAGGGAGTCTTCGGCGGCCTTGCGCTCGCCGATGGTGCGCACAATCCGGTCGTACATGTGTTTAAAGGCGTGAATCACCTGCCCCAATTCGTCGAAGCGGTGGATTTTGGACACGGAAAATTCCGGTGGCGGCAAATCCCGCCGGATCGATTCACCCGCCTTCACCAGATCGTTGCGCAGGTTGACCACCGGGGTCACTACGATCGGTTTCAGGGCCAGCCAGGCCCCCAAGGTTACAAACACCGAAATCAGGATCACCAAGCCGCCGATGCGCGCGCCAAACGCTTTGAGTTCGGTCTTCACCCAGGACGCGTCATGGCGCAGGCTGAAGGTGTATTGGCGCTCCGGCGGCCCGGCCGGGCAGATGACATCGTACCGGCTGGCGCGCCAATTGAAAATACTCTGTGCCTGCCCCGGCCGCAACAGCGGCGCATCGTCAAAGGGGGCATCACCGAAAACCCCGATCCGGTTGCCGTCGCCGTCATACATGGCGCCGCCCAGAATGGTCGGGTTGAGTTTCAGGGCGTTGATTTTTTGCAGCAGATCGCTTGCCGATGTAACGCCGGCGTAGGTTTGCATGATGATGGAGAACTTGGCGGCGGATACCATTTTAAGCTGGTCGAGCAGCTCATGTTTGCGCTTGTTGAAAGAGGGGATAAAAATGATCGTCTCGATGACGATTACGCAAATAAAGATCCAAATTACAATGCGGTGCGACAGTCGCAACGCATATTTTTGCTCGTCGGTAAGTTCAAACGGCATTTATTTCTCTCCGAATGATTAACACTCACAATACCGCACGGCCCGGTTGCGGGTTGAACAAGCGGCCGGCCGCACGGATATAAGCAACATAATAAGACCTTATCCGTGACAGGTCCAGTATCAGGATTGTTTAAAAGGTACAAGGGGGATTGAAGGGGGGGTGCAGGGTAACCGCATTTGGAAATTCGGAGTGTAAAAAAGGTTAATGACGTTTTGACTCTGGCCCCCGGCCTTCGCCGGGGTGACGCGATTAAGGGACCCCTTTATCCGACAGGCCCGGATTGTGTGCACGGCAGATTCGGGAGTCCAAAATAAAAACAAAAAAACATTTGTCACCCCGACGAAGGCCGGGGGCCAGGATCAAATCGACAACAACCTTTATTAGGCCGGATGAACACCAGGCTAGTGCCCATCCGGAAATAGCATCTTTTGGCCCCCGGCGGCGTTCTCGCATTTTTAAAATCCTCGACATAGCACGCTATGCCTGCGGTTTCAAAAATGCTCGGGCCTTGCCGGGAACCAAAATCTACTATTTCCGGATGGGCACAGGCTAAAAAAAATGAACAACAATTTGAGTAAAATTGCATGTCGACACCTGACAATAACATTAGGGCATCTTCGGGATATCTCCTGGATTCCCGCCTGCGCGGGAATGACGACGTAGGTTTTGCCCCGTCATGTTCAGGCGTCATTCCCGCGCAGGCGGGAATCCAGGAGGTATCCCGGAGGTGCCCTAATGTTATTGTCAGGTGTCGACATGCAATTTTACTCAAATTGTTGTTCATTTTTTTTAGCCTGTGCCCATCCGGAAATAGTA
>JANQIE010000265.1 GCA_028282295.1 Desulfobacterales bacterium | reverse complement strand
GGCGGAGCCATTCACGTTCTTGCGACATAGCCCGCTATGCCTGCGGTTTTAAAAATGCTCGGGCCTTGCCAGGAACCAAAATCTACTATTTCCGGATGGGCACAGGCTAAGAAAAAAATGAATAACAATGTGAGCAAAATTGCATGTCGAAGTTTGACAACAACATTATAGGCATTTTTACGATATCTCCTGGATTCCCGCCTGCGCGGGAATCCGGGAAGTTTCCCAAAACGCGTAATTTGCTTTTTTCAACGGCTTGCCGCAACGTAAATGCGTTTTACAGATTTTTTTAGCCTGACGGCCATGCCCTCAAGGGGGGAATCCCTGGTGGGGAGTTTCTGTCTTTGACGAACTGATTTGAGTTTTACGGATAACCATAAAAGATAAAATCCTCTGTGCGCTTTGCGCGAAACCTTACGATTCTTTGATGGCAAGCTTTTTATCTCTATGCGCAGCTACATAGCAGGTGATCTACGAGGGGATATTTCCGATGAACTATAAAGCGAAGACAATGGCCGCCGGCCGAATTGCACGGGTGGTGTGTGTCCTGATCTGCTTTTGCGCCGTGAAGGTGTTCGCGGTGGAATTCACCGAACCTGAGGTGGAAGAAAAACTGGGCGAGAACCGTGCGTTTATTGTGGGGCCTTTCGGGGCGGGGTTGACGGCGGCGGAGCAAAAAACGACCGCTGCTCAGGACGCGGGTGCGTTCAGTCCGGCGCGGGCCCATGGATGGCAGTACAAGATCAATGATAATCTTCAGGTCAATTTTGATTACGGTGAGCGGGTGCAAGCGGCATTGGCTGAAAAAAAGCCGTTGAATTTTGCCGTGCTCGAGGGATTCGGCAGCCGCACCACGGCCGAGTTGCATGGCAACTATCAATCCTTGCGTCAGTCGCAGGCTGTTGACGGGGGGCGGTGGCGCGTGCCGCGCCTGGGTAGTAAATTGCGGTTCGGGTGGGGATCAATTTTCGGCGAAGCCGACGCGATGATGCAAAACGGCCGTAGTTTGTGTCAGGCGGCCATGCACATCGGGGCGGAATGGGAGTATGAAGATTGGGAATTCGGCGATATGACCAGCATGGAACTCGATTATGCGATTCTGCGGGATGTCTACCGCTTGGGCCGCAAGCACGGGGCGTCGGTGACCGAAATCGGGATTGCCGCCAAAAAGGCGCTGTGGGCGTCGGATAGAACCTTGCGCAATGCTACGACCATCGCGGCGGCCTTCACCAGTTTTATCGGCGGCAGCAAGGCTGATGTGCAACGGGTTGTTCAGGAGCCGATCAACACCGGTTTTTTTCTGCACCGCGGGCGTTTGGCGTTGGATGGTGCGTTTGCCAACCAGATTTCACGTAATAGTTGGTCGAAAAATCTAATCAACCCTGACCCCGGTTTTCAACGGGGGGATCAGATTCGCTATGACACGCCCCGCCTGGCGTTTGGCGGGACGACCTTTCAGCGCAGCTATCAGCAGAGCGAAGTAATCCCCAATGACCCGTTGTACTTGAAGGGCGGCCAGACGGCCAAGGGGAGTAAATTGAAGTCGGGAGCCAAGAAAGTACTCGGTTTCGGCTTGAAAATCGGCGGTGTTGGTTTTGGCGGCAGTGATGGTGATAAAAAGGCTGATGATCAATGGGGCCTGCACAAGGTGGGCTTCACGCCGCGCAGCGATCCGGCATCGGCCTGGAACCTGGAGGACGGCAGCCGTGCCAACGTGGTGGTGGCGGTGATCGACTCCGGGCTCGACTTCAACCACCCGGACGGCCCGCCGCATGTCTGGACCAATGCCAAGGAGATTCCCGGCAACGGCAAGGACGACGACCGCAACGGCTATGTGGACGACATTCACGGCTGGAATTTTCTCGACGAGAACAACGATATGCAGGACGATTACGGCCACGGGACCTTTGTCGCCGGTATTATCGCCGCCAACCGCAACAACGGCGAGGGGATCGCCGGCATCAACCCCGGCGCCCGGCTCATGGTGCTCAAGGTCGGTGACCGCGATAGCAAACCGCGTGATTTGAATATCTACCGGGCCATCCGCTATGCCGTGGATAACGGCGCCATGGTGCTCAATATCAGTTTGGGGAGCAAACATCTTTCCCGGTTGGAGCAGATTGCCATCAATTACGCCCATGCCATGGGGCGTGTTGTGGTGGTGGCGGCCGGCAACCAGGGCAAAAAGATCAGCCAGTACGGTCCGCCGGGCGCCCGGCGCGCCTTTGCGGTGGCGTCCATGGATATCAGCGGGGAGCGCCGCAAGGCGTCCAATCAAGGCTTTAATGTCGCGCTGGCGGCGCCGGGTGAAAGTATTTACTCCCTGTCGTCCGGCACGGGTAAGCGCGACGGTCAGATCATGCCGATGATGAACACGAAATACCACCGGCTCAACGGCACCTCCTTTGCCGCGCCGTTCGTGGCCGGGGCGGCGTCTTTACTGTGGGCCAAGTATCCGGGCCTGACCAACCATCAGGTCGAGGACATGTTGGTTGCCACGGCCGCCGACATGGAGACACCGGGCTGGGACCGGGGCTCCGGCGCGGGGCGTTTGGATGCGCGGCGACTGCTGGCGTTGGAAACCGCCTATCCCTTTGTGGTGCGCGTGACCGAGGTGTTCACCAACTGGCGCAAGCGCAAGGTCGCCTCGGTCGATCTTTACGGCGTGATTCGCGGTGGTCTGGCGCAATATTCGGTTGCCATCGCCAAGGGCGCCAAGCCGAAAAAGTGGCAGACTGTTATCGGCCCGGTGCGTGCGCCGGTGGATCATGCCCATATCGGCCGCATTGACGGTGCGTTGATGCGCAAAGGGGCCAAGTGGTCGGTCCGGGTGACCGGCGTTGACCGTAGCGGACAATCGCAGGCGGTTACCTTTGTGGTGGCGACGCGTCCGCAATGATCGGCAATAAATCGGATTTACAAAAATAGCCCGCTTCAGTAACTATTTTGGATGCATTGCATGCTTGACACCCCAGACGGGATTCAATATAAAAAAATACTATAATTCGAGGTAGTTTTAAAACGTGTGGATCGTCTATAAACGCGGTTGAAGCGATTGCAGGTGAACGGCCTGTCACCAAAGGCATGCGTGAAATCCAAAAAAGGCAAGAGTATGGGGCAGCCAAAACAAACGATGAGCCGCGAGTGTGATTCCGTCTGACAGTTCAGGCGGATTTTTTTTTGGTGCCCGCAGGCAGGGAGCGCGTATGAAGTTTTTACTGCAACTGAGCAACGGGATCGATTGGGTTAACGAGTGGGTGGGACGGTTTGTCTCCTGGGTGACGTTTGTGGTCGTTCTGGTGGTGTTTGTCGACGTGGTGATGCGCTATGTTTTTAAAACCAGTTTTGTGTTCACCCAGGAAATGGAATGGCACCTGTTTGCTTTCATTTTTCTGATGGGGGCCGGCTATACGTTGCTCAAGGACGGTCACGTGCGGGTGGACATTATCTACCAGAAGCTGGGGCCCAAGGGGCAGGCCTGGGTGAACCTGATCGGTGTGCTGTTTTTTCTACTGCCCGGTTGCATCATGATCTGGGTGACATCGCTGAAATTTGTCTACAATTCGTGGGCGATCATGGAAGGGTCCCCTGATCCGGGGGGCATCCCTTATCGTTATCTGTTAAAAGCCTGCATTCCGGCGGGTTTTACCCTGATCATTATTCAAGGGGTTTCACTGGGAATCAAAAGTTTATTGACCATCATGGGACAGGCGCCCGACGCAACGTCCGGGGAGCAGTAACCGGTTATGGAATACTTACCCGTATGGATGTTTCTGGCCTTGACCATTTTGCTGATGGCCGGTTTCCCGGTAACGTTCACGTTGATGGGCACGGCCCTGACGTTTGGTTTGATCGGGTTTGGCTGGGATTTTTTCAATTTGCTGCCGCTGCGCATCTGGGGGGTCATGACCAATGTGACCCTGTTGGCCGTGCCGCTGTTCGTGTTCATGGGGGTGATGCTGGAGCGCTCGGGGTTGGCCGAGGAACTGCTTGACACCATGGGGTTGTTGTTCGGCCGTCTGCGCGGCGGGCTGGCCATTTCGGTGGTGGTGGTGGGGGCTTTGCTGGGGGCTTCCACCGGCATCGTGGGCGCCACGGTGGTCACCATGGGGCTCTTGGCGGTGCCCACCATGCTCAAACGGGGCTACAACAAGGAGCTGGCCACCGGCACGGTGTCTGCGTCGGGAACCCTGGGGCAGATTATCCCGCCGAGCATTGTGCTGGTGTTGATCGGCGATATTGTCGGGGTTCCGGTGGGCGATCTGTTCATGGGGGCGGTGCTGCCGGGGATGGTGCTGGTGGGGTTGTACATTTTATATATTCTTATTGTGTCATTGCTTAAACCGGCACACGCGCCGGCCATCCCCAGGGAGGAACTGGCCGCCCTGACACCGGCCGTGATGTTCAAGAAGATGTCCCGCGCCCTGTTCCCGCCCTTGTTTCTGATGTTGGCGGTGCTCGGCTCGATCTTTGCCGGTATCGCGTCGCCCACCGAGGCCGCGGCCGTGGGAGCGGTGGGCGCCACCACTCTGACCGTGGCCAATCGCAAGTTCAACCTGACCATTTTACGCGAGGTGATGCGTTCCACCATGCAGCTTACCTGCATGGTGTTTATCATCCTGGTGGGCGCGGCGGCCTTTGGGCTGGTTTTCCGGGGCATGGGCGGCGACGAAATCGTGCGTGAGTTTTTGGGCGGTATTGCCGCCCAACATGGCAAATGGTTTGTGCTGGCCATCGTCATGGGCTTGATTTTCGTAATCGGTTTTTTTCTCGATTTTATCGAGATCACTTTCATCCATGTGCCGGTGCTGGCGCCGATCATGATCGAGTTCGGATTTGATCCGGCCTGGTTCTGCATCCTGATCGCCGTGAATTTGCAAACGTCGTTCATGACACCGCCGTTCGGATTTTCACTCTTCTATCTAAAAGCCGTGACACCGCCGGATATCGAAACCGGTCATATTTACCGCGGTATTATTCCCTTTGTTGTTTTTCAGTTGATCGGGCTGGCCATTGTGGTGTTTTTTCCGATTTTAGTGACCTGGTTGCCAAAGATTGTTTTTGCTTCGTAACTACTTAGTGTCCATCCGGAAATAGCATCTTTTGGTCCAGGCCGGCGTTCTCGCCAATTTGCAATCCTCGACGTAGCCTTGTGCTACGCCTGCGGTTGCAAATTGGCTGCGGCCTTGGCCTGAACCAAAAGATGCTATTTCCGGATGGGCACCAAACCTTCCAAAGCAAGAAAGGAGTCTCAGGTATGCAACGACGCGATTTTCTGAAAAAAGCAGGTATGACGGCGGCCACGGCGGTCGCCGCCACCGCCGGAATCATGGGGTGCGCCAAGGAGGAGGCCAGGCAAGAAGGACCGGCCGTGGTCACCAGACAAAAATTCGAATGGAAAATGGTTACCACCTGGCCGCCCAACTTACCGCTGTTGCAAACCGGGGCCGAGCGTTTTGCCCAGCGGGTTGCCGAGGCCACCGACGGCCGTCTGAAGATACAGGTGTTTGCCGGCGGCGAACTGGTGCCGGCGCTCAACACCTTTGATGCGGTCTCCGACGGCACGGTGCAGGCGGGCAGCGGCGCGGCCTACTACTGGGCGGGCAAAACCCCGGCCGCACAATGGTTTGCCGCGGTGCCGTTCGGTTTCAACGCCCAGGGGATCAACGCCTGGTTTTACAGCGGCGGCGGATTGCAATTGTGGGAAGAGACCTATGCGCCGTTTAACGTGATTCCACGCCCGTTGGGCAACACCGGTGTTCAGATGGGCGGCTGGTTCCGTAAGGAAATGCGCAGTATCGATGATTACAAAGGCTTGAAGATGCGGATTCCGGGCCTGGGCGGCAAAGTGGTCGGCAAGGCCGGCGGGACGGTGGTGCTGCTGCCGGGCGGCGAAATTTTTACCTCACTGGAACGCGGCGTAATCGATGCCACCGAATGGGTCGGGCCCATGCATGACCTGCGGATGGGCTTTTACAAGGCCGCCAAGTATTACTATTATCCCGGCTGGCATGAACCGGGGACGACCCTGGAATTATTGTTGAACAAGAAAGCCTATGAGGCGCTGCCCAAGGATTTGCAGTTGATCGTCGATGCCGTGGCGGCGGAAACCAACATGTGGACCCTGAGCGAGTTCGATGCCGCCAACGGTGCGGCGCTGCAGGAACTGATCTCCAAGCACAAGGTCAACCTGGTGCGGTTTCCGGAAAAAATGCTGGACAAATTGCGCGAACTGGCCAAACAGACCCTGGAAGAAGAGGCGGATAAGGATGCCCTGTCGCGCAAGGTGCATGAAGCCTTCAAGGCATTCAAAGCCCAGGTCGGCGTCTGGGGCACCACCTCCGAAAACGCCTACTATAATGTGATTGCTGATAAGTATAAACTGAAGGGTTGATCCAGGTACCTCGATAAATGATGCGGATCAGCTTTCGGACGGACGCCAGCCAAGCTGGGTATAAAACAACCCACTTTTGGTAACTATTTTTTCCAAAAGCGGGATAAACCAGTGCGCCAAACATTCCGGTTTAGAAGCCTGAACCCATAAAAAAACCAAAAAAATCAGATTGATAGTTAATATCGAGGAGCATGCCGGTTTTTCGGGTTCAAAATTTTGAACTTTTGCCAGATCGATCTATCTATCTGAAATAAAATCTTTTCTGCCGGTTTGAGGGGAAGTGGGTTTATTTTTGTGGATTTTTGATAACAGATGCTGTGTCCGGACGGGGTTGAATGTTGGTCTCAAATTGGACTGAAATCGATATAACTCCTTGTAATATTATCGATAAAAAAAATGTGCGCCTTTGTTGGCGTGATTTGGCAAACAACTTGCAGAACCAAATGCCAAACCTAATAATTTCTTCATTTATTTTTCCCCCTTAACGGCTAACCCTGACCAAGTTAGCCGTTATTTTTTTGTGTTCAAGCCCCCCTTTCTTACGGTATGGTGCGGTCCACCAGGGCCGTCTCGACCCTGCCGGCATGTCGCAATCATTGGCAATCATTGAGTCTGAGGTCGTCTGAATTATGTCGCAGAAAAAGGTATTTGATTTTTTTCAGGATCATTCCGAGAACTACTTGAAAATGGCCTTTGACCTGAGCCGCCAGCAACGGCTGCAGCACCCGGACGGCCAGGGCCGCAGCGGCTCGGATTGCGGGGACTTGGTTGAAGTGTTTCTGGTGCTGGACAACGCCCGGATTCAATCCGTCTACCTGCATGTGGAAGGCTGCTTCAATACCTACGCCTGTGCCAACACGGTCGCCTATTTGGCCGAGGGACTGGCCGTTGCCGATGCATGGCGCATTTCGGCCGACCAGGTGCTCGCCTTTCTGGAGACCCTGGGCGAGCAAAAGCGCCATTGCGCCGAAATGGCGGTTGCGGCCCTGCGCAACGCCCTGCGCGACGGCGGTGCCAAGCAGCAAGCCCCTTGGAAAAAAATCTATCAGCGTAAACGCATGGATTAATGACCGGCCGATCACATTTGGTCATTTGTTGTGATTACGACTGTGCCGCTCCTTTTGTTTATTCTTGACATGAAAAGACAAGTTGATTATAGCTTCGTCTTTGAATCACGCCACTTATTTAGCATCAAGCCACTGTTTTTTCGGCGAATATTGTTTGTTGGATTTCAGCACATTAGCAGTTAGGGAAGGGCGGTTGCAGGAAGCAAATGAACCTTGAGAAGACCCTGGCGCAGCACAAAGCTGCAATATTGCAAGCATGGTTCGATCAGGTTGTCGAGACCTATCCCTCGGACACCGCCAAAATGTTGAAACGCCGAAAAGACCCGTTTGCCAATCCGGTCGGCAGCACAACCCGCAAGGGGTTGGAAGGGTTGCTGGAAGAATTGACCGGCCGGATGGAACCGCAAAACATAATTTCACATCTCGATCCCATTATCCGTATCCGGTCGGTTCAAAGCTTTTCCGCTTCGCAAGCCACCGGATTTGTTTTTTTGCTCAAGGCTGTGATTCGCCGCAGGTTGCAGGACAAAGCGCCGCAATGCCTGCACGGCGAGGCCATGACGGCTTTGGAGGATCGTATCGATCGCATGGCCCTGGCCGCATTTGACATTTTCATGCAGTGCCGGGAAAAAATATATGCGCTCAAGGCCGAGGACCAGCGCCGGCAGACCGCCGCGGCCCTGCGGCGCGCCAATTTGATTACCGAAGTCGGGGATAAGGTACCCGATCCGAAAAATAATAATACTTAAATATGGATGGCGGTCCGGGGGGTTGCGAGCCTTCATGCTCCACGTCGCAACGAACGGGCCGAAAAGAGAGGTAATGGTCAATGAATGTAAATTACATCTTTTCCCTCATTGTCGTCCTGGCGCTCTTTCTACTCGCCTATGTCGGGGTTGAGGCGGCGGGATTGCAGTGGCTGTTCGGCGTGGTGATCCCCTACGCGGCCGTGCTGATTTTTATCGGCGGCTTCATCAGCCGCATTCTAAGCTGGGCCCGGTCGCCCGTGCCGTTTCGGATTCCCACGGTCGGCGGCCAGGGACGGAGCCTGCCCTGGATCAAGCCGAACCCCATCGACAGCCCCTCGTCTTCCGGCAGTGTTGTCGTTCGCATGCTGTTGGAAATCCTGCTGTTCCGGTCGCTGTTCCGCAACACCAGGGCCGATCTGGTGGAAGGCGACAAACTGGCGTACCGGCTGGAAAAATGGCTCTGGCTGTTTTCGTTGCTGTTCCACTATTCGTTTCTAGTGGTTTTCCTGCGGCACTTCAGGTTTTTCTTGGACCCGGTGCCGGGATGCGTGCAGTTGCTGGAAACACTGGACGGCTTTCTCCGCATCGAGTTTGTGAACGACGCCATTCAAGTCGGCTTGCCCGGCTTTTACATTTCCGGCCTCGTCCTGCTGGCCGCGGCAACCTTCCTGCTGCTTCGGCGCATGTTCAGCGCCCAAGTCAAATACATTTCCCTGTCGTCGGATTACTTTCCCCTGTTTCTGATCATGGGCATCGCCTTTACCGGCATCATCATGCGCTATTTTCTTAAGACCGACATTGTGGCGGCCAAGGCATTGGTCATGGGCCTGGTCAGCTTTCATCCGGTGTTTGATCCGGCGCTTACCAAAAGTGTGAGCGGCGTGTTTTACGGCCATCTGTTTTTTGTCTGCGTCCTGCTGATCTATTTTCCGTTTAGCAAGCTGATGCATCTGGGGGGGATCTTTCTGAGCCCCACGCGCAATCTGCCCAACGATACGCGGATGAACCGTCACGTCAATACCTGGAACTATCCGGTCGAGGTTCATACCTACGAAGAATACGAAGACGAATACAGGGAAAAAATGATTGAGGCCGGCCTGCCGGTGGAAAAGGAGTAACTACATGTCAGACGAGCTTATCACAGCAGACGAAATGCTAACGCAAATAGACCATAAGCCGCCGGGCAAGGGGTGGATGGACACGCCGGTCAACATCCGCAAGGGGATGTACTGTTACGCCTCCAATCCCAAGAGCGTCGAATATCTGGGACTGCCCAATGCGCGCCCCTGGAACCCGATGGAAGACGATTGGAAACTGCCGGACAACTGGCAGGAGATCGTGCACAATGCGTTTAAAGACCGGCTGGAACGGTTTCGCAGCTTCAAGGTGTTCATGGACATCTGTGTTCGCTGCGGCGCGTGTGCCGACAAATGCCACTTTTTCCTGGGCACCGGCGATCCGAAAAATATGCCGGTGTTGCGGGCGGAACTGCTTCGCTCGGTTTACCGCAACGATTTTACCAAACTGGGTAAAATCATGGGCAAGCTCAACGGCGCCCGCCCGTTGACCATCGACGTGCTCAAGGAGTGGTGGTACTACCTGTATCAATGCACCGAATGCCGCCGCTGCTCGCTGTTCTGCCCCTATGGCATCGACACGGCCGAGATCACCATCATGGGCCGGGAAATCATGAACCTGCTGGGACTGAACATCGACTGGATCGCCACCCCCATCGCCAACTGCTACCGCACCGGCAACCATTTGGGCATCCAGCCGCATGCCTTCAAGGACATGATCGATTTTTTCGTCGAGGATATCGAGGAGGTCACCGGGCTGGCGCTCGAACCAAGCTTTAATCAAAAAGACGCCGACATCCTGTTCATCACTCCCTCAGGCGACGTTTTTGCCGATCCGGGCACCTATTCCTGCATGGGCTACCTGATGCTCTTTCACTACCTCAAGGAAAAGTACGGCCTCAAAGTGACCTGGAGCACCTACGCCTCGGAAGGCGGCAACTTCGGTTTCTTCACCTCCCACGAAATGATGAAACGGCTCAACTCGAAAATGTACGCCGAAGCCCGGCGCCTGGGCGTCAAGTGGATCCTGGGCGGCGAGTGCGGTCACATGTGGCGGGTGATTCATCAGTACATGGACACCATGAACGGACCGGCCGACTTCCTGGAGGAACCGGTTAACCCGATCACCGGCACCAAATTCGAGAATGCCTGCAACACCAAAATGGTCCACATCAGCGAATTTACGGCCGATTTAATCAAACACGGCAAACTCGACCTGGACCCGAGCCGCAACGATCACCTCTCGGTGACCTTTCACGATTCGTGCAACCCGTCCCGCGGCATGGGCATGCTCGACGAACCGCGCTACGTCATCCAGAACGTCTGCAAAAATTTCCATGACATGCCGGCCAACACCATTCGGGAGCAAACCTTCTGCTGCGGCAGCGGGTCGGGCCTCAACGCCGGTGAAAACATGGAACAACGCATGGCCGGCGGTCTGCCCCGGGCCAACGCAGTCAAACATGTGCATGAAAAATACGGCGTCAACATGCTCAGTTGTGTGTGCGCCGTCGACCGGGCGGCTCTGCCGGCCCTGATGGAATACTTTGTTCCCGAAGTCGAGGTTTGCGGGGTGACCGAACTGGTGGCCAACGCCCTGATCCTGCCGGGTGAAAAGGAACGCGAAACCGACTTGCGCATGGAACCGCTGCCGGGAAGGGAGGAAGAGAGCTAATGCAAAATAAAGGTAAAATCATCACCGGACTTGTCATCTTTATCGCGCTGTTCACCTTTCCCTTTATCTACCGGATGGGCAAGGCCGCGCCGGCCCCGGATGTGGTGCTGACCCCCAAGGCTCTGGCGGCCAAGCAATGCGTGCGCAGCACCGATTACATGACCGCCGAGCACATGCAGCTTCTGGATATATGGCGTGAAAAAGTCGTGCGGGAAGGCCAACGGTTGTATGTCACCACCGACGGCCGGGCCTTTAACATGAGCCTGTCCAACACTTGTCTGGACTGCCATTCCAACAAGGCCGAGTTTTGCGACCGGTGCCACGATTACGCCTCGGTCAAACCGTACTGCTGGGAGTGCCATATCGACAATCCAAAAGGAGAAAAGCAATGAAGAGCAGCCGAAGAAGCTTTCTTAAAATAGCCGGGCTCGCGGCCGCGGGATTGGGAACCGGGCCGGTTTTGCGATCCTGGGCCGCCGGCGGCGGGGCGCCGGCGCCGAAAATCATGAACAACGCCGAGGCACTGGAAGCCAAACGCTGGGCCATGGTGATCGATACACGTAGATTTCACTCGGCCGACGATTTACAACCGATGATCGACGTCTGCCATTCGATTCACAATGTGCCCCATCTCAAGGATCATCACCACGAAATCAAATGGATCTGGAGCGAACCTTTCGGCAACGCCTTCCCGGAGCGCGAACACGAATTCATGACCGAAAAGCTGCACCACCTGCCGTTTCTGGTGCTGTGCAACCACTGTGAGAACCCGCCCTGCGTGCGCGCCTGTCCGACCAAGGCCACCTTCAAGCGGCCCGACGGCATTGTGCTGATGGATTTTCACCGCTGCATCGGTTGCCGGTTCTGCATGGCCGCCTGCCCTTACGGTGCCCGCAGTTTCAATTTCAGGGACCCGCGCCCTTTCATCACGCACACCAATCTGGCGTTTCCCACCCGCACCAAAGGGGTGGTGGAAAAATGCAATTTCTGCGCGGAGCGACTGGCCGTGGGCCAAATACCGGCGTGCGTGGAGGTCTCCGACGGCGCCCTGACATTCGGCGACCTGGACGATCCGGCCTCGCAAGTCCGGCACGTGCTGAAAGAAAACTTCACCATTCGCCGCAAACAGGGTCTAGGTACCGGCCCCGGCGTTTACTACATCGTATAGAGGTGACCAATGCTTGAACATGCAGTTAAAGGATCAAAAACATATTTTGCGTGGCTGACCGGGGTATTGCTCATCATCGGGGCCGGGTGTCTGGTTTACCTGTACCAGCTTGACTTCGGTCTGGGGATCACCGGATTGAGCCGCGACGTCTCCTGGGGATTTTATATTGCCAATTTTACCTTCCTGGTCGGTGTGGCCGCCGGTGGGGTCATGGTGGTAACCCCCTATTATTTGCATGACTACAAGGCGTTTGGCCGCATCACCATTCTGGGCGAATTTCTGGCCATCGGCTCCTTGATCATGTGTATTCTGTTTATCTTTGTGGATCTGGGGCAACCGTCGCGGGTCATGAATGTCTTGCTGCATCCGACCCCCAACAGCGTTCTGTTTTGGGATATGATCGTCTTGAACGGTTATCTTTTTTTAAACCTGATCATCGGCTGGAATGTTTTGGAAGCCGAGCGTAACGGTACGCACTATCCCATGTGGGTCAAACCGCTCATCTATATTTCCATCCCGTTTGCGATCAGTATCCATACGGTTACCGCCTTTCTGTATTGCGGCCTGCCGGGACGCGGCTTCTGGATGACCGCCATTTTGGCCCCGCGCTTTTTGTCGTCGGCCTTTGCCGCCGGTCCGGCCCTGTTGATTATTTTAAGTCTGATCATCCGGCGCGTTACCAATTTCGACCCGGGCCGCGAGCAGATCCAGTCACTGGCCAAGATCGTGGCCTACGCCATCTGCGTTAATGTGTTCTTTTTTCTGTGCGAAGTCTTTGTGGTCTTCTACAGCAATATCCCGGAACACAAAGCTCACTTGACCTACCTATTTGCCGGTTTCCACGGCAAGGACGCCCTGGTGCCCTGGATGTGGACTTCCATGTTTTTGATGGTCCTCGGCATTATCCTGACCGTCACCCCGACCACCCGCAAGCATGAAGGCGTGCTGGCGGTGGCCTGTGTGGTTATTTTCGCCGGCACCTGGATCGACAAGGGCCTGGGCATGATCTCCGGCGGTTTTGTGCCCTCGCCGCTGCACCATGTCACCGAGTACGCCCCGTCCGTCCTTGAGATCATCATCACCCTGGGGGTATACGGGGTTGGCGCCCTGGTGCTCACCTTCCTGTTCAAGATGGTGGTGGGCATAAAAGAAGAAGCCCAGGGGAGTCACCGGGTGAAAATCGAAGCATAAAAAATTCGTACATGTTCAGAGGGTATAAACCAATCTGATTAGCTGAGCCAATTTAAATCAGGCTCTTGATCTTTGAAAAAGGAATCTATTGCTTGCACAAGAA
>JANQIE010000207.1 GCA_028282295.1 Desulfobacterales bacterium | reverse complement strand
AAAAAGTACTTCACATGTACTAAAATCTTCGTTCTGCGAATTGACCATAAACAATTAATATTGTAAACAAATAACCACTATTCGTTCGGGCACTATCTAGTTCTAAACGGACCAGGAGATGGACGCCGAAACCGGGCTGTATAATTATGATGCAAGACTTTATGATCCGGTGATCGGAAGATTTACTTCGGCTGACACCATTGTCCCCAGGCCATACAATCCGCAGTCTTTAAATCGTTACTCTTACTGTAGAAATAATCCTCTCATATATGTTGACCCGACGGGACATGAGGATGAAGGTTGGCATGATGGTGGTTGGGGATGGGATTCTGATTCTCAAATGGAAGACAATGGGACAACTGACATTGGGGGTTCCGGTGGCGGTTGGGGGTATGGTAATAGCGGTGGTAAGAATAAAAATTCCGCGGCAGCAGCCGGTGTGGCAGTAACAGCCGGCAGTGTTGGACAACAAGTTGTAAAGAAGGGCGCAGCCGTCGCCACAGGTGCAGCTACAGCGATAGGTGTAGGCATGATGACCACAGGGATGGTTCTTGGCATGCCTTCTAATACTATTGTTACCGAAAAAGAAGAACTGGAGATGCTTTCGAAGGCACAAGAGTCTCTCAATATGGATGAGACTGATGATGACGGCGTTGGCGGTGAAGAGGGCGGCGAAGATGAGGCTGAGGAGAAAAAAACTGGTGCTGGAAAATCAGATCCTCATGGCGATGGTGGGCGCGCTATCAAAAAGGCCCAAAAACGTGTTAAGGAACTTGAAAGACAAATGGAAGGCACCAGCAAGAAACAGAAAAAAAGAATAAAGAAAAAAATCCAGAAGATTATTCAGGATGCTCAGAAAAAAAGAAAAGGGGAGACGCATTGGAATTGATGGAGAACAAGAAAAAAAGTAAGTTTGATTGGATTCCGCTAAAACAAATTGGCCCTTTTGTCTTTGGGGATCCGATTGGCGATTACGTTGAGGCGTTGAATTTATCACATATACCTGAAGAATATAATGAGAAAGTCAACTGGGAGGTTTATTCACTTTGTAGCGATATAAGAATTTATACAGAGATAGGAAAAATTGTTGCCGTATCTACCTCTAATTTTTGTGTATACAAAGGTTATAATATAATTGGCGCTTTAATCAGTGACGTCATTAAAGAAATTGGCATAAAGCCCGACAGTATAGAACCGGAGGAATTATCCGATGGTATCCAAGCGGTATATGATTTTGATGATCTCGGTTTGCAGCTATGGGTTAAAGCTGACATTATATTAACTGCTATATGTAGTGGGCATAGTGATGATGATTAGAGTTCGGAGAGTTCGGGAACCTTACACAATCAACAGGTGCTTTCAAAAATGAGGGTCAAAGCTCCGTTTGACCTTTCTTGGTCCCATCAAGGCGGTTGAAATTATTATTTTTCAGCCGCCTTCTTTATTTTAAGCGGCAACCTTTGGCGTTGGTTTGAAGGGGCTGCCTACCGCAAGTTTCATTGAGGATTTGGGGTCACCCATTAAAGGTTAGGTCAAGAGAAAAAACACCTCTCCTATCAAAAAAAATACTACTTTTTTCGCTTGGCTCTTTTTCCTACGAAGCTCGGCCCCCCGTCGCTGATATCGGTTCGCGCCCGTTTTTTCTTTTTGTTTGGTTACACGGATAATGATCCGCACCAGTCACCCATCCGGATCAAGGCGGTTGTGACTCAAGCGCAAAGGCTTTCAGCCACGGCCCCTGCTCCTATTCAGGACCCCAGAAATACATCGGTTCCATGCCGTGTCCAATGGGATTTTCACAGATCTTGCGGTTAAGCGTCAACTCTGGATGCCGGATCAAGTCCGGCATGACGAAGGCTTACATATTTAGTCGCCGGTTTAATAAAAAAAACTGTTTTTGCTTGCAAAATGATGCAATTGCAATGCGAACCCTTTTGGCCTTCCTGGCCGCCGGCGATTCTTGTTGGTGTTACCTGTGATTCGATGTCCTTTTCGGTTAATGCTCTACTTCATATGCACCAAAACCTCACTGATGGCCGCCCTGGGAGATTTGCACGTCGTCCCAGGCCTTTTTGTCTCTGCCCTGGGAGGTCATCAAGGTGCCCTGGGCCGGCATGGGGCCGTCCGGATTGATTTTTTGAGCGTGCCGATCGAACAGAACGGCGCCCTGGGGCGGTATACGCTGTTATTTGATTGCGCGGATGCCCACAAAACCCAAGTGAGTTCAACAACCGCAAAAAATATCTTCTCAGGGGTTTCCCCCTTGAGGGGGCCAGGGGGGGTGTTCTTCCTTTTTTCAATCTTGCGATGGCTGCGGTTTCGGCCCCTCAGAATGACCGCGGGGGACGATTATCGTGTTGTGGCGGACCGCCTTGAAGTAATCCGTCAGAAAGGTACACGCCTTTTGGGGGGTGGCGGTGTGGCCGCAAGTGAACAGATCGATGGCCACATATCCGGTTTCAGGCCAGGTGTGAATCGATAGATGCGATTCGGCCAGCAAGCCCAATGCGGTCACGCCGCAGGGACTGAAGCAATGGCTGTTCACCTGCAACAACGTGGCCCCGGCTCTGACTGCGGCGTCGATCACCGCCTGGCGAACAAACTGTTCGTCGTTCAAACCGTTCGGCTCGCAATTGTATAGTTCCAGAATGTAATGTTGCCCCACGGCCGGATGCACTTGCGAATCCTCCATTGATGCGACTGTCGCGAATGGTTATAGTGATTTTTAAAGTGCGTGGTCAAGCGCTAATCCGCAAAATAACACCACCTCAGGGCCGCGGAAAAAATAAAATGTCCTAAAGTACGTTCGTATTTGGGATATTGACCCGGCAATAAAATACCTTGAAAATTGTGATTCCGGCGAGCGCCGGCATCACGCGTCAATTCTGGATGCCGGACCAAGTCCGGCATGACGAAGGTTTGCATATTTAGTCGCCGGTTTAATATTTTATTTTTCCGCGGCTCTTAAACCCATATCTGTGAGAAAGGACCTGCATGGATTCATTCCGCCTGACACCGATGTACCGCTTTTTGTTAGTGTTGACCATCAGCGCCACAGTCGGTCTGCAGGCCTGGCGCACCCTGTTCAACAATTTTGCGGCCGAAATCGCCCATCTTGAAGGCAACCATGTCGGCATCATTCAGTCGGTGCGTGAAATCCCCGGTTTTCTGGCCTTGTTGGCGATCTACATTCTCTTGATCCTGAAAGAGCACCGCCTTTCAGCCCTGTCGGTTCTGTGCCTGGGCGTGGGCGTGGGACTCACCGGCTTGTTGCCGACCTTTGCCGGGTTAATCTGCACCACCTTGATCATGAGCTTTGGTTTTCATTATTATGAGACGACCAACCAGTCTCTGACGTTGCAGTACTTCCCGGCCGACACCGCCCCTCTGGTCTTCGGGCGGCAACGCAGCGCGGCAGCGGCCGCGAGCATCGCCGTAGGGATATTTATTTACGTCGGCGCCGATCTGTTCACATATTCGCAACTTTATCTGCTGTGCGGCGCAGCAATCGTCGTGGCGGGTATCTGGGGATTGCTGCAAAACCCCACCCGCCGCGATCTTGCCCCCCAACACAAAAAAATGATACTGCGTCGTAAATACTGGCTCTTTTACTTTCTCACCTGCATGGCCGGCGCACGGCGCCAGATTTTTATGGCCTTTGCCGTTTTTCTGATGGTCAAAAAATTCAATTACAGCGTGCAGGAAGTCACGCTTCTGTTTGTGGTCAACAATGGTCTCAACTACTTCATCAGCCCCTGGATCGGCCGGGCCATTGTCCGTTTCGGCGAGCGCAGGGTGTTGACGCTGGAATACGCCGCGCTGGTCATCGTTTTCGCCGCCTATGCCGTCGTACAGTCCAAACTGCTTGTCGCAATCCTCTATGTCCTCGATCACATCTTCTTTAATTTCGCGATTGCTATTCGGACGTATTTTCAAAAAGTGGGCGACCCCAGGGACATCGCTCCCAGCATGGCGGTGGGGTTTACGATTAATCACATTGCGGCGGTGGTGCTGCCGGCGGTGGGCGGGATACTCTGGATGATCGACTACCGGATCGTCTTTTTGGCCGGCGCGGCCATGAGCCTTGTGTCACTAGCCGCAGTACAGTTTATCAGGACCGCGAAATAGGTTCTACGGGCCCGCGCAAAGGCAGCCATCAATCAAACACGATTTGCTTCACCTGTTCGCTGATTTCCCCCAGGGTCATGATGACTTCTTCTTCGCGCAAGCCCAGGTATTCCATGATGTCGCCATGCACCGGGTAAACCTCGCCGTAACCGTTTTCGCCCTGCTCGTGACTTTTGGCGATGGCGTCGGCAGCGTTGACAATATAGGCCATCTCCACATCGTTGGAGATTTCGGGTTCGTGATGATAGCGCACTGCAGTGATGAGCGCTTCGGGGAATTGCCATTTCTGGAACAGGGCGGCGGCGATTTCGGCATGATCGATTTGTAGAAATTGCTTTTCGATGCGAAAAATATCCTGGCGCCCCGCCCCGATCAGTTTGTCCATCGCCTCACGGCAATCGGCCATATGCGAATCCATCAGAATTTTGCCGGCGTCGTGCAGTAAACCGGTGATGAACGCTTCTTCTTCCATGGAAGGATTGACCATCCCGGCCAGCGAGCGACATCCAAAGGCCACGGCCATGGAATGATGCCAGACCTGCCGGGCCGTCAAACCGTAATTTTTAAGTGGTTTTTTCAAAAACGACGCGGTTCCGGCAATGGTGACGATCTCGGTCAAGGTTTTGTAGCCCAACAGCGCGGTCGCCTGTTGCAGCGACCCGACCCGTCCGCTCATGCCGTAAAAGGCGGAGTTGGCGACCTTCAGAATCCTGGCGACCAGCGATTGGTCCGTGCGCAGGATACGTTCCAGCTCACTAAAGTCCGATTTGTCATCGTTAAGCGCCTTGCGGGCTTTCATGACGGTTTCCAGCCGGGGCGGCAAATCGGTTTGATCTTTCAGGACTGTGATAACCAATGACTGGCCGGTGACTTTCTTTTGCTTCGGCGGCGGCGGCGTGGGTTCGTCCAGCACCGCCTTTTCTTCGTCATCGTCGGAAGAAGAGCTGAGCAGTCTATCGATCGGCAGGTGCAACACCATCAGGGCGCCCAGATTAATCTTCTGGGCTCTGAACTCATATGAACCGCTGCCAAATTTCATCAGGCCGAATATGGCCCGTTGAATCTGCTCGCGGATCAAGCCCTTCATGGAATCGGTAGAGATCAGCCGCCTTTCGGCCAGTATGACCCCCAACGATTTTTTCTCCGCCTGCGCCAGACGGGCCAATTGTTGCAGCCTGTCCGCCGGAATCAACTGTCGGCCTAAAATCAGATCGGCCAGCCGGGTTCCTTTCTGATTGCCGGCGGCATACACAATCCGTCCTTGATCCACAAACACCTGGACCTTGACCGGCTGCGCGTTGACAGCAAGCACGCCGGTCAGCTTTTGTGCCTCGACCTGTTTTAATAGTCGGGGTAAAAGCGCGGGTTTGAATTCGCCTTTCATCAATAAACACCTTTTCTGCTGTGATTTTTTCGAAGATTCTAAGCATTCCCATCGGCCGGTTGCCTAAAAAACTGAATTTCCACCGGAACGTATCTTTGTGCGGGCATAAACCTATCATTTTCCTCTGAAACCGTTGGTATTGACTTTACGGGGCAGCCTGCCAAGTTTGATAGTAATATCAGATAATAACGTAGCAAAAAAACATCCGGCGAGGAGTATGACTCATGCTGGAAATCAACGACGACACACTGGCCGACATCGCGTTTGACCTTTACTACGAGAGTCCGGCCGGTAAACATCATGATCATTACTGGGCCGCCGGTGTGAATTTCTGGCGCGACTATTTTCCACCGAAGTTGCACCTGGCCCTGTTGAAAAAAACCACCGGCGATATAATTCACCTCAAGGCGCCGCCCGGCAAATGGGTGCCGCCGCATACGTCGACAGATGTCCGGCTGATCGATAAAACCTGCTTCAACGGTTCGGCACCACCGGCTCCGATGTTACAACCGCGTGCCGGTCGCTTTTATCCGACGGGATTGCTGACCGGCATCCCGGCTGTATTTCCGCAGAACATCAAACCGTTTCGCTGCATGTCGGTGGGGCCTGCCAATATGGTCATTGATATGAATCATGCCCTGGCGCAAATAGAACTCACGTTGCAGGCCAAAATTCGGCAGATCCGTCCCAAAAAGACGGAACGTGGCGGCACCTGCCGGGTCTGGCTCGATGAAATCGCCGACGGCCCCGGTATGCAATCCCGCGCCAATGGGCAACCCACGGATTTTTTCACGTCGCCGGCCTTTACCCGCATCGACGAGAATCCGGACACTGATTTTTACGCCCGCCCTCGTTTGGTGCAGCATATCGACGAATGTGCACGCCAACTCATTGCCCAACTTTACGGCCGGTTGATTCGACCCCGCGCCGATGTATTGGATCTTATGAGCAGTTGGGTCTCGCACCTGCCGCCCGATCTGAACCCGGCTTCCCTGACCGGTCTGGGGCTCAACAATGCCGAACTTACGGCCAACAAGGACCTGACCGCGTACGTGGTGCACGATCTGAACCGCAATCCGCGGTTGCCGTTTGGTTCGGCGTGCTTTGACGCGGTGGTGTGTACCGTGTCGGTGGAGTATTTGACCCACCCCTTCAGCGTGTTCGATGAGGTGGCGCGAGTGCTGCGTGCCGGCGGGATATTCATCGTGACTTTTTCCGACCGCTGGTTTGAGCCCAAGGTTATTGAAATCTGGACGCAACTGCACATGTTTGAACGCATGGGGCTGGTGCTGGAGTACTTTCTCAAAAACAATCGCTTCACAAAATGCCACACCTACTCGGCCCGCGGTTATCCGCGTCCGGCCAAAGACAAATACTATCCGGCCCGGCCCCTTGCCGATCCGGTGTTTGCCGTTTGGGGCGCGCGAATTTAAATATCAGGAGAAAACGCATGACGACCAACCAAAACAACCTGGTGATAAGAACCCGGGATCAATACGGGACGATTTACCTTTGCCCGTTGCAGGCGTTAGCCGATCCGGCCAAAGTAAGCGGGCTGGAAAAGCACCATTGCGTCACCCCCGCTCAGTTCAAAGAGAATCCCGACGCGTTCACCGACTCAAAGCGGGCAGCTTGAAACCGACCTCATCGATGGCAAAACTCCCAGATCCAGATCCTGCCAACCGGGCGTTGCCTGGTGTCCATCCGTAAACAGCTTCCTGCGCGCACTGCAGGCATTAAACGACCAGTTTGAATCCTCGAAAGATAAAGTTCGCCGTAAAACATCCGATAACAGCTAAAGCGCCTGCAAAATAAACGCGAAGCGGGCCGCCGGACCGGTAAACTGTGACGTCTTGCCGGATTTGTACAGTTGACATTTCACTTTGTTCGCATGCTTGTGGCTCAGACTGCTTTACCGGTTTACCCGTTAGATAGTGCCCGAACGAATAGTGGTTATTTGTTTACAATATTAATTGTTTATGGTCAATTCGCAGAACGAAGATTTTAGTACATGTGAAGTACTTTTT
>JANQIE010000199.1 GCA_028282295.1 Desulfobacterales bacterium | reverse complement strand
TCAATTGCGATCCTCGACGTAGCCTGGCTACGCCTGCGGTCGCAATTGGGCTGCGGCCTTGTCCTGAACCAAAAGCTACCATTTCCGGATGGACACTAGCTGATTTTGGCCCAGGCCGTCGTTCTCACGAATTTGAAATAACGGCGTAGCCATTCAGGTTCTTGCGGCGTAGCAGGGCTACGCCTGCGGTTTTAAGTTCGTTGCGGCGTTGTCCTGAACCAAATGCTACTATTTCCGGATGGATACCAGCCTATTTTTTAGCGTGCAGTAATTTTTTTAACTCGTCCAGGCTGGGACGTTTGAAAACTTCTCCCCTGAAGTGTTCGCCTTCCTTTGAGATTGCGTAGCTCTCTTGATTGATCACCACGTGATCGACACACGCGATTATTTTTAACATTTCACTGCCGGTGTATTTTGCAACGGTATATTGCGCATTGAAAAAGTCGCTTTCCTTCCCGGCTTGTATTTCAGCTTCCAATTGATTGCGAAATAGCCGCAGGCTGCTTATGAGCCGCCAGTTCGAATAGACCTCCTGGATGTCGAGCTGATTTTGATCGTTCTTCAAACAGTAGAAATCGACTGTTTTTAGTGTTTGTTCAATTTCGTGATTCCGCCCCCGCATAATTCGCCATAGTCCGTTTGGCCCCCGCCTGGTGATACGGGGAACGATCAGCAGGGAATAACAGTAATGGTGCGCCAATCGGTCAAGCGCAATCGGGCGCCGTCCGATGTCCACCCGGTTGCCGTTAACCCAGTACGCATCGCGGCTATCCGGGGCATACGCCCAGGTTCTGACGGTGTCATTCATCTCAAACCAGTCAACGACAAATTCCATCGCCTCGGCGGTCTTTTTGTCACTACGCTGTTTGACCTTTTTAAAAAACGACAGGCCCTGTTCGGACCAGTTGATTTTTCTGCGTTTTAAAATGGAAAAGGGCGTCCAGTGCCACTTCAATATGTGTCTGGTGTTCATCTCGATCAGTTTTGCAAGGGTTTCACCGTCCGCCCGGATTTGCTCAGGCCTCAGGGGAATAAAATCGTTTTTTCGTTTAGCGTTGGTTGTGCCGGAAGTTGATTCACACACATTATTTGACTTCATATTCAACTGAAACTCCCGTTCCCATAGATCGAGATACGTGAGCATGTTTCGGGATAAAAACGCGACCCCGCCTCGCTCCCCGGACGATATTTTTTCTTTGAGGGAGGTTCTGATGTTGTCTTTCCAGTTCCGTTTATTTTCCGACCATACGAATACGGCGTCAACGATGGGGGCGCCTGTATCATTTTTCTGCGGTGTGCCAAGATGCAATTGCAGATCATCGATATTTTGGGCCAGTAATCGTCGCATGGTTGACTTTGATGGGAAATACCCCGCTTCGATTGAAATTTCGGCAAGCAAATTCAAGGCGCCGTTTTTTGAAGGGGGGCTTGTCCAGGGGCCGAAGACCCAGAGATTGACTATTTTGAAGGTGATTTTCTCTTTCAGGGGCACCAGGCCGTCGCTTGGTTCGAATTGAAACGTGTTGCGTGCTTCAATCCTGCGCACAATTTTTTTCAACACATGTGTGAATGAATCTCGCGGGTGTTGTTCTTCAGTCGACCGGGCCATCCCACCTCCTAGTTTGATTTTAAGTGCAAGATGAATATAACTTCATCACAAATAATTATTTGTCAATAAAATAATTGCAATATATCATATATTGCACTATGTTCTTGTGAAATTGAATCAAATATTGCAGTTGGACATATACCGTGATATCGGAGGCGACATGAAATTAAGGGATATCAGTGACATCCACAGCGGTTACATTGCCCGCGGGAAAATCGAATCTTTGGCGGCCGGCAGTCATTATCTGGTACAGGCCAAAAATGTGAGTTGTGATCATCTGACCTGTGATACGGCGGGGCTGATCCGGTTCAATCCGAATTTGTCGCGTAATGATCAGCTTCTTGAAAAGGATGATCTTTTATTTATGGCCCGGGGCGCCCATAATTCCACGATCCGATTGGGCCGGATACCGAAACCGGCGTTGGCGGCGGCCTGCTTTTTTGTCGTGCGTATATCCAGTCCGGTTGTTTTACCGGGTTATTTAAGTTGGTATTTGAATCAGGCGCCTGTGAAACACTATCTGTTTCAAAACAGCGGGCGTAGCGTGCACATGCCGGTTGTCCGCCGGGCGGTGCTGGAAAGTACGCAAATTCCGTTACCGCCCGTGGAACTTCAACTTCAGATTGCCGACATGAATGCACTGATGTTCAAAGAGATGAATTTGTTGCAGCAACTCGGTAAAAAACGCAGGGAATTGATAACAGCCGCCTGTTTACAGACGGTGAGCGACTATTGAAAGGTGAAATGCCGAACTATGAACGATCAGCAAAAACGAGATGTCATTTTTAACCGGGTCTGGCAGGCTTGCGATACGTTTCGGGGGGTGATCGACCCGGCCCAATACAAGGACTACATCCTGACCATGCTCTTCGTGAAATATCTTGGCGATATTCACAAATCCAAAGTTGGCGAATATGAGAAAAAATACAAAGGCAACCAGAAGCGTATCGATCGCGCGCTGAGCCGGGAGCGCTTCGTTATCCCCCGAATCGAACTCAGGGACGAAGACGACACCATTACGGAAGAATTCCCGGCCACGTACGAAAGCCTCTATGAAAGACGGGCCCGGCCCGACATCGGTGAACTGATCAATATTTTGCTGGCGCACATCGAAGATGCCAACAAGGGCAAATTGCACAACGTGTTTCGCAACATTGATTTTAACAACGAGGCCAATCTGGGCCAGGCCCGCCAGCGCAACACGCGCCTGAAGCACTTGCTGGAAGATCTGGGCGATCTGGATTTGCGCCTTGAGTCCGTGGGGCACATGGATGTTATCGGCGATGTCTACGAATACCTGATTGAAAAATTCGCCGCCACCGCCGGTAAAAAGGCCGGTGAATTTTATACGCCGGCGGCGGTATCCGAAACGCTGGCCCGCCTGGTGGCGCCGCAACCCGGTGATCGTATCTGCGACCCGGCCTGTGGATCAGGATCGCTGCTTATCCGGGCCGGAAAACAGGTCGGCTCGGACGACTATGCGCTTTACGGCCAGGAGATGAACGGCAGCACCTGGGCCTTGTGCAAAATGAACATGTTTCTGCATGGGGTGGACGCGGCTCACATCCTCTGGGAGGACACGTTGCGTCATCCCCAGTTTGTCGATGAAAACGATGCCTTGATGACGTTTGACGTGGTCATCGCCAATCCACCTTTCAGTCTGGATAAGTGGGGCCAGGAGATCGCTGCCGATGATGTTTATAACCGGTTTTATCGCGGCATACCGCCCAAGAGCAAAGGTGACTGGGCTTTTATTGCGCACATGCTGGCCACGGCCGCGCAGGGCGGCGGCCGGGTGGGGGTGGTGGTATCCCATGGTGTCCTGTTTCGGGGTGGGCAGGAAGGTAGGATCCGTGAGGCCGTGGTCCGCGAAAACGTGCTGGATGGGGTTATCGGTCTGCCGCCCAACCTCTTTTTCGGCACCGCTATTCCGGCGGCCCTGATGATATTCGATAAATCCCGCCGTGCCGGCCGCCAATCGAATGTGATGTTTATCGATGCCAGTCGTAAATTCGAACGGAGCACCAACCAAAACCGGCTGCGGTCCCGGGATATCGAGAGAATCGTTACTACTTTTCGCAAACGCCGGTCGGTCGCCAAGTACGCCTGTCTGGCATCCTATGCCGAGATCGAAGAGAACGATTTCAGCCTCAATATTCCCCGTTATGTGGACACGTACGAGCCTGAACCGCAGATCGATATTCCGGCCGTACAGGCTGAGATCGACACCCTTGAGAAGGAACTGGCCCGGACCCGCAGAAAAATGCAGGGGTATCTGAAAGAGTTGGGATTTCTAAAATAGCGGTTAACAATTGGTTCACAGAGTTCCAGATGGCTGCGAAAAAACAAAGCAAACCAAAAGCAAAGAAAAAAGCCGGTTATCTTCCCCAAGGCTGGCAGGAGGTTGCCCTGTGGCAGGTCTGTGAAAAACCGGTTTCCGGCTATAGTGCGGTCGGCGCGGATCGGCCTGCCAAAGATGATGAGGCGGGTGTTTTAAAATTGGATTGTATCCAGCAGAACCAGTTCAGTCCGGAAAAAAACAAAGCCGTTAAAGGCTCAAAAGCCGATGCATTGAAGACACCGGTCAGCAAAAACACGCTGCTTGTCAGTCGCTCGAATACGCAGGAGCTAGTCGGTTCCGTTTGCTATATTGAAAGCGATTTTCCCAATCTGTTTCTGTCTGATCTGCTCTGGTGCGTTGCGGCCAAGGACGACGGCAACATCGACCTCAGGTGGCTCGCTTACCTGCTTTCATTTGAACCGTACCGGGCTAAAATTATCGCCAGGGCCAATGGAACCAGTGAGAGCATGAAAAAGCTCACCAAGGACGGTTTCCTTGGAATTCGAATCGCATGCCCGCAATTGATCGAGCAAAAAAAAATAGCCCGAATTCTATCTGTCTGGGATGCTTGTCTTGACCAGGTCCGCAAACTTATTGCGGCCAAAAAAACCTACAAGCAGGCGCTCAAGCAACAGTTGTTGACGGGCAGGCAAAGGCTGCCGGGTTTTCAACAGACAATGGGACGCAAGACATACCCTTATTTCGACCTGCCGGCGGACTGGCGTTGTCCGCGGATCAGAGACATTGCGCAGGAACATCGCGAGCGCAACCGCGCCGGCGCTGACCTGACCCTGTTGTCCTGCACCAAGCACAAGGGCTTTGTTGAATCCGCGCAGTATTTCGGAAAACAGGTATTGAGCCGGAACACATCCGGTTACAAAATCATCCGGCGCGGATGGTTCGGTTATCCGTCCAACCATATTGAAGAAGGGTCCATCGGCCTTTTGCGCGAACATCAGGTGGGGATCGTGAGCCCCATCTATACCGTGTTTGAATGTTGCGCCGATGTCATCCCCGAATACCTGTACGCGGTGTTTAAAACCGAGACGTTTCGCCATATTTTTAAAGTATCGACCAACGCCTCGGTCGATCGTCGCGGCAGTTTGCGGTGGAAGGCGTTCTCCCTGATCAGGGTGCCACTGCCCGAAAAACATGAGCAGGTCTCCATCGCCAACGTTCTCGCCACAGCCCAAATCGAAATCGGCGATCTGGAAAGTCAGCTCAAAGCCGTGGAAGAACAAAAACGCGGCCTCATGCAAAAACTTCTCACCGGCGAAGTACGCGTGAAAACATAGAGGCGCCCTTTGGAAGACCAATTCGCATACGGCGATCCTGCCCGTGCATTGCCGAACTACCCGGAGAAACTGCACTGCCGGTTGCCGGCCCTGCACCTGCTCATGCAGTTGGGCTGGGAGTACCTGCCACCTGAAAAGGCCGACCGGCTGCGGGCCGGCCGGTTAAGCAGCACGATCCTGGAACCGGTGCTGGTAGACCATATCCGCTCACATTGCCGGTTCACCTTCAAAGGGGGCACCCATCCGTTCACTGAAAACGCTGTTCAAAGCGCCGTGCAAGCCCTCAAGGGGGTGCGGGCCACGGGCGGCACGCATCGCAACGAACAGGCGTACGATCTGTTGTGCCTGGGGACCAGCGTGCCCCAGACCGTCGAGGGAGACACCAAGAGTTTTGCGATCGATTACATCGACTGGCGCAATCCGGCCAACAACACCTATCAATGCACGGCCGGGTTCAAAGTGGAGCGGGCCGGTTTTCAGAAGCATCACGCTCCCGATATCGTGCTCTTTGTCAACGGCATCCCCCTGGTCGTTATGACGTGCAGGTGTTCGGCCTGCCCTTCAACCCGGCTGGCACCGGTTGATTGGGCCATCGAACAGTTGGGCGGCTATCAGGCCAAGGGCGGCATTCCCCAGCTCTTTTTATACAGCCAGCTTTTACTGGCCCTGGCGCGCGATACAGTACGCTACGGAACCACCGGCACACCGCCCCGGTTCTGGTCGGTGTGGCGCGAATCAGGACTGGACGGTGCACTGCGGCGGATCATTAAAACGCCCGTGGATGATCAGCGCATGGCGATGCTGCTGGCGGGCCCCTTTGCCGATGTACGCGACGCCTATCTCGATTTGATTGCCCAGGGACGCAGGATCAGCGAACAGGATCGCACCCTTTTCGCCCTTTGCCGCCCGGAGCGTCTGTTGGAACTGATCTATAAATTTATCCTTTTCGAGGGGGGTGCCAAAAAAGTCGCTCGTTACCACCAGTATTTTACCGTGCGCGAGATTCTCAAACGGGTGTTGCGCACGGATCTGCAACACAGCCGGCCCGGCGGGGTGGTCTGGCACACCCAGGGCAGCGGCAAATCGTTGACCATGGTGATGCTGGCCAAATCTCTGGCGTTGCATCCGCAAATCGTGAACCCTAAAATTATTCTCGTCACCGATCGCATCGAACTGGACGACCAGATCTGCGGTACATTCCGGTCATGCGGCCTGGCGCCCGAGCAGGCCACCACCGGCAGGCATCTGGTCGCATTGTTGGGCGACCGGCGCACGCACGTGGTGACGACGTTGATCCATAAGTTTGTCACCGCCTCGCGTGAGCTTAAAGCGGTGGGCCGCAACACCTTCGTCCTCGTGGACGAAGGCCATCGCAGCCAGTACGACGCGCAGCACGCCCGCATGCATGTCGCGCTCAAAGGCGCCTGTTTTATCGCTTTTACCGGCACACCCCTGGCAAAATCCGCCAAGAAAAACACGTTTGCCCAATTCGGTGATCTTTTCCGGCCGGCATACACCATCAGCCGCGCCGTGGAAGACAAAACCGTGGTGCCGCTACTTTACGAAGCCCGCCATGTGCCCCAGCACGTGGATCGGCAGGCCGTGGACGGCTGGTTCGACCGGCTGACCCCCGGCTTGACCCATCAACAGAAGATAAATTTAAAACGTGGCTTTTCCACCGAACGCCGGCTCAACAAGGCCCTGCACAAGGTCCGCATGGTCGCTTGGGATGTGAACCGGCACTATGTCACCACCTATCAACACACCGGCTTGAAAGGGCAGTTGGTCACGCCCGACAAAAAGACCGCGCTCAGGTACAAAGAATTTATCGATAGCTTCGGACAGGTGAGCACCGAGGTGCTGATTTCGGCGCCTACAGCGGTCGAGGGGGAAGACCGGCAATGCAGGCCCTCGGCCGAAGAGAAGAAATTCTGGCAGGCCATGATGGACCGTTTCGGCACGGAGAAAAACTACAACAAGCAACTGATCAATGCCTTTAAACGCGGTGGCCGCCCCGAAATAATCATCGTGGTGGATAAACTGCTGACCGGTTTTGATGCTCCCTGTAATGCCGTGCTTTATCTGGCCCGCAAACTCAAGGAGCACAAACTGCTGCAGGCCATTGCACGGGTCAACCGGCTGCATCCCGGCAAGGAGTACGGATTGATCCTCGATTACAGCGGTGTTGTCCGGGAACTGGATCAGGCCATCGATTTTTACGGGCAACTGGCCAAGTATGACCCGGCCGATCTGGAGGCTACCGTCACATACGTGCAGGAACGGGCCGACCAGCTTCCCCGAATCCATGCCGACCTGTGGGCGCTGTTTGCCGGCGTCAAGGGCGCCAGCGATCCGGAAGCCTTTGAGACGCACCTGCGGGATGATGGCCTTAGAAATCAATTTCATGAGCGCTTTAGCCTGTTTGCGCGCACCCTGGCCCTGGCCTTGTCATCGACAACCTTTTTAATGCACACCGCCGAGCAGGCCATTCAACAGTACAAAACAGACCTTAAATTTTTCCAGAACCTGCGGGCGACCGTGGGGCAGCGCTATCAGGAGGCGGTCGATTTTTCCGTGTACGAGCCGAAAATCAAAAAATTGATCGACACCCATGTGGGGGCCGGTGACGTACAGCCGCTTTGCAGGCCCGTCAATCTGCTGGATGCCGGCCAGCGCGCCCGGATGCTGACGGACGACAGCAAAAGCACCGGCGCCAAGACCGACATGATCGCGGCCGCCACCCGGCACGTTATCGCAAAGGAGATGACCAGGGACCCGGTTTTCTATCGCAAGTTTTCCAAGCTGCTAAAAGAAGTACTTGACGCCTATCATGCGGGTCGCCTGCAGGCGGTGGTGGCATTGGCGAAGGTCACGGATATCGCCACCAAAGTGACCACGCACACGGATGACGACACCCCGCAGGAGCTTGTAGGACGTGACATGGCCCGGCGCTATTATGGATGCGTGCGCGAGGTGCTGCCCGCCTACGGTTCGGTTGACGCCCAACCCGGTCTGCGCATCGCCAAGCTCATCACCGAGCGGTTGGCCCGGCAAAAAATTCGGGACTGGCGCACCAACTTGGATGTGATCAACAAAATGCGTGGTGAAATCGATGACATCCTTTTCGACGTGGCTGAAGAGGCCGGCATCGAACTGTCCCTTGAAGATCAGGACGCCATTATCGATCGCTGCATCGAAGTTGCCATTGCCAATGAACCCTGACATTGAAAAAGGATATTGTCGATTTGGTCCTGGACCCCGGCCTTCGCCGGGGTGACGCCTGGCGACGTGCAAATCTCTTGGGGGCGGCCGTCACATATGAAGTTTAAGCATTAACTGAAAGGGACATCGAATCACAAGTGACACCAGCAAGAATTACCGGTGGCCAAGAAGGCCAAAATGAGTCGCATTGCAATTGCGTTGTTTTGCGAGCAAAAACAGTTTTTTTTATTAAACCGGCGACTAACTAGTGCCTGAACGAAAAAGTGATAAACCCATAAATTTCGATGGCTTAGGCTCAAAAAAGTAAAACGAAGATTTTTCAACCGATGACATTTTCTAC
>JANQIE010000317.1 GCA_028282295.1 Desulfobacterales bacterium | reverse complement strand
ATGCGAGGCACAAAAAAAACCGGTCAAGCCGTCCTGCTCAAGGCAAGGCGGTTGCCGGTTTTACGATTGCTCCAATCCAACTTCATCAGGAATTCCAACCAGGTGCGTTACTAGTATCAAAACGAGCATTTGTTAATTTTAAATATTCACTGCGTCATGAAAACCCTCCGCGTTGCTGAGTTTGATGTCGGCGGTGAAAGATGTGAAAAGTCTGCGAGCTGTTTAGCATTTGTGATTGTAAAAGTCAATCTTCGAATGTGATTTTGTTTTTGTTGATGGTGGCTGTGGTTATCATGGGGGTGAAAAGAGATGTGAAGCAATATTTCAAAATGGTATGATGATCAAAATAACAGCAATTCTTCTGGTAAAAAAAGTGATAGGTGCTCTTTTCGTCGAAAAAAATCATACAGGGCGGTTTGTTCGGGTCAAGGCCGGGATTGTGATTGACGTCTTACGGGATTGTCGGTAGAAGCTATCTCGTGTCGATCCGGAAACAGTCGCTTTTGGCTCGGGACAAGGCGCCACTGCCCAGGTGTGCGGGTATTGCGATTGGGCGGGAGCGTCGTTCCGGCTGTTTGCGGATCGATGCGATCTTAGGGCTCGCGCAAAAATAACTTCACATTTTTAGGGGCCAATGATCCCGCCTGGCTGTGTTGCGAATGCGAAGAAATATCTTGATATTCCTTCGCATTCGCGCTTTGCCAGCCAGGGGCCAAAAGATGCTATTTGCGGATGGACACTAAACTAATTTATGGGGAGGCGACTATGCAGTGGATGGCTCAGCCCGAGGCCTGGATCGCTTTGGCAACGTTAACGGCTTTGGAGATTGTGTTAGGGATCGATAATATTATTTTTATCTCGATTCTGGTTTCCCGCCTGCCGGATGAGCAGCGCCGGCAAGCGCGTTTGATCGGGCTTGGGTTGGCCATGGGGACCCGGATTGTCCTGCTTTTGTCATTGACCTGGATCATGGGGTTGACCCAGCCGTTGTTTACGGTATTGGGTGAGGATATTTCCGGCCGCGATTTGATCTTGCTCGGTGGCGGGCTTTTTCTTCTCGGGAAAAGTACTTTTGAAATTCACTCGAGTCTGGAGATGGAGGCGACGCACACGGCCGGTTCCGCCACTGTCGGTTATGCCGGTGTGCTGATCCAGGTGGCGTTGCTGGACGTTGTCTTTTCGCTTGATTCGGTTATTACGGCGGTCGGTTTGGCCCAACACCTGATGGTGATGGTTATTGCCATTGTGCTGGCCGTGGGCGTCATGATGATCTCGGCCGGCGCTATTGGGCGGTTTGTCGAGGCGCATCCGACGATAAAGATTCTGGCGCTGAGTTTTTTAATTCTCATCGGTGTGACGCTGGTCGCCGAAAGTCTCGATTTGCATATTCCCAAGGGGTATGTTTATTTTGCCATGGCGTTTTCGGTCTGCGTTGAATTGTTGAACCTCAAAATCCGGCAGCGTCAGCGCAATCCGATCAAACTGCGCAAATCAATGGCTGAATGATTTGGGATGGGCACTGGAGCAAATGTCTGTGAATTTTAATTTTGACGGCTTTGTCGGGAGATGCAAATGTTAACCGTGCTTGCCTTGTTGACTTCGCCGCGCACGTTGGGAAATTGCGAGATCATGGCCAAGGAAATCAGCCGGCACATCGGTACCGACCATGAATTGAAGCTGCTGCGCCTGTCGGATTATCGAATCAAGCCCTGCCGGGGGTGTTATGTGTGTTTGTTCAAGGATCAGGCCTGTCCTCTTGAAGACGATTTTTACCAGGTGGTCGAAGCCCTGGCTGCCGCCGACGGCTGGATCGTGTGCACACCGGCTTATTTTCTCGGACCGAATGCGACTCTTAAAGTGTTGCTCGATCGCGGTCTGGCGTTGTATGCCCATGGTGACCGGTTGTGGCGCAAGCCGGCCGTCGGCATTGCAATCGCGGGTATTCCGGGCAAGCAGGGGTATACTCAATTGGGCCTTGAAAGTTTTTTGAAGCTACTGCTCGCCGATATCAAGGCGCTGCGGACGATATTTGGCGCCTTGCCTGGTGAGATATTCTTGAATCAATCCAATCGCGATGCCGCCGTGCGAATTGGACACGCGCTTTTCGGTTCGGCCCAAGGGGCGCCGGAACCGTGCTGCCCTTTGTGCGGCGGGCAGACTTTTCGTTTTGAAGGCGACTTTTCTGTTCGTTGCATGCTTTGCAGCAATGCCGGTACTATTCATCTGGCGAACAAACGGCCGGTCTTGGATATCGCTCCTGGTGACCATGATTTTTTCTTTAGTCCCGAGCAGGCACGGACGCACCAAAAGTGGCTGGTGGGGATGAAATCCCGTTTTGTCGACCAGAAGCGCCGTCTTAAGCAAATCAGCCTGCGATACCGCTACCTGGGGACCTGGATCAAGCCGGCTAACCGGCGGTAGGGGCGCATGGCGCGGCGGTGGTGCATTTTCATCAGCCAAATTTTCATTTGATCTGATATGTGATTTGGTTTATACAATGTGGCGGTTTCGGCGGTAAATTGCTTCGTACCGCGCAAGTATTCAAACCGAATAGTGCTCACATACCAGCCTCTAGATTTCAAGGCACGCAATGTGCCCCCAGGACCCGCCTGCCGGGTTTTACGATAAAGAGCCCGGCGTTTGCGAAATTTAGTGGTGATCGGTATTCTCCGAATTGCCGGATGTTACGGTTTATCATTTCCATTCGAAGGTGTTGCGATGAATCTGGTTATTAACATTGAAGGTCGTCAGCTTGAAATTAATCGTGGCCAATTTGCTTATTGCTCCAATGGCCAGGTGTTCCGTGAATGGCAAACGCTTGATAGTAATGTGCGCAATCGCCTGGAATTGTTAATGAACCTGTCTCGAAGCATACTGGAGGAAGCTGAAGGGATGATTATTATCAATGATTCTTCCAACAGAAACAGGGAAAGCAGCGTAACGTCGCAAACACCGCCCGGGAATTCTTTTACCGAAAACTCCCTCGCCAAGTGAAAGGCTTAAGGGCCGCGGAAAAACACAAACAGATAATGTGCGCGCCCAAGCTGGTGGCCATCTGGAAATAGCATCTTTTGGCCCAGGTCGGCGTTCTCACGAATTTGATCTGGACCAAATTCTACCGTTTCCGGATGAATACAAGCTGGTGTCCATCCGGAAATGGTAGATTTTGGTTTCCGGCAAGGCCCGAGCATTTTTAAAACCGCAGGCATAGCAGGCTATGTCGAGGATTTTAAAAATGC
>JANQIE010000118.1 GCA_028282295.1 Desulfobacterales bacterium | reverse complement strand
CGAACATGTCGGCTGGATGGAAAAACTGGGCAAGGCCCTGGCTGCGGAAGCCGGTGGCTTGCACGCGTATCAAACCAAACTGAAAAACGCCGTCGATCTGGCGGTGTCGGCTTTACAATCCAATGCTGAAAATACCGCGGTTGCCGATCCGGCGGCCCGTCGACGCATGGCGGCCCGGATGCTCCAGGACCTGCGGTACGGCAGCGGCAGCAAGGATTACTTTTTCATCATCGACGACAAGGCCCGAATGATCATGCATCCCTTCAAACCGGCACTGGTGGGCAAAGATGTCAGTGGCATCGAAGATCCGGCCGGCAAGCGCATTTTCGCGGAAATGGCGCGAACCGGCACGGAAAAAGGGGCCGGGTTTGTCACGTACCAATGGCCGCTGCCCGGAACCGGTCAACCGGTTCCGAAACTCACTTACTTAAAACGCTACGCGCCGTGGAACTGGATTGTCGGTACCGGCGTTTATCCGGATCATACCAACACCGCTTTGTTGCGGCGGGTCGCCGATTTTGCCGCCGGCCGGCCGTTTTCCACCGGGGTTGAACTTGATCCGGACCGCTGTGCGTTTGGTCGATTTCTGGCCGATCCCGCCACCGAGCAACTAACCGCCACATTTCCCAAGCTTGAGGCCGCGTTTAAAGCGATCCAGGCGCCTCACAAAGCCTTGCACCAGAGCGTGCGCACCATCGAAAGCCTGGTCAACCAACAGGACATGCAGGCCGCCATACGTGTTTTCAATGAAGACACCAGCGCGTCGCTCGACCGGATACGCAGCCTGTTTCAAACCGCGATCCAAGCCGAGCAGGACTTGCAAAAAGGCTTGGATACGGCAAACAGTATTTATGCTACAAGGACCGTGGCCAGCTTGAGAAAGGTCCAGGCCCTGCTCCACGCAATCCGCAGCCAGGCCAAGGCCGGTGTTCTATCCGACGAAGTAATGCTCGGCTCTGCGCGTAAAACCAGGCATCAGGTGACCATTGTCGGCCTGGTCGCCATTTTTGCCGGGATCATGCTCGCTTTTTTTATTGTGCGGGGTGTTGTCGGCTTGTTAAGCAAAATTGCCGGACAAATGGATGAGGGCGCGGGGCAGGTTGCCGCGGCGTCCGGCCAGATCGCTTCGGCCAGTCAGCAATTGGCCCAGGGCGCGGCCGAGCAGGCGGCTTCCATTGAAGAGACGTCTTCGGCCCTAGAAGAAATGGCCGCCATGACCAGACAAAATGCCGCCAACTCGGGGCAGGCGGACGATCTGATGAAAAACGCCACTCACATCGTGACCGAAGCAACCGAATCGATGGCGCAGCTCACCGGTTCCATGGCGGACATTTCACAAGCCGGGGAGCAGACATCCAAAATTATTAAAACCATCGATGAAATCGCGTTTCAGACCAACTTGCTGGCATTGAACGCTGCGGTTGAGGCGGCCCGGGCGGGTGAAGCCGGTGCCGGATTCGCGGTGGTCGCTGATGAGGTGCGCAGTCTTGCCATGCGGGCTGCGGATGCGGCCCGGGATACGGCGCATCTGATTGCGGCAACAGTTAAATCCGTGGATGACGGTTCCATGCTGGTCAACCGGACCAATGACGCGTTCGGGCAGGTGGCGGCCAGTGTGCGGAAAGTCGGGGCCTTTGTCGGAGAAATATCGGTGGCCTCCGGGGAGCAGGCCGCCGGAATCAAAGAGGTCAACAAAGCCGTCGCGACCATGGACAAGGTGATCCAGCAAAATGCGTCCTCGGCCGAGGAGTCGGCTTCCGCGTCGGAGCAGATGAACGCTCAGGCCCTGCAAATGAAAGCGACGATGGTTGAACTGATGCGGTTTGTGGGAAAAAAACACCGGCAGGAATATCGAAAAATCGGCCCCGGCGAAACGATTGCCGCCATACCGCAACACACCGAAAAAGCAGCACCCGAAGCCAAACCGAATCGCAAATTGTCGTCACCGGCCCCCGGCCGGATTGACCCCAGCCAAGTACTGCCACTTGAGTAGCGATCAAAAGAAATATGGCATTCAATTATGGATCTATATTGTGAGATTTCGTTTTATTTTGTAAGGTTAGTCCCATTCTTTACTCCTTTTATCCTATTCGCATTTATATGGTTTGCGTGCCCAAAAGGGACCAGAGAACGAAAGACGTCTTTTTATACATCCAAACTTTGGTATCAGTGGGGGCTTAAAAGGGGTAAAACCACTAATTTTATCCTGAAATTACATATTTTAGTATTACTATTTTTTTTTCTAATTTTGCATTTTTTCGCAGCGGCAGCTTTTGGACTCCTCTTTGTTGAATTTGACGGTGTATATAAAAATGATGAAGATAGAAGGTCATTGATTCGCGAAGATAAATTTTGGCCTTGTTTTTATTTTTCATCTTTAAACCAAACTACGTTAGGTGGCGGGCAACTTATACCAAAGGATCTTGGCAAGGTCTTCGTATCAATTCAATCCATTGGAAGTTTACTATTAAATTCAATAATGTTTGGACTGATTGTTTTTAGGATCATTAATCGCAAACCGGCGATTATTTTTCCTAAAAAGCTATCTTGCGATTGTGATTATTTTCAAGGCTTAACAGTACAGATATGGAATAGAGACTCGGATTCATATTATGATATAAAAATAAGTATTTCCGTAACCCGCAGAGTTAATACCATTAGAGATGAGAGAACCTATCAATCCTATCTCATACTGTTAGATCATGACACGCCGGATTTGTTTCGACCAGGTATGGTTGTTTATGGCTGGACGCTACGAGAAAATCCTCATAACCGGGACGAAAAGAGATATGCCAAAACCGTCGGCTCTTTCGACCGACCACATGTTGGTACGTACTGGATTCACAGTTTTGACATAACTCACCTCAAAAAGAACGACAGGATTGAAATAGTCTTTGTGGCAACTTCTGTAAACAAGGGTACACACATTGTAGCGACTAGAAGTTATACGTGTAAGCAAATTATATGTGGCTCTTATAGGAATATAAGGCCTTTTGAACGTGGGGATGATGTTGGTCCTAAAAAATATAGTAATTTTTGGAAATTTAATAAATCGAACAGAAAGTGTGACGACTGCGATAAAAGGGATTTTTGTGTTGTTTACGCAGGGAGCATATAATTAGTGTCTGAACGAAAACCCCTGTTTTGAAATCATGGTTTAATAATTTCATGTAGTTAGAATCCAAAAAAGTTGATTTTTTGCATTTTTGCGAAATAAAGATTCGTCTTTCAAGAAGACATTGTAAAAGCATAAAGAATGTTAAAGGCCCATCAAATTCCGTAAACGCAAAGTTTTTCAATGTCACCGTTGCCACAAGCAAACTTCGGTGAAGGCTGGTACTATTTTTCATTCCAGCCATCTGTCTCTTACAGCATGGTTTCTTGCCGTCTACTTGGTCACACAAAGCAAAAATGGTATTTCGGCTTTGGAACTTAAACGCCAAGTGGCGTGTTTCATACAATGCCGCTTGACGCATGAAGCACAAAATAATGCAAACTATGCTTGAACGCGACAGCACACAAAAAATTGGCGGCCTTATTACCATTGACGACGCTTACCTTGGTGGTAGACGAAAGAGCGGCAAACAAGGCCGCGGTGCACAATGATATTTGTAAATCAGGGGATCCCTGAAAAGATGGGTCGAAAAACCTGAAAGGGTGGGTCGAAAAACCTTAACGCGATCCTGACCGGAGTCAAATACCGGGTCACGGCTGTCCGGTCAAAATTATCAAGATGTCTTCTGTGCGGCTGAAAATATATGTAATATGGCCCCAAATACGAACGTACTTTGGGGTATTTTATTTTTCCCGCGGCTCTAAAAACTCGATCCGCCGGATAAATGCGGCGGCCCGGCCGCGATCGGCGGCCGCGGTGGTATCGACGCCCAGACTGACGCCGGAAATCAACGGCACCTCCGTCTTGCCGAAATAGCTGCGAAAAGCGTCGCGCAGATCGAACTGCGAAACCACTGCTTCGCCCGGTTCGGGATTACCCAGACAGACAAACCGACCGCCCTTGTGAAAATAGCGCCCTTTGTACGGTTTGTTCACCCGGTCGGCTTCGCCCAGGTAAAGACCGATAAAATAAGGGCTGTCCGGCACGATCAAAGACCCGCTCGCTGTTTTAGCGTAACCGAAAAAAACATAGACCATCAGCGCCTCATTGTTTTTCTTCAGCTCATACCCTGTATTCCTGGGGTATTTGGAGACGCCCCAATCGACCCTGATCCGGTTAGACGCTTTCAGATCGACCCCTTGCCGAAACAAAAAGCCACTTACCCGGGTGCGGGCATCCAGGTTCAAGCCCCTGGCGTCGACGAACAGATCGATTTTTTGCCGGTTTTTGGCATCACGTTCAAACTTGAACCCTTTGGTCTGCAACCAGTCATCCACCGTCCCGTCTTCATGGTCCGTGAAGTCGATGGAAAAATTAACGCTGTGCGAAGCATCAGGCACTGCCATGGGGCCTCCACTTTGAAATGTTTTTGAAAGGTTGTTATCGTTTTGATTCTGGATCCCGGCTTGCGCCGGGATGACATTTTTTTTTGCTTTTGTTCCGGATTTTCGAATCCGATCCGGGGGGCAATGCAATGAAACCGAAGAACATCACGTCACCCCGGCGAAGGCCGGGGTCCAGAATCAAACCGCTATCAACCTTGCGCCCCTCAACCGTCGTGCATCTGCTGTGATATATGCAGCCCCACCAGACGTGCGACCAGGATGGTCAGGTACAACTGACCGCACAGCGCCTCCAGCGCAGACAGGTAACGGGCAGGCGAACTTAACGGCTGAATGTCGCCGTAACCAAGGGTGGTCAGGGTCACAAAGCTGTAGTATGCAAAGTCGTTCGGTCCGATCTGCCCCTTGGGGGTGGTGAATGATCCGGGGTGCAACAACTCAATTGAGGCGTATAGAAAAACCCACATGAAGCCGATCATGAAATAGACGCAGACCGCTCCGCAGATCAGGTCCATGGTGACGGCTCGCTGCCGGAAAATGTGCATCACCATAACCCCTGTTAAAAAAGCGAAGAATAAAATGCCGCAAAAATCACCAAGATAGTTCAGATATGGAAAGCGCAAAATCCGGTTCAGCCACAGATCCGCCAGCAACGGCACGGCCAGAAGGGTCGCAATGACCGGATGCTTGCGCGACCCGCCAAGCGTATAAATGGCCGACAGCAGGATGACCGATAAGAATAGGTCCAGGAAAAAATTAAGTCGGTCGTAGTCCTCCAAAAAGGGATTGACCACGAAAAAAATCAAGATCGCAACCAACAGAAAAACAAAGCGCCCGCGACCGCAGGTGGGATCGAGCAGAAAGGACCATTTGCTTTCGCATGCATCGCCTGGCTGGGTCATGCCGCCTCGCTTTGGGGGTTGAACAGTAGAGAGTGGTTCGGCAGGGGAAACGATTTGGGTACCATAAACCAAACCGGGGCAGAACGCAATTTTATATATAATTGCCCGTTAAAGGCTCGCGCCTAAAATGTGAAATTATTTTTGCGCGAGCCCTAAAGCAGTCCCGGATAAAGCACCTGTAAAATCGCGTAAAGTTCCGGGTCGGTGTATTCCAATTCGGCGGGGCTCTGAGGGTTAAAGCCCGGATTACGGCCCCCCGGAGTCCCACCGAGTCCGGTGGCATAACCCTGGGCCCAGTATTCCTCCTCGGCTGAGGCCCAGTTTTCCGAGCCCCATCCTGATTCATTTTTTCTCGCAGTGGAAAATGCAAGATTAATGGCTTCGTTTAAGGTCACCTCTTTACCTGTCTGCTTGTTTGTGGCGACCACATAATCTCCGGCCATCTCTTGCAATGCATGGCCGAATTCATGCAGAAAAGCGCTTGCCGACGTCAGGGCAATGGTTTGAAGAGATATGTTATAATACGCTTCATTATCACCGTCAGGTTTTGCTCCTGCAAGGTAGGGAAGATAAAATTCACTAAGATCGCCACCTAAATGCACTTGCAACCCTTTTAATTTTTCCCGGACTTTGGCCGGCAAACCGGCCATTATCTGTTCGAGTTGATAAACCATTTGCCTGGCCTCTTCGTCCGATACGTTATTCGATGCAAGAACGGTTACCCCGTGGACCTCTCTTTTCCTGGTAAAATAGCCTTCTTCCGAGGAAACCGGTTTACCATTATATTCGCCGGCGGCAGCTTCCGTCGTTGCCTCCATTTGCGGGTCATAGTCTTTTGGCGGCGTCAAACCCGGTGGGTTGCTCACATGAACCACATCATCTGCGGCACCTTCCTCGACAGTCGTTTTACCGGAGGGCGTTTGGGGCGTGATTGTAACACTCTCTTTGCCGTTGGGGGTATAAACAACCTGCGGGAAGGTGGTTTGTTGGACACTGCCATCGGGTCCCAAATCGTAAAATGGATGAATGATGCTTCCGCCGATACCGAACCCCACGTCCAATTGGCCGTCTCGCACAGTTGCGAACAAAATATCCTCGACAGCGTCGTTCGAACGCCTGCCGTTTATAAGGAGCTGCCCATCTTTAATCTCGTAAGCGTAGCGATGTTCAAAGTCTTTTAAACTTGAACCGACCTGCGAATCCGGCCCGCCCAGATATAGATCCTCACCTCCGGCATCGGCAAGCCGGTTGATGGCGCCCTCGTTGCGGACCGTATCCGAACCGGTGCCTGTTTCAAGAGACGTAATTTCGCCGCCTTTCTTGACAAACACAAAATCCTGATCAGCACCGGTATCGGCCTGTAAAATACTTGCGCCGGATCCGACAACGACCTGATCGGCGCCCCTGCCTGTATTGAGTGATGCAATGCTTCCTGATGAATGCACGACAACGTCGTTCCCGCCGCCCAGGTCGACATCGCCTACTTCTCCCGAGTTCAAGAGCGTATCCGCACCGTCACCCAATGCAATTGTGCCGATTGACCCCGCGTTGTTCACCTTAACGCCTTCATCATATATATTTTTCCGCCAGGAATTGGGCACAAGCGTGGAGATTTCCTCAATTTCACCGGAATGCCTGTTATTGATGGAGGTTCTCTCGCGGTCGCCGATCAATCTGATGAAACCGATCTTACCGGCATTGTTTACCGTGTCTTGTCCATCACCGAGTACGAGGGTATGGATGGTCGCGTTTGAATTGTTGTTGACGGTATTGCTTTTTCCATCCATTTCAATTGTACCGATTGCACCGCCCGGCTTGTTCAATACAGAATCATTGCCATTATACAGCCGAATCTTTTCGATGTTGCCGGCGTTCTTGATGCTCACACCCGGATCATCCCGGCCCGCATTCTCCCGGTAATTCGAATCAGATGTGCTGACAAACTCGATTGTCGCCTCCTCATTGTTGATAATGTCGGTCGGGGAATTTGATAAAAGAATCGACCCGATGGCGCCGTTGTTTGTAATGGTTTCAGTTTCGTCATCTTTGGAAAATCTTCTGATGAGGTCGATGTTTCCATTATTGACGATCGCATTGGCGCCGTTACCGAGTTCGATAAGATGCACGGTTCCGTTGTTTTCAACCGTATCATCGCCGTCATTGCCGACAATGCTTTGGACTTCGGCGCCTTTTTCAACCGTGACGCTGTTGGTGCTGTCCGGGTCACCGTCATCTTCGTCAAACTCGATTACGATAAGTTGTCCGTCTTCGGTGAC
>JANQIE010000117.1 GCA_028282295.1 Desulfobacterales bacterium | reverse complement strand
GTTCTCGCATTTTTAAAATCCTCGACATAGACCGCTATGCCTGCGGTTTTAAAAATGCTCGGGCCTTGCCGGGAACCAAAATCTACTATTTCCGGATGGGCACTTGCTGACTATTGGACCTTGGCGTGGCAACGTAAACACAAAAAAGAAAAAAACGAGCAGGTGCTCATCGATATGCACAAAAAAGTCCTGGGTGATGAGATTTTCGATCACATCATGGCACTTGCCGCATCTTTGAGAGATCATCCCGAAAAGACGCGGGCCTTGGCATTACTCAGGCAAGCGATTCACTATGGTTAGCAGGGATAGCGTAGTAACGGTCCGGAAAGGAGGTTCACAAAAGGGATGGCATTTATCGGCAGGCTCATTTTGGCAAAACCTACCGGTGCAGACTTGCACTGATTGATGTTCCCGGCACGACAGACGTACCAGACGAACGCGGATCAAATTATTGTTGCAATCCGGTATTCACGGTTGTAGCTGAAGTGATGGAAATGCACCGAAATCGAAATGGTCGGCGTCAGTTTGCGCCAAAAGTCCATTGCACTGCCCCAATCATACGATCACATGGAAACGCCCGCGAATTAACCTGAAACGACTTTTGAAAAAAATCTTAAGCGAAACGACAAAGGATTAAATATGGAACCGGAAAACAATGTGACTGTAATCCAACCCCCAGTGCTGTTCGATCAAACCCAGGATATCATTAAAAAAATCGAAAGCACCTTAGATGGAACGTTTATCGCTTACTGGAACAATCCTAAAGGATCGGTATGTCAAAATGACGTCATCGCTTTTTATGAATTGCTGGAAGGTCTGGGTAAAAGAAAGCGGATCTATCTGTTTATAAAATCCGACGGCGGTACCGGGCGCGCTTCCCTGCGAATCGTCAACCTGATTCGAAAATACTGTGATGAACTTGTGGCCCTTGTCCCACTGGTCTGTGCCTCCGCGGCAACGATGATTGCATTGGGCGCCAACGAGATCCGCATGGGGCCGATGGCCTATTTAACGGCTGTCGATACATCATTGACCCATGATCTTTCACCCATCGACCGCGACAACGACCGGGTGAGCGTCAGTCTGGATGAATTGACGCGTGTGATTCGGCTGTGGCGCAGGGAAAGAAGTAAAGGCGACGGGAATCCTTACCAGGCACTGTTTCAACATGTGCATCCATTGGTCATCGGCGCCGTCGATCGAGCCGAATCCCTTTCGATCATGTTGTGCAACGAGCTTCTCTCATATCACATAAAGGAAACCGCCACCGCCGAGGAAATCTCATCGATTCTCAACTCCAAATATCCGTCCCACAATTATCCCATTTTATTGGAAGAAGCCAAGCGGATCGGTCTCAACGCGACAACCATGGATAAGGAGACCAATGCCTTATTGTTGGATCTGAACGAACTGTATTCCGAAATGGGCCAGAAAGCCACCACCGACTTTGATGAATCCAGGGCCCACAGCAACGAAATCCTGAACATCCTGGAAACCCAAAATCTTCAAATCTATTTCCAGGAGGACAAGGACTGGTTTTATCGCACCGAAGAAAGACGCTGGATCACAATGAACGACGCCAGCAGTTGGCGTCAGGTTGTAAATAACAATGCGACCATCGAGCGCAAGGTGCTGCACATCGCCTAACCGCCGATCAAAGACAGCCGCCTGGCATTATTTCGGTTGCAACGCCGCCCGGGCTTTTTCCCTGGTGGCGTAGATATGCGGAGCCACATTCCGTTTTTGCAACGCATCGCCGATTTGCATGCGTAAAAATGCGCTGGTGGTGTAGCGTGTCACCCCGGTATAGTATTTCGAAACGACCCGCCGGACCATCCGGGTGTAGTCATCCAACAATTCCGGTGCGATCTCGAAATTATCGTAATTGACGATGGTGTACACTTTGCGTTTGAGCGGCGTTAAGATGCGCGCCACCATCGCTTCAACCTCAGCGATCTGTTCCGGGGTACGGACACTGAAATTTTCAAAATTAATAAAAAACAGATTGCTTTGCGGCTCATAGGTCATCCGCTGTTCCAGCGGCAGGGCAAGCATGTCGTTTTTCAAGCCCATCGGCTCGTCCTGAAAAATGCGGGCATCCATCAACCGCGGCGGCTGGGGCATGATGGGCGCAAAGGCCATCCGGTCCAAAATATCCTTTTGCAAAGCGACACCGGGCGCGATTTCGGTCAGCACCATCCCTGCCGGGGTCAATTCAAACACACAGCGCTCGGTGACATACAGCACCGGCTGGCCTTTTTGCACGGCATACCGGCCGCTGAAGGTCACATGCTCCACCGCCTCAACCAGTTTCGACACCTTGCCTTCCTGTAAAATCCGTATCCGGCCATCGGCGGCGGCAACCTGTAAACCACCGGCGGTGAAGGTTCCCACGAACACCACCTTTTTGGCGTTTTGGCTGATATTGATAAATCCGCCGGCGCCGGCCAGTTTGGGACCGAACTTGCTGACATTCAGGTTCCCTTCGGCATCGGCCTGGGCCAATCCCAGAAACGCGATATCCAGGCCGCCGCCGTCGTAAAAATCGAATTGGTACGGCTGGTCGATCAAGGCCTCGGTATTCACGGCCGCGCCGAAATCAAGACCGCCGGCAGGCAGGCCGCCGATAACGCCCGGCTCGGCCGTCAGGGTAATATAGTCGAGCACCTTTTCCTCATTAGCCACATTGGCAATCCCTTCGGGCATGCCGATGCCCAGATTGACAATGCTGTTGGCCTGTAACTCAAAGGCGGCCCGGCGGGCGATAACCTTGCGGGCATTCATTTCCATGGCGGACACCGATTGCATGGGAACCTTGATTTCCCCACTGTAGGAAGGGTTGTAGGCCGTGGCAAAGGTTTGTCGGTGATTTTCCGGCCGGCCGACCACCACGCAATCGACCATGATTCCCGGAATCTTTACCTGACGGGCGTTCAAGGTGCCCCGGTCAGCCAGACGCTCCACCTGCACGATTACAAAGCCGCCGCTGTTGCGGGCCGCGGTGGCCATGGCCAGTGATTCCAGGGTCAGGGCCTCTTTTTCCATGGTGATGTTGCCGTCGGTATCGGCGGTGGTGCCGCGCAGGATCGCCACATTGATGGGGATATTTTTATACGCCAAATATTGCCGGCCGTCGAATTCGATCAACTCCACCAGATCTTCGGTGGTTGAGCGGTTGAGCTTGCCGCCGCCGTTGCGCGGATCGACAAAGGTGCCCAGCCCCACGGTGGTGATGGTGCGGGGTTTTTGAGCGGCAATGTCACGATACATGTGTGAGATAACCCCCTGGGGCAGATTGTACGCCTTGATTTTATCGGCAATGGCCAATTGCTGGAGCTTGGGAACCAACCCCCAGTGGCCGCCGATCACCCGTGCCACCAAGCCTTCGTGCCCCAGATGGTTCAAGCCGCGTTCGGCCCCGTCACCCTGTCCGGCAGCATAAACCAGGGTCAGATCGCGGGGCGTGTTGTTTTCCAGGAAATAGTCTTCAATGGCCACGGCGATCTGCTCGGCAAAACCGATGCCCACGAACCCACCGGTGGCGATGGTATCACCGCTGCGGATCACCCGAATGGCCTCGTCGGCCGCAACCACCTTCCCCTTGCGCATACGTGACGGCGGAAAACCGGCCAGCAGGGGATGACGGGACGGCGATGCCTTATCGGTCTTCGAACTGCTCATAGCTTCCTCCTTGTAGTCTAACTCATTGCTATTTAAACATTTAATGCTTATGCTTACTCTAAGTCGTAAGTAACACAGGTGCGATTATGGACGAACAATTTTATAAGAATCTGATCGATAATCTTTACGACGGCATCTACTATGTCAACCGGAAAGGGGAAATCAATTTTTGGAACAAGGGCGCCGAGCGGATAACCGGATTTACTTCGGCCGAGGTGATGGGATTGCTCTGTTCGGCCAACATCCTGCGCCATATCAGTGTCGACGGCCTGCAATTGTGTATCGAGGGATGCCCTTTGAAGGCGACCCTGCGAGACGGGCGGCCACGCCGGGCCGAAGCCTTTCTGCACCACAAAGAAGGCCATCGGGTGCCGATTTCCATCAAGGTCACGCCGATCTATAAAAATAACGAAATTGTCGGGGCGGTGGAAATCTTTTCCGATACATCCAGCCGCATCGATATTCTCAAAGAGATCGAAGCCCTGAAAAAAGAAATCCTCATCGATCCTTTGACCAATATCGGCAACCGCCGCTTCGCTGAAATAAGTCTGCACAATCGCCTGGAAATTCTCAAGCTCTACCAGGTCCCGTTTGGTGTCCTGCTGCTCGATATCGATCACTTTAAGCACGTAAACGACAATTACGGCCATAACGTCGGCGACAGGGTTTTGACCATGGTCGCCCAAACCCTTTCAAACGTTCTGCGGCGCATGGATGTCCTGGCGCGTTGGGGGGGCGAGGAATTTGTGCTGATTATTCCGGGGGCTGACCGTAAAACACTGCACGAAATCGCCGAGCGGATCCGCACCTTCGTGGCCCAAAGCTGGCTGACGGTAAACGGGAACAAGCTCGGCGTCACCGTGTCGGTGGGCGGCACCCTGGTTCAAACCCACGATACGATTCACAATGTCATCCAAAGAGCCGACACATTCATGTATAGCTGCAAACAAGCCGGCCGCAACCGGGTCTGTCTGGAAGGAGAACTGAAAGGAAAACTAGATGACGCTTAGCCTGTTCGAATCCACCGGTCGACTGGGACGGCTGAAAAACCAATTTATCGCCAAAATGACCACCCGCTTTCCGGGATTGGCGCAAGGCTTCATTCATGCGTACCAGGCGGTCGAATCCAACGACATCCCCTGGACGCCGGTGAGCAAGCCGCTGGACGAATCCAGGCTGGTTCTGATTACCACGGCCGGCGTCCACCACCCGGAACAACCGCCCTTTGACATGAGCGACCCCGAGGGCGACCCTTCTTTTCGACAAATCGACGCCGCCACCATCGGTGACGCCTACACGATCACCCATGACTACTACGATCACACCAGCGCCGACAAGGATCTGAACGTCGTCCTGCCTTTTGAGCGGTTGCGGGAGTTAAAACGCGAAGGGATTCTGGGCGATATTGCCGAGCGTCATTTCAGTTTCATGGGCCACATCGACGGGCCGCACATCCCGACGCTCACCACGGACACGGCCCGGCAAGTCGCCCGTCAGGTCAAAGCCGACGGCAACGATATCGCCCTTTTAACCCCCGGTTGAGGGATTTGCAATCAATCGGTCGGATTGATCCAGCGTGCGGTCGAAGCGATCGGCATCCCCACCATCGGCATCAGCATTGTGCGCGAGTTTACCGAAAAAGTGAAACCACCGCGCACGGTTTTTCTAAAATGGCCCTTTGGCCATCCATTGGGTGAGCCGTTCAACGCGGCCCAGCACCGCACCGTGCTCCTGAAAGCGTTCGAAGCCCTCTACCGGATCGAAACCCCCGGTGAGATTATCGATCCGGGATTACGTTGGCGCCGGGAGCAATACAAGTAGAATTAATTTCAAATGAAAAATAATAAATGCCAATTGAATTGAAAGCTACTTGCCGTGCCCTGCAAATAACCCGCTAAACTGGGCGTAGCCTTCACTAACCAGATCCTCACGCGGAACAAACCGCAGTGCGGCTGAATTGATGCAATACCGCAAGCCGGTAGGCTTCGGGCCGTCGGCAAAGACATGCCCCAAATGAGAATCGCCGTGTTTGCTGCGCACCTCCGTGCGCACCATGAACAAGCTGCGGTCCTGGCGCTCGACAATATTGGCCGCGACCAGCGGTTTGGTGAAACTCGGCCAACCGGTGCCTGAATCGAATTTGTCGGTGGAGCTGAACAACGGTTCGCCGGAAACGATATCCACATAAATGCCGGCCTGCCTGTTGTCCCAGAATTCATTCTTGAACGGCGGCTCCGTGCTTTCGTGTTGGGTCACTTTGTATTGCATCGGCGTCAAGCGGTCTTTCAATTCTGCTTGACTCGGTTTCGTGTAGGTATGTTTTGACTCGGATTTCATGGGCTTGCTCTCGACGGGCCACTGGGCCTTTAAAAACTGGTCGCGGCCGGAGTTGTAGCGGTAGAACTTATACCGCAACGGGTTCTTCTTATAATAGTCCTGGTGGTAGTCTTCGGCCGGATAAAAGCCGTCCAGGGGTCGAATGGCGGTAACGATCGGCTTGCTGAAGCGGCCCGACGCCTGCAGCGCCTGCCGGGACTGCTCGGCGATTTGCTTCTGGGTATCATCGTGGTAGAAAATTGCGGTTTTATACTGGTGACCGCGGTCGACAAACTGGCCGCTGTCATCGGTGGGATCGATATGACGCCAGAAGATATCCAATAACTCGGCGTAGCTGATCCTGCCCGGATCATACCGCACCTGAACCGCTTCCAGATGCCGGGTGGCGCCGGCGGACACTTTTTTATAGATCGCGTTCTGCTCGCGGCCACCGGTATACCCGGACACGGCCTCGACCACCCCGGCCACCTTTTCAAAATCGGATTCCACACACCAGAAGCAGCCGCCGGCAAACGTTGCGGTTTCAAGTCCGGTCGGTTCACCGGATGTGGTGCCGGCGGACCTGCGCCCCTGCTTGCCGGTTTGCTGAAAACCGAACACAAAGACCGCCAGAACGATAACCATAATCGCTATCAATATGTTTGGGTAGGAACGCCTCATGGCACGTCCTCCTTTTTCAGATTCAATGTTGGTGCTCACTTAAGAGGTAATATAAGCACGCCGGAAAGACGTTGTGTAAAGATACGGTAAAGAACACCGGCAGGCAGGCTTGATGGCGGGAATGGAATCAGGTGTGGCCGGCCTCACGGGGCAGCGCAAACCAGATCTGAATCCGGCCGTCTTTAAAATCGGCGCCCACAGTCCCGCCGTGGGCTTCAACCAGTTCCTTGACAATGGCCAGACCGATACCGGCGCCGCCGTGTTCGCGCGAGCGCGACTTCTCGCCACGATAAAACCGCTCGAACAGGTAGGGCAAATCGGACGCATCGATTTCAGGCCCTTCATTGGCGAACACTGTTTTAAAAAAGGCGCCGGCCGGCTGAACCGCAATTTCCAGTTGCCCTTTGTCAGGTGCATGTTGCAGGGCGTTCTGAAACAGGTTGGTCAGAACTTGGACCAGCTTGGGCCGGTCCGCCCGCACCGGCACCGGTTGGCCGGGGCGCCAGGCGACCTTGAGCCCTTTCTTGTCGAACTCCGGGCGCACGTTGGCATGCACTTGCGTGATCAACTCCGTCAGATCGACGGGTTGCAAAGTGAGATGACTCCCGGCCACATCGGCCCGCGCCAATTGGAGCATATCTTCCACCAACCGGACCAGCCGCATGGTCTCTTCGTGCAACAGGGTGTAGGTTTGTCTGGTCGGCGGCAGTACGCCGTCTGTCAGGGCTTCCAGATACCCCTGAATATTGGTCAGGGGGGTGCGTAGCTCATGGGCCACGTCGAGCATCATCTGTTTGCGCAACTGTTCCAAACGCCGCAGGCTTCTGGTCATCCGGTTGAAAGCGGCCGCCAGTTGCCCGACCTCATCGTGGACCGCCACCGGGATGCTCACCGCGTAGTTTCCGGCGGCAATATCGCGCGTCATCCGGGTCATGCGGGTCAAAGGCCCGAGCACGCGGCGGGTGAATAGAAAACTGAGCAGCACCGCCAACGCCCCGGCCGCCGCGCACGCCCCGAGCAGGTAGCGGTACAGAGCGCCGACAAACATGGCATGCACCGGTTCGGGGGAAATATTGTATTTTTGCATGAGCGTCATCAGATAATCAGCAGCGAGATAATCGGTGGTCAGCCAGACGGCCAGGGCCACAAAACCGATCACGGTCAGGTTGACAGTCATGAGTTTGATCAGCAGACGGTTGCGCAAGATCGATTCTCCCTCAATCGACAAACCGGTAGCCGATGCCGCGTACGGTCAACACGTACTCGGGGTTGGCCGGGTCCTGCTCGATTTTTTGCCTGAGCTTGCCGATATGCACATCCACCACCCGGTCGATCACCGCCACGTCGCCGTCCGGATAGATGCGTGCCTTCAATTCATCGCGTGTGAACGTTTTGCCCGGCGCCGCCATCAGGGCGCTCACAAGGGCGTACTCGTGCGGTGTCAGCGGCACCGGTACCCGGTTTTTCAACAAACGCCGCTTTTCCGGATCGAGCGTCAGCTCGCGGCATGACAGCACCGGTTGGTCTGCAGTCGCCGGTCGGCGCCGCAAAATCGCCCGGACCCGCGCCACCAGCTCGCGGGGGCTGAACGGTTTGACCACGTAATCATCGGCTCCCATGGTCAACCCTGAAACACGGTCGGCTTCTTCACCGCGGGCCGTCAACATCAACAAGGGGACATCCGATTGGCTGCGCAGTTGACGGCAGACCTCCCAGCCATCGAGTTTCGGCAGCATCAAATCGAGAATGACCATGGCCGGCTGTTCGGCACGGGCCAAGGCCAGACCGTGCACGCCGTCATGCGCCTGAAGGGTGCGAAAGCCCTCCTTTTCCAGATACAGGGCCACCAGCGAGGCGGTTTTACGATCGTCCTCGATGATCAGGATTGTTTTTGAAGTGGTGGGGGCCATCGGCTTGGCTCTCTGTAACTCGATCGCAGCAAGGCGGTTCGCCTGACCGGCCAATCGTTATCGAATATTTTATTTTTTTCCGCGGCCCTTAGGGCTCGCGCAAAAATAATTTCACATTTTAGGCGCCCGGCTTCAGGTCAGGTTGATTCGATCTGAGGT
>JANQIE010000112.1 GCA_028282295.1 Desulfobacterales bacterium | reverse complement strand
CGAAAACTTCAATGTACAACATGAACCGCCGTGGTACGGAACCGTATGCCCGGTGGTGTGAGAGGACGGGGGAGGCGACTCCCCCTCCTACTCGATTTCTGCGACCCTAATTTGACTTTAGTTTTTTCCTATAATATATACTCGATTTATGTTTAGACATCTTAACAGAATCAACGTGCCTTGCCGCGTGTGTGACGGTGATTTGGTCTTGAAGCGGGCGTGACGCCGCACTTATTTACGTTGCAGGTCCTGCAACACCGAGTTTTCGCTGGAATCGATGGCGGATGTCCTTGATGACAAGATCGAAGAAATGCTGGCGTACCTGCCTTGTGACAGGCTTTAGGCGTTGATGGTTTTAGACAATCTTTTCCCGGTTTTTATCCTTTTACTTCTGGGGCGGCTCCTCAATCATTTCAATTTAACCCACCCGGCCTTTTTACAGACGTCGGACCGTTTGATTTATTATATTTTTTTCCCGGCGCTGCTGTTCTGGAAAATTGGCGGACATCCGACCCCGATTGTCACTGAATGGCGATTTTGCCTGGTGGCCGTCCTAACCACCGTGGGCACATTTCTTTTAAGCCTCGGCGTTATCCGCATCTTCAATATCTCCGCTTTTCAATCCGGCCCGTTTTCCCAAAGTTGTTTTCGTTTTAATACGTATATCGGCATGGCCGTTATCATCAATGCGCTGGGTGAGGCTGGTGTCAAATTATTCAGTGTTCTGATCGGCATTGTAATCCCGATCATTAACGTGCTTTCCGTCGGTACGTTGATCTGGTTTGCGGAGCGTTCGATCGGACCTACCGCGCGCCGCAACTATATTTTAAAGGCGATTGCAACCAATCCGCTTATTATTGCGTGTTTATGCGGTTTGTCATACGCGTGGCTGCAAATACCTTTGCCGGTTTTTGTGGACAATACATTGCGTTTGGCCTCATTGGTAACGCTGCCTTTGGCGCTGCTGTCCATCGGCGCTTCGCTGACGTTCAAAACGGTAAAAAAATACTGGGCGCCGGCTACATTGGCGGCGCTTGTCAAGCTTGCGGTGTTGCCATTCGTCGGTTGGATGCTTTTAAGCTGGTTTGGTGTCAAAGGGGTACCGGCCCAGGTCGCCATGATTTATTTTGCCTTGCCCGCATCGACAGCTATTTATGTTCTTTCATCGCAACTGGCGGGTGATACCGATTTGGCGGCGGCCGCCATTGCCGTATCGACGCTGTTGAGCATTGTTCCGCTTAGTTTGGTAATGCTGTTGTAGAAGGCTGCTGTTTTTGAGGCGAACATGACCACTCCAATAAACGACCAGATAAAGACGCCGGCGAAGAATTTTAAAATCGTGATTGAATACGACGGCGCGAGTTACGCCGGTTGGCAGCGGCAGAAAACGGATCGAACCCTCCAGGGGGAGATTGAAAACGCCCTTCGAACCATGACGCGTACGAAAATCAACTTGATCGGTTCAGGCCGCACGGATGCCGGCGTGCATGCTTTGGGGCAGGTTGCCAATTTTCATTGTCAAACCCGTTTGGAACCGGTGGATTTCTTCAAGGGGCTGAACAGCCTGCTGGATGACGATATTGTGATTCGCGGCTGCGAGCGAGTGCCGGATACGTTCCATGCGCGCTACGACGCCAAAGGTAAAACGTATCGCTACCATATCCACAATCACAAGCTGCCGGTCGCTGTGGGGCGCCAATATGTCTGGTATATCCGGCATCCTCTGGATATTCAGGCGATGCAGCAAGCGGCTGCCGGTATTGTCGGTGAATATGATTTTAGGGCCTTTGAAGGGGCCGGAAGTCCACGTGCGCACACGGTGCGCACGGTCTGGCGGGCGGAGATTCAAAAAGTAGCGGATTCTGCGGTTGAATTCGAGATCGAAGCGAACGGTTTCTTACGATTCATGGTGCGTAATATTGTCGGCGCGCTCGTTGCCGTGGGGTGCCGGAAAATCTCACCGGAAGCATTCGCCGGCATCCTGGCCGGCAAGGATCGCACCAAGGCCCCCCCGACCGCTCCCCCGCAGGGGCTGTTCCTGGTTGCTGTTCATTATTGAGCCTGCCGGCGAGTTACCGGCCGCACTCTTGGCGTTCGTAATCGTTTATTTGCGGGCCTGCCCTTTAATTTCGGTGACCTTTTCGTTGTAAAAGGCGATTACTTCGCGCCGGTTAAGCATGCCGAGTAAGACGCCCTGATCATCATCCCGTACCACCGGCAGGCTATCGATATTTTTGGTGGTGAACTTTTGCAACACCGAATTCAGGTCGTCATCTGGGGTGGTGTAGATGATGTCGGTGTGGGCGATATCTTTCATGACCACGAGATGTTCGATTTCACGCGCGAACAATACCCCACGAATATCGGTGCTGGAAAAGATACCGCCCAGGCGCCCTTGCTGATCCATCACGGGAAAATAGTGCTGCTTGGTTTCCGAGAATAACTTCTTGAAATCCAGAAACGGCATGTCCTGGGCGATCAGGTCGACTTTCTTCACTCGGTGCATTAAATCTTTGACCTTGATCGTTTGCAGGATATCGACGAAAAAGTCACCGGCGTGGGCGGGTGAGTCGACCCTGTTTTTGACCTGATTGCCGAATATGGTCCACCGTTGCGCGGCGAGATAGGCCACCGAGCAGACCAGCAGACTGGGTAGCAACAGGTGGTATGAATTGGTCATCTCACTGACAAAAATGATGGTGGAAATCGGGGTATTGGAAACTGCCGTGAAAAATCCGGCCATGCCGACCACCACAAAAGCACCCGGTTCAGTAACCACCGACGGCATGAGTTGATGAAAGATAATGCCGACCACACCGCCCATGGCGCCCCCGATAACGACCGAGGGACCAAACACCCCACCACTGCCGCCGGAACCAATGGAAAACGAAGTTGTAAGTATTTTACCAAAGGCCAGGCTCAACAGAAAAAGAACGCCCAATTGACCATCGAGGGCCCGTTGGGCGTAGCCGTAGCCGAAGGCCAGGGTCCAGGGCAGAAAAAAACCGATGATGCCGGTGCATAATCCACCGACCGCCGGCTTGATGTGGTTGGGGATGGTGAGATTGCGAAACAGATGCTCGATGCCATAAAATGTTTTAACATAAATTGCACCGGTAACCACCAATACGAGCGCCAGGATGACATACGGTCCGAGTTCCAGCGGATTGCGAAAAATGAAATCAGGCGCTTGAAACAAAGACCCCCAGCCGAACACCAGACAAAACAGGCAGTAGGCCACCACCGAGGAGATCCCGGCCGGAATGATGACATCCGATTCGAATTCCGGGTCGCGGTAGAGCACTTCAGCCGCAAACAGTGCTCCGGCAAGCGGAGCGCGAAATATACTTCCCACCCCGGCGCCGATTCCGGCCGCCATCATAATGCGGCGTTCACGGTCGGAGAGTTTCAGGCGACTGGCGAGAAACGATCCGAATCCGGCCCCGATTTGCGCGATGGGGCCCTCCCGGCCGCCGGAGCCCCCCGTGGTCAGGGTGATAGTGGAAGCGATGGTTTTGATGATCGGCACCCGGCCGCGGATGAAGCCGCCCTTGTTGTGAAAGGCGTCAATGGCTGCATCGGTGCCGTGGCCTTGTGCTTCCGGCGCAAATGTATAAACCAGCCAGCCGCTGACGATTCCGCCCAGCGCCGGTAAGATCAGCAGCAGCCAGCGGCTGAAGGTCCGATCGGTGGGGGGGATGAGATGATGCTCACCGGCAGGGGAGGGGGGGCGGTAACCGGCAACAAAATCCATGAAGTAGCGGACCCCCAGCTCACACAGGAAATGAAACAGAATCGCACCGCAACCGGCGATAATGCCGATTAATATAAAGTAAAAAAGCCATTTGCCGGCGAGGGCAAGATCGTAGGAGCGATATGTTTCGGCTGATTTTTTGATCGATGTGATGATCCGCTTAACCATTCGTAATTCCATTTGAGAATTTCATAAACAGATTGACAATTCTTATTGCGCGGCAGCCAGTTCCTCAGCACCTTGCAGGATCGTGTCGAACAATTCGCCAATGCGCTCTTCTTCAAGACAGGAAAATGCGACCCGTAGATTTTCTTTGCCGATTGAAATTAAACCCACGCCGTATTTCTCCAACAGATGGATTCGCAATTGTTCGGCATCCACCGTTTTCAGGCGGATCAGCATGAAGTAACCGGCATTGAACGGATAGGGTTCAAATGCCTTGGCGTATTTGCCGTTGGACAGGACCGCCTTGATACGTTCGGCGCGTTTTTGCAACACGTCGAATTTGGCCTGCTTTTCAGCGGCATAGCGTTCATCCTGCATCGATTTGAGAACGATCGACTGGCTCAAATGCGATGCGTTGGATATGGATCCGCGCACAGCCCCCGCTGTTTTTTTCTCCAGGGCGGCGTAAACGGCGCCGGCATTGTTCTGGATCGGCAGGCCGTAGGTGATAAATCCGACGCGCAGTCCCCACACAAAATTCTCCTTGGTGGCGCCGTCGAGTTTTACCGCCAACAGGCGCGGATGCCTTTGGCACAGCTTCGCAAACAAGGATTCCTTCAAGGTTTCCTGCTCGTAAAACAAACCGAAATAGGCGTCATCGCAGACCGCCAGTACATTTGTGCCCGATTGGGCCACATCGGTGAGTATATCGGCGATACGTGCCCCCTCGGTTTTGGTCAGTGCGTATCCGGTGGGGTTGTGCGGGAAATTCAACATGACGATGATTTTTTCGCGCTCCTGCGCCTGGGCGCGCACTGCTTTTTCGAACGCATCGACGTTGTAACCGCCGGACTGATTGAACGTGGTGTAGTTAACCAGACGTGCTTTTTTGCGCACGGTCAGGATCATGGTGTAGTTGCCCCACATCATGTCAGGGACAATGGCGACGTCGTCGGGATCGACCCACACGTCGGCAAAAACACTGACACCGTGGGTGATGCCGTTGGAGACCACCGGCAGGCTGATCGCGGCGTGTTCCAGTGAGGGGTTCTTGGTCCGCAATTCGGCCTGCCAGGCTTGGCGCAACGCCGCAATGCCGAAGGACGGCGCGTAGGTCAGCGCCGCTTCCGGCGCGATGCCGCAAATACTGTCGGCCACCGAATCAAAACACATGGTACCGCCTTTTTCTGTGGCGATGCCGATGGTGGCGTTAATGTTCGTGGCTTTTTCTTTTGCTTCGGCGCTTTGGCTCAATATTCCTTTGGGGAAGAAAAGCTGTTTGCCGATGTCGGACAACATTTCCAGGATGTGGGGACTGCCGGTTTTGATATCAGTGTTTAGTTCAGTTGCGATCGGATTCATAGATTTGGGCTCCTCCTTGTGCCGTTGATCCCTTCCGCAAGCAGCTTTGGTTGCCTGCGGCCGTTGCTGGTTGTGTTTTATTGGGGATTAAAGCGCCCATGAAATGAATTTAGGATTAGAGCGTGCTCATCCGGAAATAGTATCTTGCATGCGAGATCTGCTATTTCTGGGTGGACCCTGCAGAGGTGTCGGGATGGGCGTGTTTATTCAGATTGATGCCTATGTGGTTTTTTATGCAATAATCAGTCGGGTCAACCCTCCCCCTTTGTTGAAAAATATTGTCCGAATCAATTGACGGATTTTGTATCGATGTGCAGGGAAGATTGTCAAGGAAAAAGAAATTAGGATGGACACAATTAGGGCCACGCAAAAAACCCCATCCGGCGGGCCGGACAGGGTTTGGCGTGCAAATTCTTAACCGCTTTAGCGGGCTGCGCGTTTGGATGCCTTGAGCGGATTGATTTTGGCTTGTTTTTTAGAACCGGCAGCGGCTACGTGCGTGGCCAGATTGCAGTTGCCGTGCTGCCATTTCCTCGCCGGCTCCGGACATGCGGTGCAGTACCAGGCTGATGAGTGCTCGGTGGTGCGATTACAGCCATTGCATTGCTCGACGACTTCGTGACAGAGCCCGCCGTTGTAGGAACAGCCCTTGGCGCTCATGAACGGGCATTCTTTACCTTTTCTAATAGTTGTACATTTCATGGGTATCACCTCCCCTAAAAATAATAAAAACCGGAGGACCTTGACAATCCATTCTCAGACCCGGTCTCAAACCCGATGGGACATCACCAATATGCGTCAATTCAACGATTGCAAATTAAATACCAAGTCAGGCCAAGATATTGGTGCACTGAGAAGGTTGTTTATTCGTCAATCTCCGGCAATAATTTGGTCAATATTAAAACTTTGGAAATATAGATTGAGTCTGTTTTCATTGTCAAGGCTAAACAGCAGTTTTATCACTGATATCAAAACGCTCGTCGTGGGATCAAATACAACTGCAATTACCTGCCAGTACAGTGTTTGTGGTGGTTACGGGGGAATGATTCTACGGTTGCATTTTTCTGTAAAAATTGCCAATGTGCCTGAAAAATTGCGGGGTGTCGCCATCGATGTGAGACTGGCGGAATTATCGATGGGGCATCTTGACCCGGCAAATGTTCCGTCTTAATAAATTATCTATTCGGCCGATAAATAAGGTGCGGATCGAGCGCTGAAGCAAATCAGGAAAACGAAAGCATGGTGAAAAAAAGAGCGGTTGAAGTTCTGAAAATAGAGGCTGAGGGTATACTTCAGCTAGCCGAGCGTCTGGATCACAATTTCAGTTGCCTGGTCGATCTGATTCTCGCCACCGATGGACGGGTAATTGTCAGCGGTATCGGCAAGTCCGGCATCATCGGTCAAAAAATCGTCGCCACCCTCAACAGCACCGGTACACGCGCTTTGTTTTTACATCCCGTGGAAGCCATGCACGGTGATTTGGGCATGGTCGGTCCGACCGATATTGTTTTGGCGCTGTCCAACAGCGGTGAAACCGATGAGCTGAATATCCTGATTCCGAATATTCGAAAAATCGGGTGCCGGGTTGTCGCCTTCACCGGAAATCCCGACTCGTCCCTGGCCGGTCAATCCGACTTGGTGATCAATGTCGGTGTGGACCGCGAAGCGTGCCCCCTGGGCTTGGCACCAACGGCGAGTACCACCGCGCTTTTGGCCATGGGCGATGCTTTGGCGGTGGTGTTGATTGACAAAAAGCAAATCAATCAGCATGATTTTAAAAAGAATCATCCCGGCGGTGCCTTGGGGCAGCGGTTGGCTGAAAAGGTCGGGAACCTCATGCTGGAACGGGACGCGGTTCCCCTCGTCGCCCTTGACGATGACATGTCGTCCGTCATTGCCGTCATCGATCGATATAAACTGGGTGCCGCCATTGTGTGCGACGCCCGGGACAAGGTGGCCGGCATCATCACCGACGGTGATCTGCGGCGATGCCTGGCCCGTAAAAAACCGGTGATTCAGTTGAATGCTCAAGATGTGATGACCGCCAACCCCCGGCAATGCACGCCGGACTCATTTGTCTACGATGCCCTGAATATCATGGAAGCCTATCAGGTTACAGTTTTGCCGGTTTGCGATGACAACCGGATCATCCGCGGCGTGTTGCATCTGCATGATATCCTGGGCAAGGGTGCTTTTAAATTTAACAGTGTTTGACACCGTGTCGCCGCAATAAACCGACTGTCAATTTCGCAAGTAAACACAAAGAGGTCTCAATGGATTACGATTCAATCGATACCACCGTCCCGAATTTGGGTGAGGCTAAAATTCCGTCACCGCTGCAACGCGCCCGTATTGAAGGCTACCACCGCAGCTTTGTGGACGATCAGGAGCGGGTGCTGATCGATGTCAATTTAACTTCGACGCAAAGTCGCATCAAAGACAACAAACCGCTGCCGGCGTTCGAGATGGCCGGGCCACGCGAAAAGTTATACTTCGATCCGAGTAAACTGCGTTGCGCACTGGTGACCTGCGGCGGTTTGTGTCCGGGGCTCAACGACATCATCCGTTCGATCGTGCTGGAGCTGTATTTCGGTTACGGCGTGCGCAATATCCTGGGGATTCGCTACGGGTTGCAGGGGTTTATTCCGCAATATGGTCACGATTTCATGGAACTCAATCCGTCGGTGGTAAGCAATATCATGGATATGGGCGGCTCAATTCTGGGCTCTTCGCGCGGGCCGCAGCCGATTGACGAGATCGTCGACAGCCTGGAGCGCGCCAATGTCGGCATTCTTTTTATGACCGGCGGCGACGGCACCTTGATGGCCGCCACGCGCATCTCCGAAGAGATAACCAAGCGCAATCTCAAAATCAGTGTGGTTGGTATCCCCAAAACCATCGATAACGACATCCACCTGGTTAGTCGGTCGTTCGGATTTGATACCGCCGTCGATGTCGCCACTCAGGCCATCCGGGGGGCTCACAACGAATCCCAAGCGTATCCCAACGGCATCGGTCTGATCAAGCTGATGGGCCGTCATTCCGGGTTCATCGCCGCCACCGCCACGTTGGCTCAGCAAAACGTCAACTTTGTTTTTATTCCGGAAGTCGATTTTGATCTGGACGGGCCCAAGGGATTTTTTGCGGCGTTGGACAAGCGCCTGAAAAATCGCAACCACGCGGTCATTGTGGTGGCTGAAGGAGCGGGGCAGAAATTTTTCGATATAAACGGCAGCGAGCGGGATGAATCGGGCAACATTCGCCTGAAGGATATCGGCCTCTTTTTAAAAGAGCAAATCGCGTCGCATTTCGCTGAAAAGAAGATTTCCATATCACTGAAATATATCGACCCCAGTTACACCATTCGCAGTCTGCCGGCCAATGCCAATGATCATGTGTTTTGCAGCTTTTTAGGCCGCAATGCGGTGCATGCCGGTATGTGCGGAAAAACCAAGGTGCTGGTCGGCCGCTGGAACAATACCTTCGTGTTGGTGCCGATGAGTGCCTCGGCCGGCAAACGCAAGCAGGTCGACCCGAACGGCAAGCTGTGGCTCAGTGTATTGGACGCCACCGGTCAGGGGGCGTTGAAGAATAGTTGATGCGGTTTTCAAAAAGAGTTCGCTCAAGAGCATCGTTTGTTCACGGATACCAAGGGCTCGCGCAAGCCCTGATTCATACTGCCTGAGCAAAAGCCCTGCAAATCGAGCGTTACATAAAGATAGCCTAGTCTCTTGAGACCGACCACCAATTGTTTTCTGTTGGCCAAAAGCTGCTCAAAGTCCCCTACCGGTATTTCAATCCGGGCAATCGTTTCATGATGTCGAAGACGAAAAACGCTCAGGCCGAGATTCGAGAGAAGTTCTTCGCCCTGGGCGATTTTCCGCAAGCGTTCACGCGTAACCGGCGTGTCGTAGGGGATTCGTGACGCCAGGCATGGCGCGGCCGGTTTGTCCCAATTGGAGAGCCCTAAGTGTTGGGCCATTTGACGAACTTCGGTTTTGGTTATTTTCAGCTCCAGCAAGGGTTGGCGTGCCCCGAATTCTTTGGCTGCCATCAGACCGGGGCGGTAGTCGCCCAAGTCGTCCTGGTTGGCCCCTTCCACGACAGCTTCCAGACCCTGCTCCCGGGCCAGGGCACCCAGCGCCTTCAATAGGCTCGCCTTGCAAAAATAACAGCGTTTTTGGGTGTTGGCAGTAAAATCCTTATCGTCCATTTCATTGGTGGCCAACAAGACATGACGAACTCCGATTTCACGCGCGATGCGTTGGGCTGTTTTTTGTTCGGACTGCTTCTGGATGTCTGAAACGGCGGTAACGGCAAGGGCCCGTGCGCCCAGGACCTCATGGGCCACATGGGTTAACAGCGAACTGTCGACACCGCCGGAAAAGGCGATGACCGCACCGGACATGGTTTTGAAAAGCGCGCGCAGTTGATGCAGTTTGGTTTGCAGGTCAGGTTCCATGTACCCCCCTCTATCGGCCGATTAAAAAAATGCCGTAAGTTGCCAGCAAATTGGGTGCGAACCGGACGATGCGTCCGGTTTGGTCGTCATTGTCGGTATTGATGGCAACCTGCCGGAGGATATCGATTCCGATGCGTTTGGCAAAGGTTTGAAAATCCTTGATGGTGATGACCCGGATGTTCGGTGTGTCGTACCATTCGTAGGGCAGCTTGGGCGTGACCGGCGCGTGGCCTTTGAGCAGCAATTGCAGCCGCACATCCCAATGGCTGAAATTGGGAAAACTGACAATTCCCTTACGACCGATGCGCAGCATGGTCAGGATGATTTTGGACGGTTCGTAGACCTGCTGCAAGGTTTGGCTTAAAATGACGTAGTCGAAGCTGTTGTCCTGGTAGTCTTCAATCTCTTCGTTGATATCGCCCTGCAATACCGTCAGGCCCTTAGCGATGCACTGCGCGACTTTTGCTTCTTTTTTCTCGATGCCGGTCCCGCGAACCTGTTTACGATCACGCAGGTAGCCGAGCAGGTCGCCGCCGCCGCACCCTAAATCGAGTACCTTGGCACCCGGTTCGATCCACGAGGCAATAATCTGAAGATCGTAGCGCATACAACGTATCCTTTATGTTGGAAATCTGAAACTTGAAACCTCAAGCTTCGTTATTCACACGTCTTAAAAAACCGCTGATCACTTCGGCCAGACGGTCGATGGGCAGTAAAAAAGCGTCATGGCCGCAGTCCGCCTGGATTTCGCAGAAGCTGACGTCCAGGCCGTTTTTCTTCATGGCTTTGACCATGGCCCTGGACTGATAGGTCGGATACAGCCAGTCCGAAGTAAACGAAACCACCATGAACCGGGCGCGAACATTGGCAAAGGCGCTGGCCAGCGACCCTTTGCCGTGCTGATTCTGCAGATCAAAGTAGTCGGCCGCCTTGGTGATGTAACAAAATGAATTGGCGTCGAACCGCTCGACGAACTTGCTCCCCTGATACCGCAGGTAGCTTTCCACCTGAAAGTCGGCATCGAAGTTAAACGAAAAGTCACTTTTGTCCTGCAGGCGGCGGCCGAACTTCTGGCGCATGGCTTCATCGGACAGGTAGGTGATGTGACCGATCATGCGCGCCAAGGACAGGCCGGTGGCCGGTTTGGGTCCCTGGTAGTAATCGCCTCCGTTGAAGTTGGGGTCCGTCATGATCGCCTGGCGGGCGACCTCGTTGAACGCGATGGCCAAAGCGGAATGGCGGGTGGTGGTGGCCAGCGGTATCGCGGCGCGCACCCGTTCGGGGTAGCGCATGCACCACTGCAAGACCTGCATGCCGCCGATGCTGCCGCCCACCACGGCCAGCACCTGGTCGATGCCCAAGTGATCCAACAGGTGTTTCTGGGCCCGCACCATATCGCCGATGGTGACCACCGGAAAGGTGAGACCGTAGGGCTTTTGGGTGTCCGGGTTGATCGAACACGGACCGGTGGTGCCGCCGCAACTGCCCAGAATGTTCGAGCAGATGACAAAGTAGCGCTCGGTATCGATCCCCTTGCCCGGACCGACCATGAACTCCCACCACCCCGGTTTGGGGTCGTCTTTGCTGTGGTAACCGGCCACATGGGCGTCTCCGCTCAGGGCGTGCAACACCAGCACCGCGTTGCTGCGCGCCGCATTGAGCCGGCCGCAGGTTTCATAGGCGATGGTGATCGGTCCTAGCGCCGCGCCGCTATCCAGACGCATCCGGTTGGGCGGTTCGGCAAAGGTAAATTGTTGCCGAATGACCAGTCCCACCGATACACCGTGCCGGTCATGTTCGATGTATTCGCTCATGTTGCCGCTATCCGCAGGGCCTGGTCAAGATCATCCACAAGATCTTCGATCGCTTCGATGCCGATGGACAAACGGATCATATCCGGCGTGATGCCGCCGGCCCGTTGCTGGTCTTCGGTCAACTGGCTGTGGGTCGTGCTGGCCGGATGGATCGCCAGACTTTTGGCATCCCCGACATTTGCCAGGTGTGAGAAAAGTTTGAGATTGTCGATAAACCGTTCACCGGCCGGCCGGCCGCCCTTGATCCCGAATACCACCATGCCGCCGAAGCCGTTTTCAAATTGGGCTTTGGCGAGGGGGTGGGCCGGATCGTCCGCAAGCCCCGGATATCGGACCCATTCGACCTGGGTATGGTTTTGTAGATGGGTGGCGACGTGCATGGCATTGTCGCAGTGCCGCTGCATGCGCAAGGGCAGAGTTTCGATTCCCTGCAGAAACATCCAGGCGTTGTCCGGACTGATGCAGGCGCCCAGATTGCGCAGTGGGACCAGTCGCATGCGCATGATGAATGCCAGGGGGTTCAGTTCGCCCAGGTCGTGGGCGTAGCGCAGGCCGTGGTAAGAACCGTCGGGCGTGTTGTACAGCCGGAATTTGGTGTCGGTCCAGTCGAAACGGCCGCTGTCGACGACAATACCTCCGATGCCGGTACCGTGGCCGCCGATCCACTTGGTCAGCGAATGCACCACGATGTCGGCGCCGTGCTCGATGGGACGGCACAGGTAGGGGGTGGTGAAGGTTGAATCGACCACCAGCGGCAGATGATGTTTGCGGGCGATGGCCGCAATGGCCTTGATGTTGGTCACGTCCAGGGCCGGATTGCCGATGGTTTCGACAAACAGCATCCGGGTCCTGGCAGTGATGGCGGCTTCGACGCCGGCCGGGTCCCGCGCATCGGCAAAGTGCGTCCTGATGCCCATTTCCGGCAGAATGTCGTTGAACATGGTAAAGGTGCCGCCGTACAGATTGTCGGCCGAGACCACTTCATCACCCTGGCCGCAAATATTGATGACCGCGAAAAAAATTGCCGAGGTTCCCGATGCCACCGCCAGGGCGGCGGCACCGTTTTCCAAGGCGGCGACGCGCTTTTCGAGTACATCCTGGGTCGGGTTCATCAAGCGGGTATAGATGTTACCGGGCTCTTTGAGGGCAAACAGATTGGCGGCATGCGCGGTGTTGTCGAACACATACGAACTGGTGCGGTGGACCGGCGTGGCACGGGCTTTGGTCTCATCGACGACAATACCGGCATGCAGGGCAAGGGTGGCAAATTTGTGTTTTTCCGACATGGCAGGCTCCTTAACAAATTGGGGATCAAAATAAAGGGTTGGGCAACAGGCAAGACCTGATGTTTCAACCGAACGGTGAGCACCGGCCGTTGATATGCGGGTTTTTACAGCAAGGATGTAAGGACTTCACACGACCGGCAGAGTTTCATCTTTTCGTCCCAGTTTTTCTGGGGATCACCATGGCAAATGGTGCCGTTGATAAACCAACACAGTTTCCCGGCTTGGAACTGCCAACTGACGCATGCCTTGCGCCGGTCAGGCGGGCAGTTTTTAATTTCCCAGCAGTTTTTGCGTTTTTCGCGGATTTGGGCAAGGCGCGAAACCAGGAAAAAAACCTGCCGTTCGACATGTCCCGGAACTTTGCGCCACCCTTGCTCGTAACTATGAACCGCTTTAAGGGAAACACCGAGTAATTGGGCCATCTGTTTTTGGGTTTTGCCCAATTTCTTCCGGAAATGCCTGAACTCTTGATTATCCATGATTATGATTTCGCGTCAGATGATTTACAAGGCCGATGAAAATGAATGCCACCTTGTATACATCGTCCTTCGATGACTGTAAACCCTTTTTACCTTTTGCGCGAGCCCTTAGACCGTTTCTACTTCCCTTTCTTCAAATTCACAGGGCGAAGTCGCCGGATTTCTTTTTTCTGTAAATCCAAACAGTGCGTCAATTTCATCGAGCAAACAGGTAAAGAGCATCGTCTGTGCGGTTTGCCACCGCAAGGGAAATTGCGTGTCCACGGTTCCTTGGTCCAAGGCAAACTCCTGAAGCGTCCGGATCAGCCGATGACCCGCGACCTTTTGGCTACAGCCGTCGCTGCACCGGCCGCAGGCGATGCACAGCCAGATTGACGGCTGGGTCATGAGTTGATCGATCATCCCCAGGTTGACCATGCGAACCAGCGCCATCGGGTCAAAGACGCCGCGTTCATAAAACACCGGGCAGGCGCTGCAACATTTGCCGCAGGTGAAGCAGGCCGAAGTATTGACGTCCTTTGCCGTCCGCTTGAACTTGCGGGTGCCGGCATCGAGCCGGTCCGGTTTTAGCGGCGTTGCCGGCAGGGATACTTTTTCCTGATACCATGTTTGCCAATCCTCGGCTTCCATGCTGCAATCACCCTGTAAACAAGCGGCGGCCGCGTGCCAGCGAATCCGCTGAAAACGGGCGTACATGGCCCTGAACGCCCGCAGGCGTTGATGTTCAAAATAGCCTCGCCGCTCGTTTTCAAGGCGTGCGTACAAAATGATGTCGGCCGGCTTGACCGTCATGGGACAAATCTGGTTGCATCGATTACACGTCTGACAGTACCAGACTTCCGGCAGCCCCAGCAATTCATCCTGCAACCCGAGATTGGTCAGCCAGACGATTTTACGCGGTGACAGGCGTTTGGTGGCGATATTGACCGGGCATTCGGCGACGCATGAACCACAGGTCCAGCACATGTGGCTCTCCGCGTGAATGTGCGTCTCAAGATCCTCGCGTAAATTGGGTTTGGGAACCAGTATGGTTGCCATCACATACCTCATTTTTTTGGGTTTGCGTTGAGGGGTCACCCAGCACCGTCTGGTGGGCGTTATCAGGAGTTTCATTGCATGCGATAGGCGCCGCCGTGGGACGCGTCCATGCGATTGCCCGTTTGAAAGGCGTGCGGGTCGACGACGGATCCTGCTGTGTAGCGTGCTGGTTATAGGTGTAACATCGTGGTATTTGGTGTCAAGAATAATTTGGCTAGCCGGATAGGCAATTTAGTGTCCATCTGGAAATGGTAGCTTTTGGTTCAGGCCAAGGCCGCAGCGAATTTGAAACCGCAGGCGCAGCCCTGCTACGTTGAGGATGTCAAATTCGTGAGAACGCCGGCCTGGGCCAAAAGATGCTATTTCCAGATGGACACGGCCTCACCATAACGACATCGACTTTTCACGGTCAAGCTTTATATGCCACCAGCGGTTGACGAATTCCGGACGGTTGCCTATATTGCGTCTGTAACCGCATCGAGGCCTCAAGAAGAAAGGGCGTAACCGCAAGTCAATATGATGATGATACCCGTAAAATCGCTGTGCAAAGAGATCGTGTTGTTTCTCGGCCTGTCCATCGGGTGCGCGCTGCTTGTCAACGCGCTATCACCCAAGGGGATTGCGCTGTTCGGTGATTGGGATCCCACGCAAGGGGTGGTGACCGCCAAGGCCAAGGACATGGTGATCGACCATGAGCTTGAAATCGATTCCGTGGCGCAGGCCAAGCAGATCTATGACAGTGGCCGGGCGGTCTTCGTGGATGCCCGCTCCGCCGATGCTTATGCCGAAGCCCACATTGCCGGGGCCGTGTCACTGCCCGTGGGTCGCTTTGATACGGCCATTGAGACCTTCATGCAACACTATCCGCCGCAAACCTATCTCGTCACGTATTGCAGCGGCCGGGAATGCGATGACAGTCACCGGTTGGCCCAGTTTCTGATGGAGACCGGTTTTTTTAATGTAAGTATATTTATCGACGGATTGCCGGGGTGGCAACAGGAAGGGCATCCCATTGCGAAGTAAACTGATGCAACTGCGGACTCATCCCCTGCTCGAACTGTCTTTTCGATGGCTTGTCGGTTGGGTGTTTATCGTCTCCAGTATCAATAAAATCGGCGCCCCGGCGGATTTCGCCAAGATCATCTACGGCTATTATCTATTTCCGGCCGCAACCATCAATCTTATCGCCATTATCCTGCCTTTTGTGGAACTCTTTACCGGTCTGGCCCTTATCGTCGGATACCTGCCGCGCGCGGCCGCCCTGATTGTCAGTGGCATGTTGATTGCATTTATCGTCGCCGTGTCGATCAATCTGGCCCGGGGCCATCAATTTGATTGCGGTTGTTTTTCGCTGAGTCAGTCCGACCTGCCGTCCTCTGCCCGTCAAGTCCTAATAAGGGATATCTTCCTTCTGATGCTCAGCCTGCACGTTGTTTTTTTCCGCTACAATCGCAAATGGTGCCTGCGTCAATCCGGTGGCTTGATGACCGAATTGCGTAACTGAAATTGACGTTGCCCTCTGGTTCCTCCGGCTCGGTTTGATCCGCATTCAATTTGTGATGATAAACCTGTACAGCCGAAGCTGTTTTGCGTCGGCGGGAAAAAGACCCCTATGCAACAACCCGGTAAGCGTCCGTTTAAAGTGCTCTTGATCGAGGACGATGAAGATTACGCCGGCCTGGTGCGATCGATTTTAGGCCGTTCCGGCGGCTCTTCGTTTGAAATCGAAACCGCCGGCGATTTGTCTGCCGGCTTGGACCGTCTCGCCCAAGGCGGTATCGACGTGGTGCTTCTGGACATGACGCTGCCCGATAGCGAAGGCATCACAACCATTCGCCGCACCTTGCAGCAGGCGCCTCATGTGCCGGTGGTAATGTTGACCGGCCTGGATGACGAGACCCTGGCGATCCGCGCCTTGCAGGAAGGGGCCCAGGACTACCTGATCAAGGGCCAGCATGAAGTCGCCCTGTTGGCTCGTGCGGCATTGTACGCCATCGAGCGCCAGCGCAACCGGGATGCGCTGTTGGCCAGTGAGGCGCGTTTTCGCAGATTAATTGAAAAAAACGTCGACCCGATCATTATCATTGATGACCAGCTTGTCGTGCGGTTTGTCAATCCGGCGGTGACCCGGCTGTTTGGACGCCCCAAAACACAAATGCTCAATACCGTCTTCGGATTCCCGGTTCCCCGGCAGGGGCAAACCTCGGAAATCGAAATCGTGGACACCAAGGGCAAGGTGGTGGTGGCAGAAATGCGGGCGGTGCGCATCGACTGGCAGGGCGAACAGGCGTCCCTGGCTTCCTTGCGCGATATCACCGAACACAAGCGCATGCTGGCGGAATTGGAGCAGACCCGTCAGCAGGAATTGCAGATGAAGGATGTTTTTCTTTCCAATGTTTCCCATGAACTGCGCACCCCGTTGAGCGTCATCCACCAGTTCACGACCATCATGCTCGACGGTCTGGCCGGCGATTTGAACAGCGAGCAGCAGGATCACCTGGAAATCGTGTTTCGCAACGTGGAACAATTGCGCAAGATGATCGATGATTTACTCCAGGTCGCACGTACTGAAATCGAGGAAGTCATCGATGTCTCCCAGCCCGAAGCCGGCAAGCTGAGTGTGATCTCCGAATGCGTTTCCATCGGCGCATTGGTTAAGGAGATCCTGAGCATGCTGCGCACCATCGCCGCCACCAAAAAGATCGCCCTGTTCGCCGATATTCCTGAAGATTTGCCGCCGGCCCTTGCCGATCCGCAACGGATTCGCCAGGTCTTGAACAATTTGATCAACAACGGCATCAAGTTCACACCGGACGAGGGCACCGTCAGCATCGTCGTCCAGCCGGTCCGGAACCCGTCCGGTTTTCTGGATATCGCGGTTTCCGACACCGGCTGCGGCATTTTGCCCGAAGATCGTGAAAAGATATTCGAATACCTGTACCAGTCGGAAAACACCATCGACGACAGCCGCAAGGGGTTGGGCATCGGCCTTTACATCTGTCGTGAAATCGTTACCCGGCATGGCGGGCGCATCTGGGTGGACAGCGAAGCCGAAAAGGGTAGTACTTTTCATTTTACCCTGCCGGTTTTCTCCCTGCAGACTTACCTGGCGCCGATTCTGAGTCCCGCAAATTTGAGAGCCCGTACAGTGGGCCTGATCACCGTGGAAGTACTACTGGGGGATGCCCGGAATTTAACCAAGGCGGACGAGCGCACCTTGTCGGAGATCTGGGGAATCTTGAAATACTGTATCCTGCCGGAAATGGATCAGGTGCTGCCCCGCATGGGACGCTTTGAATACGGCGAGATCTTTTTTGTTGTCGCCTGTTCCAACATCGAGGGCGTTAAGGCCCTGGTGCGGCGAATCCGGGGTCAGCTTGCGCGGGCCGACAACTTGCAGGACGGTGACTTATCCGCCAAAGTAATTTATGATATGATCGACATCGATTCCGACCCACAACAAACCGGTCCGATCGAATTGAATGCTGCGGTCGCAGCACGCCTTAAGGAGTGGATTGACGACAAACTCAACAACAGGAGGGCATTTCATGAGCAAGAAAAAAATCCTCATCGTGGATGACGATCAGGATCTGTTGCGCGCGTTGCATTTGCGGCTCAAGGCCAGCGGTTACGACACCATATTTGCATCGGACGGCTACACGGCCACCAAAATGGCCAACCAGGGCAAACCGGATTTGATTATTCTTGATCTTGGTCTGCCCCTGGGTGACGGGTTTGTGGTCATGGATCGCATGAAGGATTTTATCACCGTCGGTCTGACACCGGTGATTGTGCTGACGGCGCGGGATCCGGAGTCCTGCAAACAACGCGCCCTGGACGCCGGTGCCGTGGCCTTTTTCCAAAAACCGGCGGACAACGATGAGTTGCTGGCGGCCATCAAAAAAGCACTGGATAACGCTTTCCCATGACCACCACGGCAGCATGACGGCTCAAGCGCTGCTTCCACTATTAATTCGTGTCCATCCGGAAATAGTAGATTTTGGTTCAGGCCAAGGCCGCAGCGAATTTGAAACCGCAGGCCTATCCTTGCTACGTCGCAAGAACATGAATGGCTACGCCACTATTTCAAATTCGTGCGAACGCCGGCCCGGGCCAAAAGATGCTATTTCCGGATGGACACTAATTCGGTGGGCACGGCCCACCTGCCATTGCCGTTGGGTAGGAATGCAGGCCGGGCCATGCCCACCGGATTGGGCTTGACCACCGTTTCGATTTGGATTAAGACAACCAGCACTTGCCATAAAATTAAAAAATATTTTTAAGAGTTATGTAATAGGTCTTCAGGCCACCCAGACTCTACTGGGTGGCCTTTTTTGTTTGTGCGCCCGGCATGGCGCACTCACTTGGAGGTGCAAGTCCTCTACAGACCCGACAGGGGGAACTGTTAGCCGGACGGCAAGGGTGTCGACCGCGAG
>JANQIE010000106.1 GCA_028282295.1 Desulfobacterales bacterium | reverse complement strand
AGCGAATTTGAAACCGCAGGCGTAGCAAGGCTACGTCGAGGATTGCAAATTCGTGAGAACGCCGGCCTGGACCAAAAGATGCTATTTCCGGATGGGCACTTGCTATATTTTGCACGTTCAAATACTTATGAATCACAATCGCATCGCGCCTTAATTATTGAAAGTGACTCAACCGTGAAACAGCATCCGCATCGTAACCAAACAGCGCCGCTTACCGTGATAACGACACACATCAATGCCGATTTTGATGCAATGGCGTCAATGCTGGCGGCCCAAAAGCTGTATCCGGATGCCGTGGTGGTGTTTCCCGGTTCACAGGAAAAAAACCTGCGTAATTTTTTTATCCAGTCGATGGTCTACCTGTTCAACATGGCCGATATCAAGGACATCGACTTCAACCGGGTAGCCAAACTCGTGCTGGTCGATACACGTCAGCCCAACCGCATCGGCAAATTCGCCGATCTGGTCAAACGCGAGGGACTGACCATCCACATCTACGACCATCACCCGCAAATGGCGCAGGATATCAAGGGACAATACGAGGTCATCCGTCCCACCGGTTCAACCGTCACCATACTGGCAGATATCATCAACCAGAAAAAAATCGATATTACCGCGGAAGAAGCAACCATCATGTGTCTTGGTATCTACGAAGACACCGGCTCCTTTACGTTTTCCTCCACCACGACGCAGGATTTTCACGCCGCCGCGCTGCTGCTTGCCAAGGGCGCCAACCTGAATGTGGTCTCGGATCTGATTGCAAGGGAAATCAGTCCGTTGCAGATATCGCTGCTCAACGACATGATCCATGCCGCCTCGCGCTATAGCGTCAACGGCGTCCAGATCGTTATCACCAGCGTCACGACAGACAGCTATGTACCGGATTTCGCTTTCCTGGTGCACAAAATGGTAAAAATGGAAAATATCAATGCCATTTTTGCCATGGCCCGCATGGGCAGTAAAATCTATATCGTGGCGCGCAGCCGGATATCCGAGGTGGATGTCGGACAGATTCTGACCCCCATGGGCGGCGGCGGACACAACTTTGCCGCGGCCGGAACCATCAAGGGGCAGACGCTGGCCCAAGCCGAGCAAAAGCTGACCGAAATCCTGTACCAGACCGTAAAATCAAGAAGTTTGGCCAAGGATCTGATGTCGTCCCCCCCGATCATGGTGGATGAAAACGTGGATTGCCGCCAAGCCGCCCGGGTGCTGACCCGCTATAACATTAACGCCCTACTGGTCACCCGTCGTGTTGCCGATACCCCCCAATTGAGCGGCTTTATCACCCGCCAGGTGATCGAAAAAGCGCTGTATCACAAACTGGATCAAGTCGCGGTCAAGGAATACATGACCACCGAATCGGCGTCGGTTAGCCCGGACGCGGATCTGGGGGAGATCCAGGAAAAAATTATCGAAAACAAACAACGTATCTTACCAGTAATCAGTCCGCAGGGCATTTTGGGGGTCGTCACACGCACCGACCTGCTAAACGTGCTGGCACGCCGGTCCGGTTTGTCTCAACCCGATCAAAACGGACGTCCCAACGAAACCCGCCACGCACGCACCCGCAAAATCCTGCGATTCATGCAGGAAAGGCTGCCCGCGCGACTGCTGGCGATGCTGAGCGATATCGGCGAGGTTGCCGACGAGCTTGGTCACGGCGCCTATGTGGTGGGCGGTTTTGTCCGGGACCTTTTTTTGTACCGGCGCAACGAAGACGTCGATATTGTCATTGAAGGCGACGGTATCGCCTTTGCCAAAAAATACGCCCGCAAAGTGGGCGCCCGGATTCATACCTACGCCAAGTTCGGAACCGCGGTAATCATATTTGAGGACGGCTTTAAAATCGACGTGGCCTCGGCGCGCATGGAGTACTATAAATTTCCGGCCTCGCTGCCGATTGTTGAAATGAGTTCCATTAAACTAGACCTGTTTCGGCGCGATTTTACCATCAACACCCTTGCCATCCAGCTCAATCCCAAGCATTTCGGCATGCTGATCGATTTTTTCGCCGCCCAGAAAGACCTCAAGGAAAAAGTCATCCGTGTGCTGCACAACCTGAGTTTTGTGGAAGATCCCACCCGGGCGTTTAGAGCCATCCGCTTTGAACAGCGCTTTGGGTTTTCCATCGGCAAACTCACCGCCGGGCTGATCGAAAACGCGGTGCGCATGGATTTCTTCAAACGTCTGAGCGGCAGGCGTTTTTTTTCCGAATTCAAACAGATCCTCGAAGAGGAAAATCCGACCCCGGCATTGATCCGCATGCATGAATACGGCCTGCTGCAAACCATTCACCCCTCAATGGCACTGACACCTGAACTGGTCGCTCTGTTCGATTCGGTCAAAAAGGTGATTGCCTGGTACGATTTGCTTTTTTTGGAAGAATCCTATATGAAATGGGCCGTTTATTTCGCGGCTCTTTTGCGCCAGAAGCAAAAACAAACCTGCAGTGAAATCCTGCAACGCCTGGAAATGCCGCCACGTCTGGCAACGGTTTTCGGCAAAGAGCGCCAAATGGCCGAAAAACGACTAAGCGGTTTGGAGCGCCGCCTGCCGACCCGCAACAGCACCTTGTATCGACATCTGACCGGCGTGCGGACGGAACATTTACTGTTCATGATGGCGGCCACGCGCAAAAAAAGCGTCAAACGGGCAATCTCATTGTTTATCAACCAATTGCGCCCGGTCACCCCGCTGATCACGGGTAAGGAACTCAAGGCCCTGGGGCTTGAGCCGGGGCCGCTTTATCGCGACATACTGGAAGCGGTTCGCAAGGCCAAACTCAACGGCCGGCTCAAAACACACGCCGACGAAATGGCCTTTGCCAAAAAATATCGAAACTAGGAGCACGCTAAATGGAGAACAGGAAACGGATCTTGAGCGGCATGCGGCCCACCGGGGCCCTGCATTTGGGTAATTTTCACGGCGCCCTGGCCAACTGGGTTGACATGCAGAACCAGTACGATTGTTTTTTCTTTGTCGCCGACTGGCACGCGTTGACCAGCGATTACGAAAATCCCGGCACCATCGCCGGTTTTGTAAAGGAAATGATGCTCGATTGGCTGAGTGTAGGCTTGTCCCCGGATAAATGCACCCTGTTCGTTCAATCCCATGTCAAGGAGCATGCCGAACTCTTTTTGCTGCTATCCATGCTCACACCGGTACCCTGGCTGGAACGAAACCCCACCTACAAGGATCAAATAGTTCAACTTGAAAACAAGGACTTGTCGACCTTTGGGTTTTTAGGGTATCCAGTCCTGCAAGCCGCTGACATTATTATATATAAAGCCGACCGTGTTCCTGTCGGTGTCGATCAGGTCCCCCATGTTGAAATCACCCGCGAAATCGCCCGCCGGTTTAACTACCTTTACGGCGACGTGTTCCCCGAGCCCGAATCGATCTTGACCCAGACCCCCAAAATACTCGGATTGGACCGCCGTAAAATGAGCAAAAGTTACAACAACGCCATTTACCTATCCGACTCTCCGGACGCCATTCAAAAAAAGGTGGCCCGGATGATCACCGATCCGCAGCGCATGCGCCGCAGCGATCCGGGGAATCCGGACGTATGCAACGTCTTTACTTTCCATAAAATTTATAGCGATCAGGCCACGGTCGGCAGCGTTGATCAAATGTGCCGCAAAGCTGAAATCGGGTGTGTGGAATGCAAGCAAAAAATGGCCGCATTTCTGGTCGATGCCCTGGCTCCTGTCCGGGCCAAACGCAAGGAATATGAAACCCGGCCAGGGCTGGTGGATGACATCATCCAGGCCGGCGGCGACAAAGCGCGTGCCGTTGCTCAAAAAACCATGGCCGATGTGCGCCGGGCCATCGGTATTTAACGCATGCCATCCGAAAAATGACCGCAGATATCTACCAAATTAAGCTGGACAAAATTTTTGAAGGTCCGATGGACTTACTGATTCACCTCATCAAAAAGCATGAGGTGGATGTCTATGATATTCCCATCGCCTTGATCACCGACCAGTATCTGCACTACATCGAACTGATGAAGGCGATGAATATCGATCTGGCGGGCGACTTTCTGGTAATGGCCGCCACGCTGGCGCAGATCAAATCCAAAATGCTGTTGCCGGTGCATGAAAACGAAGAAGACGATGAAGATCCACGTACGGCGTTGACCCGGCCCTTGCTGGAGTACCTGCAGATGAAAACCGCGGCCGAGCAACTATCGCAAAGGCCCTTGTTGGGCGAAGACACATTTACGCGCAAACCCGGCAAAAGCGACTTCATCGCGGAACCGGAAGAAGAAGTCATCAAAGTGGGGCTGTTCGAACTCATCGATGCCTTTCAAAAAGTGCTGAGCCGAATCTCAGTATCCGACCGGATGGATTTGGCCGCCGATCAAATCTCCGTCAAGGAACGCATCACGGAGATCGTTGACATACTGGAAGTCAAAGGGACCATCGCCTTTGATGAACTGTTTTGCGAAGCCGCAACCAAAAACCATGTGATCGTGACGTTTCTAGCTGTCCTTGAAATGGTAAAACTCAGTCTGATCCGTGTGGCCCAGCATTTACAAACCGGTGTCATTCGGTTGTTTTACCAGTAACCCAATCAGGCCGTAATCAAAAAGATGGAAGATATCAAACCGATCATCGAAGCCCTGTTGTTTATAGCCGAAAATCCGCTCACCATCGATCGGATCAAAACGGTATTGGAAAATTCCGAGACCAAGGAAATTCGCGCCGCACTCCATTCACTGCAACAGGATTACGACGAACGCGAGAGCGGACTGACCCTGAGAGAAGTGGCCGGAGGGTTTCAGCTTCGCACCCGCGACCGCTACAACCAGTGGTTAAAAAAAATGGTCCAACCGTCGCCATCACGGCTGAGCAAGGCCGCGCTGGAAACCCTGGCCATCATCGCCTACAAACAGCCGATTATTCGCGCGGATATCGAACATATCCGCGGTGTCGACGCCGGTGGTGTTTTACGCATGTTAATGGAAAAAAAATTCATCCGCGTGTTAGGCCGCAAGGAAATTCCGGGACGCCCCCTGATATACGCCACCACCAAAGAATTCCTGGAAGTATTTGACCTGAAAGATCTTAACGACCTGCCCAGTCCCAAAGAAATCGAAGAATTGAGTCAACAAAACCATCCTGTGCTGCCGGAAACCGCGACTGAATCCGCCCCGCCAGACACCACCACGCAATCGGGCACCGAAACGCACGAAGACCACCCGGCGCCGAACCGGGCAACCGGTCTACCCGAAACAAAAACCGCCGCTCCTGAAGCAAGTCACACACAAGCCGCGGACACCGGCAATCATATTGAACACGCCAGCCCCGCAACCGATCAAGCCGAACCACAGCAGCCGGAGCATGAACCACTGCTATTGCCCGCACCAAACCCACAGCCTGAGCCTGAACACATTCCCGCCCCAACGCCTCCCTCAACCATTGAGCCGGCTCCGGCCATGCCGGCCGCAAGCGAACCCACCGACACCGGCGCCCCCCTCACTGCAGACCCGAACCATAAAGATGAAACAGCCCCTTAAAAAAAGCTTGACTTCAACTATCTCGAATCATTAATATATCAGACTGTTACAAACGCTTATTGAAAACTTAAAAACAAACGTGTTGCACACCGGAATGAAAGTACGCCAATTCCGGATTAGACGGATGACGGCAGTCAATTACGAGGAATCTTAATGAACCGATCGGAACTCGTCCAAGCATTGAAAGCGGAAGCAGCCGTCAGTCGCAGCGAAGCAGAAAAACTGGTCGATATCTTTTTTGATACGATTACTGAATCGTTGGCAGAGGATGATCGCGTCGAGATCAGAGGATTCGGCAGCTTTACAGTGAAAGAATACCGGGCCTATACAGGACGGAATCCCAAAACAGGTGAACGAATCGACGTCCCCCCCAAAAAGCTCCCTTTTTTCAAGGTGGGCAAACAGTTGAAGGACAAAGTCGATAATCATAACGGTTAAGGGCGGTTAACTCAGCGGGAGAGTGCTACCTTCACACGGTAGAAGTCACTGGTTCAAACCCAGTACCGCCCACCAAGTCAAAAAGGATCCATGGTTTTCACCTTGGATCCTTTTTTTATTTGTGCGCCCGGCATGGCGCACTCACTTGGAGGTGCAAGTCCTCTACAGACCCGACAGGGGGAACTGTTAGCCGGACGGCAAGGGTGTCCACCGCGAG
>JANQIE010000093.1 GCA_028282295.1 Desulfobacterales bacterium | reverse complement strand
CGAAAACTTCAATGTACAACATGAACCGCCGTGGTACGGAACCGTATGCCCGGTGGTGTGAGAGGACGGGGGAGGCGACTCCCCCTCCTACTCGATTGGACTTGTTCTAAATAGGCCTTGGGCGGCGTGTTGCCGGTCAGAAATCCGCCGACCAGCAGGCCGCGCGATAAGGCATCGGCCGTTGGTTGAGCCGACCGGCGAAAGTTGGTCAGCGCGGCCATGCGACCGGTGCGGGTCACCCCCATCCAGGTGCCGCCGGCCCTTAGGTCGCGTCCGGCCAGGATGGCGGGATGTTGCTCCCAAAAAGAGGCGGGCCGGGTGGGCCGGTTGTAAAATTCATCCCGGTTGGCCGCGAGTACCAATCGGTAATGTGGGTGCATTTCAAAGGCGAATAGCAACAAACACATCGGTGTCGCTCCCGAATAATTTTTTAAGCAAATTCAAGCGTCTTTCTACCACTTTTCGCTTTACTTGTCAGGTTGTTGTTGTTAGGTAAGTTGATTTGAATCGCATTCGATTATAAGCATTATTTCAAGGGGAAAAAATACGATGAGTGTAGCCAGAAAATTGGGGATTTTGGTTTTTTGCGGGGTTCCGGTAATTGTCGGCGGTGGTATTGTTTATGCGATTTTTCATGATCTGACACCGGTGTTTATTTATGAGGCGCTGCTGTTGATCGTGGCCGGCGGTTTTTTTGCCAAATAAAAGTCTTGCCCTTCTTTTTTTAGTGCATTCCCAGCCGCGATGTGATTTGCCGGAAGATGGCAGCGCATCGCGTTTTTTTTTGGGTGAAGAGGATTGCCTTACGCTGATGATGGGCGTCCGGAAAATCGGCCGGGCAGGTTATTGGGTCATGTCCATCCGGCATATTCGTCACCGGAATCATGATGGGGTGGAGTAGATCGCGCGATGGTCGCAGCAAGCAACCATGGTCGGGAACGCAATGAAACCGCCTACCCGCGGCAGGATACCGCAGAGCGGCGTGCTGGCGGGCAGGCGCGGGCTTCCCGTGATATGATATTCTGGTTTTTCCTGGTGTTGTTTACTTTATCCAGTCTGGTTTTGGGCTGGTTGCTGTGGCCGTTTATTTCGGTGATCATTGTCGCCGCGGTGGTTACCGGCGTGTTCCATCCGTTCTATGAACTGCTGGGCCGCAGGTTGCAACCCGGCCTGGCTTCGTTTTTGACGTGTGTGTGCATTTTTTGCGTGTTGTTTGTGCCGATCGCTCTTTTTGTGGGCATTGTGGCCGATGAGGCCCGCAACTTGGTGGTTTTGGCCACGGATGCGGATCTGGCCCGGCGGATCGGCCGTTTTATTGAAAACAACCGGGTCTTTGACAAGGCGAATCAGATTCTGGTTCGCTTCAATGTGCAGCTTGACGTCGCTCAGCTTAACAGTACGCTGGGCGATATGGCCCAATTCGTGGGACAATATATTGTCGAACTGACCGCCGGCATACTGAAAAACATGGTCAAGTTCGTGATCAATTTTTGCCTGATGCTCCTGATCACATTTTATTTGCTTATCGACAAGGAGCGTCTGCTCAGCTTTCTGATCGATTTGTCGCCGCTGCCGGACGATCAGGATACCAAACTGTGGGTCAAGTTCAGGGACATGGCTGGTGCGATTCTGGTGGGCAACGGCTTGGGTGGTTTGATCCAGGGTGTTTTGGGCGGAGCGGTGTTTGCCCTGTTCGGGTTGCCTTCGGCCATCCTGTGGGGGGTGGTGATGGCGTTTCTGGCTTTTTTGCCGATTGTCGGTATCGGTGTGGTGTTCATCCCGGCGGCCGTTTATTTGTTGATCGCCGGGCGGGTCGGGGCCGGGGTGTTTTTCATCATTTTTTATGTGGTGTTGTCGGGTGGGATCGAGTATCTATTCAAGCCTAAAGTGGTGGGCACGCGGGTCGAGATGCATACCCTGCTGGTTTTTTTGGCGATTATTGGCGGTTTGAATCTGTTCGGGATTTTGGGCATCATTTACGGTCCCCTGGTGGTCACCGGTTTTTTAACCCTGACCGACATTTACCACGCCAGCTATCAGAACCTGGTGGCACCGGAAACCAAGTCCGGGTGAGCTGTTCAAGGCGCATCGTCTTCGGGCTAGGGTTTGAGATAAACAATGGCTGTTAATGCCCTGCGCTGAAAGCGGATTGTGGTTTTGACTTTTATTTGAGGATGGATAGACCATGCAATTGAACGAAGATTATGAAATCAGCATCGAGAAGGAGATGAAAAAATCCTATCTCGATTACGCCATGAGCGTCATCATCGGACGCGCCCTGCCGGACGTGCGTGATGGCCTGAAACCGGTGCACCGGCGGGTGTTGTTCGCCATGCGCGAACTGCGTAACGATTTTAACAAGCCCTACAAGAAAAGCGCCCGTGTGGTCGGTGATGTCATCGGTAAATACCATCCCCATGGCGACACGGCGGTCTATGATACCATTGTCCGCATGGCTCAGGATTTTTCCTTGCGTTATCCGCTGGTGGACGGTCAGGGTAACTTCGGCTCGGTCGACGGCGATCCGCCGGCGGCCATGCGTTACACTGAAGTGCGCATGATGAAACTGGCCCACCAGATGTTGGCGGACCTGGACAAGGAAACCGTTGATTTCATTCCCAACTACGATGAATCGCTCAGTGAGCCCGCTGTCTTGCCGGCCCGCGTACCCTCCCTGCTGGTCAATGGTTCCAGCGGCATTGCCGTGGGGATGGCCACCAATATCCCGCCGCACAACTTGAGTGAGATTGTCGACGCGCTTGTGGCCCTGATCGACAACCCTGATATTTCGATCCGTGAGTTGATCGAGATCATCCCCGGTCCCGATTTCCCAACTGCCGGCCAGATTTACGGCCGTAGCGGTATTCACAACGCCTACAACAACGGGCGCGGCATTATCAAGATGCGCGCCCGTTCAATGTTTGAAACCGACAAGTCGAACAATACCGAAAATATTGTTGTGACGCAGCTTCCCTACCAGGTCAACAAAGCCCGTTTAATCGAAAAGGTTGCCCATCTGGTCAAGGACAAGCAGATCGAGGGGATTCGGTTTGCGCGGGACGAGTCCGACCGCGAGGGGATGCGGATTGTGTTCGGCCTCAAAAAAGATGCGGTTGCGGACGTGGTGTTGAATCAACTGCATAAACATACCCAGATGGCGATGAGCTTCGGGATTATTTTCCTGGCGGTGGTCGATAATCGTCCGGAGTTGTTGAACCTGAAAGAGATCCTGCATCATTTTATTCTGCATCGTAAGGAAATCATCACACGCCGTACCCGCTTTGAATTGCGCAAGGCCGAGGAGCGGGCCCATATTTTGGAGGGGTTGAAGATCGCCCTGGACAACCTGGATGAGGTTGTGGCCCTGATCCGCGCCTCCAAGAGTCCGGCCGAAGCCAAGGCCGGTCTGGTGAGCCGGTTTGAGCTGAGTGAAATCCAGGCCCAGGCGATTTTGGATATGCGGTTGCAGAAGCTCACCGGCCTTGAGCGGGACAAGATTATCCGGGATTATGAGCAGGTGCTGCAGGATATTGCCCGGTATCGGGAAATTCTGGCCAGTGAGAAACTGATCCTGGACATTGCCAAAGAGGAACTGCTTGAGATCAAAAACGAGTTCGGCGATGAACGGTTGACCGAGATCGTGGAAGAGACGGATGAAATCACTCTGGAGGATATGATTGTCGAGGAAGATATGGTGGTGACCATATCCAAGGGGGGCTACGTCAAGCGTAATCCGATCACGCTGTACCAAAGCCAGCGCCGGGGCGGCAAGGGCAAGACCGCCATGGGGACCAAGGACGAGGATTTTGTCGAACACCTGTTCGTGGCCTCGACCCACCACACCTTTCTGTTTTTCTCCAACAAAGGCAAGGTCTATTGGCGCAAGGTGTACGAACTGCCCCAGGCCGGACGGGCCAGCCGGGGCAAGGCCATCGTCAACCTGCTCAATTTCGAGGGGGATGAGCGCCTCAGCACGGTGCTGGCCGTGCCCGAGTTCGAACCGGGCTATCATATCATCATGGCCACGAAAAACGGCCGGATCAAGAAAACGGATCTGATGGCGTTCAGCCGGCCGCGCCTGGGTGGTATCATCGCGTTGGGACTGGTGGCGGACGACGAACTGATCACCGCCCACATTACCGACGGCACCCAGAACGTGTTTTTATGCACGGCCAGGGGCAAATCGATTCGTTTCCATGAATCGGATGTGCGCGCCTCGGGCCGAACCTCCCAAGGCGTGCGCGGGATAACCCTGATCGATGATGACCGGCTGGTGGGCATGGAGGTGTTGAGTCACGGCCAGACGCTTTTTGCGGCCACGGAAAACGGTTACGGCAAACGAACTTCCATCGACGAATATCCGGTTCAAAAACGTGGCGGCAAGGGCGTTATCACGATCAAAACCAATGAGCGCAACGGCCTGGTGACCGGTATTCAGGTGGTTGATGACGATCATGATCTGATGCTGATGACAGATCAGGGCAAGCTGATTCGTATTTCCGTGCGCAGTATTTCGGTAATCAGCCGCAACACTCAAGGCGTGAAGTTAATTGATATGCTTGCCGGTGAACGCATGGTGGGCATCGCCCGGCTGGCGGAAAAGGCGGAAGAGCAGATCTGAGTGTAGTTTACTAGAAAAAAGGTAACAGATGGATTCATTTACGATCGAGTCGACGAAAATCGGTGTGGTTGGTGCCGGCAGTTGGGGCACGGCCCTGGCGAATCTGTTGGCGGACAAGGGCTTTAAGGTGGATCACTGGGTTTTTGAACCCGAAGTAAAAGCGCAGATTCTGGCGCAGCGGGAAAATCAAACCTATTTGCCCGGTTTTAAACTGTCGCAAAATCTGCTTCCCACCAACGAGCTGGGGCGTGCGGTGATCGACAAGGATATGGTGTTGATGGTGGTGCCGTCGCATGTAACGCGCATGACGGCGGAAAAAATGAGCGGAATGTTGGACGACCGCACGGTGATTGTCACGGCATCCAAGGGGATTGAAAACAACACGCTGCTCACCATGACCGGGGTGCTCAAGGATGTGTGGGCCGAAGTTGACGCCGATCGGTATGCGGTTTTGTCGGGGCCGAGTTTTGCCCGCGAGGTGGCTGCCAAGGTCCCTACGGCATTGACCATTGCCGCGCAAAAAAAGGAAGTGAGCCGGTTTGTGCAACATGTGTTTGCGACAAATTATTTCAGGGCCTACACACATCAGGATATTGTCGGTGTGGAATTGGGCGGGGCGGTCAAGAATGTGATTGCCATCGCGGCCGGCATCATCGACGGACTCGGGTTGGGGCTCAATACCCGCGCGGCCCTGATCACGCGCGGCATGACCGAGATCCGGCGCCTGGGGCTCAAAATGGGCGCCAATCCGCGCACTTTCACGGGGCTCGCCGGCATGGGCGATTTGGTGTTGACTTGTACCGGCGACTTGAGTCGCAATCACACCGTGGGTAAAAAGATTGGCGAGGGGATGACCCTGACGCAGATTCTGGACGAGATGCAGATGGTGGCCGAAGGGGTGAAAACAGCCAAATCAGTCTACAATTTGTCGCGCAAACTCGATGTCGACATGCCGATCAGCCGGGAGATCTACCATGTTTTGTATGATGACGTGCCGCCGCAAGAAGCCCTGTATCGCTTGATGACGCGGGATCTCAAACCGGAATTGGATGAGCTTTGACGGGGCATGGCTTCGGGCTGTGAAAAGGATTGATTTGTAATGATCACCAAGTGCCAGTCACGACCCGCATGTTTCGGCGATTTGCAGAAGGTATTTCCGCTTTGTGCCGACGGGCTGCGGGCAACGCCGCCCGAATGCATGGCCTGTGCCTATAAAACCCCCTGTTTGCGTGTGGCCATGACTCGCAAGGCCGGTCTCAAGGTGCGCGAGGAGGCTGTCGATCGGGCCTACGCTTCAGGCATGATGGGTTTTTTTGAACGATGGTCGCGCAAAAAATCGATCCAGCGGCGGTTGACGCACAAACCAAAAAAATGAGGGGCCGTGCATTGCCTGTTCACTTCCAGGCCGCGTCTCCAAGAGAAAATCTGTTTCCGAACCACAATTTTAGTAAAGGAGATTATTGCATGCAGACGATTCGGAATATTGATTTAAAAGGCAAACGTGTTTTTGTACGTGTCGATTTTAATGTCCCTTTGAACGCAAAGCGGCAGATAACCGACGATACGCGGATTCGGGCTGCCTTGCCGACCCTGACGCACGTGCTGGAAAATCAGGGCCGTTTGATTGTGGCCTCGCATTTGGGGCGCCCCAAGGGACAGGTCAAACCGGAATTCAGTCTGGCGCCGGTGGCCGAACGCTTGAGCGAGTTACTCGACCGGCCCGTGGCGATGGCGCCGGATTGTATAGGACCGGCGGTTGAAGAAATGGCCGGTGCATTGCAGGACGGTCAGGTGGTGTTGCTTGAAAACCTGCGGTTTCATGCCGCCGAACAGGCGGACGAGGATAACTTTGGTAATGCTTTGGCGGCCCTTTGTGATGTGTACATCAACGATGCCTTTGCCGTGTCGCACCGCCGCAATGCGTCGGTTGCGGCCATCACCCAAAAAGTTGCCGTCAAGGGGGCCGGCTTTTTACTGGAACGTGAACTCGCCTACTTTGACCGGGCCATGCAGAATCCGCAGCGCCCCTTGGTGGCGGTTGTGGGCGGCGCCAAGGTGTCCAGCAAGCTGACTGCCCTGACCAATATGCTGGCCAGGGTCGACAAGATCATTATCGGCGGCGCCATGGCCAATACGTTTCTTAAAAGCCAAGGGGTGGACGTGGGCGGCTCCAAAGTTGAAACAGACCTGTTGGAGACGGCCGCGCAGATGATGGCCGATGCCGCCGGGCGGGGTATCCGGTTTTATATCCCGGTGGATGTTGTGGCCGCGGACCGGTTCGATGCGGCGGCGGTGACCCGTATTGTGCCGGCCGGCGAGATTCCGGCCGGTTGGATGGCCCTTGATATCGGCCCGGCCACGGCCCGGCTTTATGATGAGGTGTTGCAGGATGCCAAGACCGTGGTCTGGAACGGACCACTGGGCGTGTTTGAGATGGATGCTTTCAGCCGGGGCACCATGGCCATGGCCCAAAGCATGGCCGGTGCGCACGCCATGACGGTTATCGGCGGCGGCGACACCAACGCCGCGGTCCATCAGGCCGGGCTGGTCGATGAGATGACGTACATGTCCACCGGCGGCGGCGCCTTTTTGTCTCTGCTGGAAGGCAAAACCCTGCCGGCTGTGGCCGCCTTGGGTTAGGTCACGGCCCTGTGAACAGCTACGATCGTTCAATGAATTCATGATTCGCAAAGTATTTACCGTCAGGGTCCTTGTATTTGTTGCGGCGCTTGCGCTATTGCTGCTCATCGGTGGTTTTGTATTCCATGACCCTTTGCTGGCATGGTGCCGGCAGACGTACCGGCTGCTATCCGATCATCAGCGGATATCTGCTTTCATTTCTTCGTTCGGTTCCGGCGCCCCGGTCATCTTCATGCTGGCACAGATCCTCCAGGTAATTTTCGCGCCGGTGCCCGGTGAGGTGACCGGGTTTATCGGCGGTTTTCTTTTTGGCGCACTGCCGGGGTTTGTGTATTCCAGCATCGGGTTGACAGTCGGCTCGTTTATTAATTTCTTCATCGGCCGTTTTTTAGGGGAACGCTACGTGCGCCGGATGATTCCGGCGCCGAAGCTGCAACGGTTTGATGCGTTGCTCAAGCGTCAGGGGGTTTTGGTTGTCTTTATTTTGTTTGTGTTTCCGGGATTTCCCAAGGACTATCTTTGTTTGTTTCTGGGATTGAGCGCGTTGCCGCTCAAGCTGTTTATGCTGTTGGCCGCCATCGGGCGGATGCCCGGCACATTCATGTTGAGCTTGCAAGGCGCCTACCTGTTTGAGCAAAATTACCTCATGCTGGCCGGCCTTATGCTTTTGTGCGTGGTGCTTGGGTTGCTGACGTACCGCTATCGCCGCGATTTGTACCGCTGGCTGGAACGATTTAACGGCCAACACTCCATGAAAACCTGACTCAGGCGATTCTCATTTTTTTCCCATAAGCGTTTTCAGTTTGTTGACGCTCAGTACCGCACGTGTTATAGACAATTAAATAAATAGGTTATGTCTGGTCGATCGCTATCGCCAACCTTCCTCGGCGACGAAAACGCGTAATTTTTGTTATTTCGTGTCTATCCGGAAATAGTAGTTTTTGGTTCAGGCCAAGGCCGCAGCGAATTCGAAACCGCAGGCGTAGCAACGCTACGTCGCAAGAACAAGAATGGCTACGCCATTATTTCAAATTCGTGGGAACGCCGGCCCGGGCCAAAAGATGTTATTTCCGGATGGACACTATCGCATCAACCCAAACCCTTAAATGTAGAATTAGGAACAGCCGTTGGCCTACTGGAGCGTCAGAGAAGAGCTTAGCCTTGCCAGCCGATTGAGGCGTTCGTACTATGAATTGTTGCGTGATGAACTGGACCAGTTCATGTTACGGTATACCCTGATCGATTCGTATCAAAAGTTTCTCGACAGCGGGATACCCTATCCTTTCGTGGAAAAACGCGAACTCAAGCCGCGCGGCCGGATTCCCGCAGTGGAGTATGAACAGCAAAACGCTTTTTTGGTTCTTTTCGTCGAAGGGACGATCTCTCCGACGTATAAAAAGTATATTCATTTTTTCGACGTCAATAAAACCACCAAAACGAATTTGCTTCGTACCAAAGAGCTGCCGCTGGACAACAAGTTCGATCGCAATCAAAAATTTCTCGACTCCGCCCATTTTTTCGATTTTCTCAAAATTCTGATCCCGGTGGATTACGCCTTGCTGATCCAGCGTGACCCGACCAGCAAAGCCAGGGATCGCTACGCGCTGTCTCACTTTCATGTGCGCATCGATTGGCCCATCGCCTCGGCCGCGGAAGACCTGGCACGCAGTCTGCGCTACGTTTCCAAGGATCTGTATGAAAAAGGGGATAAATACGCCGAAGATATTCACAAGAAGTTTTTCGAGTACTACGGGATGCCGGTGATTATCGGCGGGAGGAGAACCGCCGCCATTGTCGCCGCCCAGTATTTAAAACGGCTGGGTTGTATTACAACGGTGTATGCCGCCAGCAGTGAATCCCGCGCCTTGTTCCGGGTGTCCGAGCGGGGGGTCTCCAAATCGGTTCTGATTGAGTTGACCGCCGATGAAATTGCGGAGTTATCCGAACTCAACGGGCTTTCCACCCGGCGGTTCAATAAAAACTATGTGGTGGCCCGCACGCGCAAACACAGCATCTGTATTTTTCACACCACCTACGCCTACACGAGTCACGCCCGGCCGCCGGAAGACGGCAAGTTGCGCGACATCAAACCGGATCTGAACTGGTTGACCGTCGGCGATCAATATGTAATGCCCAAGCCCGGTGTGTGGCGGTATTCGCCGTTGATTACCAATCTGATTTACACCTAGATAGTGTCTCACTTGACTGTCAAAGCACCTTCATCATCGCGGTTTCATCGCAATCGGGATATTTGACGCAATGCAGGCAGTCTTTCCAGATTTTAATCGGTAAATCGGCGCGGTTGATTTTGGTGAAGCCGAGTTTGTCGAAAAAACCGGGGCGGTAGGTCAGGGTGAAGATCTGTTTGATATTGTAGGTGGCGGCTTCTTTTAACGCGTGTTGGGCGAGCCGGCTGCCGATGCCGTTGCCGGTATGATCCGGGTGTACGGCCAATGAGCGGATTTCGGCCAGAGCCTCCCAACAAAACTGCAGCGCACAGCATCCGATAACTTTGCCGGTGTTATCTTCAAATACGGCAAAATCACGGATGTGATCGTAGAGTTCGCTTAAGGGACGCCCAATCAACTCGCCCCGTTGACTGTAGATTTGCAGCAGTTTATAGATCGTCTTTACATCTTCTATTGTGGTTTTTCTAATCATTGCTTCCTCGTTTTTGAAACAGGGATTCGGGCTAGGGGATTGGCTGCGTTCCTTTTTTAAACAGAGCGGTGACCGTGCCTCGTGAGTCGGTTTGCGCGGGTCTGCCGGTAAACGGATCGATGCCGACTTTCAGTACCCCGTCCGGGATGTCGAAGTAGTGTTGTTTTTCCCGGTTTAGGGCGTGCGTCATAAATTCGATCCAAATGGGCAAGGCGGCGCGCGAACCGGTTTCCTTGTCGCCCAGGCTTTCAAAATTGTCGCGGCCGACCCACACGCCGGCGGCGATTGTGGGCGAGTACCCCACGAAGAGGGCATCCCGGTATGAATTGGTGGTGCCGGTTTTGCCGGCCAGGGATCGCCGCAACTGTCTGGCTTTGGCGCCGGTACCTTCCTGGATGACACCCTCTAACAGGTTGGTGACAATGGCGGCGCCGACCCGCGACATGGCGAGCTGCTTCTTGACGCTTACCCGCTGAATTATGCGGTTTTCGCGATCGTTTACTTCCATGACGCCGAAGGGGGTCGGCCTTTGCCCCATGTTGGCAAAGACCGTGTAGGCACGGGTCAGTTCCAAAAGATTGACCTCACTGGTGCCCAGGGCAAGCGATAAATTCGGTTTCAGGGCCGACTCAATACCGAGCTGAGTACTGAAATTGATCAGGGATGTCACCCCCAGCTTGTCCAGCAAGCGGACGGCTGGAATGTTTTCGGAATGGGTCAGGGCGCGACGCATGGTCATTTCGCCTTGAAACCGGCGGGAGAAGTTTTCCGGTTTCCAATCCTTGCCGTCCTGACCACCCTTGAAGACCACCGGCGCATCCAGAAGCAGCATGTTTTGCGCAAAGCCCTGTTCCACGGCATAGGCGTAAACCAGCGGCTTGAAGGCCGAGCCGGGTTGGCGCCGGGCGTCTGTGGCCCGATTGAAAGGACTTTGGGTATAATTCCGGCCACCGACCATTGCCAATATGGCACCGGATTCGACATCCAGGGCCACCAGGGCGCATTCGGGCGGCGGCTGGGCGATCCCTTGCCGGTGCATGCGCGCTTCCAGGGCTACCAAACCGTTGGTCACCGCCTCTTCAGCCGCTTGTTGGAGTTTGAAATCGAGCGTGGTGTGGATGGTTAAACCGCCCTTGTACAGCGTGTCCGAGCCGATTTCTTTTTCCAGAACGGCTTTGATGTAGTCAATGAAATAGGGGGCGCGTCCCACGCGTCGGGATTGCGGGGCCAACACAATCGGTGCCTGCCGGGTTTGGGTGTATTGCGTGTCGGTGATAAGACCGGTCCGGTGCATGATTTTCAGCACAATATCCCTGCGTTTGCGGGCCAACGGTTTATTCACCAGGGGCGAATAACGCGACGGCAGGCGGGGCATGGCGGCGATCAGGGCGCATTCGGCCAGGTTCAGATCCTTGACGTGCTTGCCGAAGTAGATGTGGGCGGCGGATTGGACCCCGTACGCGCCACTGCCGAAGTAGACCTGGTTCAGGTACAGTTCGAGGATTTCATTTTTTGTGTAGCGCCGTTCCAACTGGATTGCCAGAATCGCTTCTTTGATTTTACGGACCAGTGTTTTTTTTCGCGAAAGAAACAGGGTTTTGGCCAGTTGCTGAGTGATGGTGCTGGCGCCTTCGGCGTATTTGCGGGCCAGCACATTCTTGAGGGCGGCGCGCAGAATTCCTTTAAGGACGACACCGCTGTGGTTGTAAAAATTACGGTCTTCGGTGGCGATGATGGCGATTTTCAGATTTGCAGGAATTGTTTCCAAGGCCACCGGGTCCCGGCGTTGCGCGTAAAGTTCTGCCAGCAACACGTCATCGGCGGCGTGAATGCGGGTCACGGCCGAGGGGCGGAAAGATTCCAGGGCGCGGATTTGGGGCAGATCGTGCGTAAACGCGAAAAACGCACCGGCGGTAACCCCGCAAAAGACCGCCCCGGCGATAACCAGGCCGATGGTAAGCATACTTCGGTATCGATGCCGATTTTTCATGCGTCCTAGCGTGGGCTAATTGGTATTTGGCAGTCGGGTTCGGGAAACCGGTATGTCGATGACTTGATCATTCAGCCAGTGCGTTAGATCGGTTATGACCTGTTTGCGCAGTTCGGACGATTCGTTATAGATTTCGTGGTAGCAATCCGGATAGAACTTGAAATCTTTCGCCGGGGCACTGCATGTTTCGAAAAACCGGCGGGCGGCATTGGGATCGACAAACCTGTCGGCACCGGCAACCTGCATGAGCAAGGGGATTTGCAGTTTGTCGGCTTGACTGAACGCATTGGTCATCGCCTGGATGACTTCGGTGTAACAGCGCACACTGATCTGGTCATGAACCAAAGGGTCGCTCCGGTAGGCATTGACGATGCCGGAGTCGTGGCTCAACTTGTCCGTGTGCAACCCGTTTGCAAGGGTCAATCGCGGCCAAATGATGGAAAACAGATTGGCGAACAGACGCTTGGACCAGGCGACTTTATGGCCCGGCCCGAGTGCCGGGGACGACACTATCGCTCCGTCGATGCTGGCGGGGTGGGTTTGAATATAGCGAATGGCGATCAACCCTCCCAAACTGTGGCCCATCATGAACAGCGGTTGACCACCGGACAACTCCCGGCGTGCCTTTTGGACCATGGTGTGAATGTCCTGCAGGTAGACATGAAAGTGCCGGATATGTCCGCGACGCCCTTCGCTTTGGCCGTGGCCCTGATGGTCGCTGGCAAACAGGGCAAAGCCTTCGTCCCGCAACGTTGCTGCCAGACCGGCGTAGCGGCCGGAGTGCTCGCCGATGCCATGTGCGATGACAATGCCCGCCCGGACGGCCGCCGGCGCGTAAGTGCGGAAAAAAATTTTATTACCTAGCGATCCGGTAAAATAGGTCCGATTTTCTCTATGAGCAATCATACTGATTGCCTGCATAACGCGAATGAACCACAGGTGCAAGCCCAAATCCGATCAAAAGATCCGGATCGAGCGTTCAGATGACATGCGGGGTTACCTGGGGAGTAAAATGATGGCCGATTTGAAGGATGATTTCATCGGAGGTGGCTTTATCCTTTTTGAGCGAATTGCTGGTCGCCGCCACGGTCACGCGCGTCGTGTTGGGGGTGATCGTTTCCATGTTTATCTTTATGTTTAGCCTGCCGGCGCGAGCTGTAATTCTTCTGACTTCGCGGTTTTCATCAATCTGCACGATTTTTATCTGCATCCGTTCCAGTGCGCTGCAAGTCGCTTTGTGCACGTTTTCCAGGCTGCCGACCAGGGTTCGATGGGACACATTGTCGGCGGCATACTGAACAATCTCGCGCGCGCCGATCCAGACGCCCGAAGCGACCATGTATTGGCATCCGTAAAGTGAAATTATACTACCAATGAATAAGGCTGTTATGGAAAAATGTTTCATGCGACCTCTTCCGAAGTGAATCCCGATTAACGGCGTTCGCGCCGTTGTAATCTGATTGGTGCCGATTGATACCGGCATTGACGAAAACTGCAAAAGATGGGCCATCCGCCGGCAGGAAGATATCATACTGATGTCATTTGATAACTGATCGGCGAACGTTATTCGATATGATGTGATGTGGTTGTTTTTTGACACATTGTGTTTTTTTTAGGCATAACCTATCCAAATCCGCTCCTTGGCATGTGAGGGGGCGGTGAAAAGGGGTGTTGTCATGTTTAAGCACATTTTTGTTGCCTTGAAATTTACACCACCGAGTATCGGTGCGCTGCAAAAAGCGATTCAAATGGCCCATGCGCACCGAGCGCGATTGTCGATTTTTCATGCGCTGGACTACAACCTGAAGCAGTATCAGGATTCCGATCCGCGGCTTGTCGAGGCGTTGCGCGTGGTCGATGAAAAGTACCAGGAAGAGGTGGCGCCGTTGCTGGCGAAGGTGCCTCAGTCGGATTTCGAGCGGTTTCCGGCTGATCCGGCCCTGGCGGTTTGCCGGTTGGCCCGGCAAAAAGAGGTGGATTTGATTATCCTCGGGTGTCATCTGCGACCACACAAGATGAGTCTGGGGCGGGTCGACTACGTGGGGATTACAATTCTGGAGAAGGCCCCCTGTCCGGTGATGCTTGTACCGACGCCGGTTTAACATTCGTCGGCCGGTGGGAATGGGCCGATGTGCTCAGGAAGAGGTGGGATCGATTTCGGGCTGCTCGGTGCTTGAGCCGCGATTTTTAAACAGTGTTGTGTAATTGAGCCGCCAACCGATCTGCTGCTGCTGACAATTGGGACATGTCACGGACTCTTCACCCGACCCTAAGACCAGTTTTGCGAACGAGTAATTACACCGTTGACATTTGTACTCAACCAACGGCATTCGCATCTCCTTGTGAGTAAATTGTAATTTGAAAAATGGGATGGCTCCCCGCGAGCCATCCCGAAGCAAGAAGGAGGCATTGGCGGTTACGAAACCCGCTAGGATGTTGCTGATTTATTATGCAATTTTAAAGCCAGTGGCGTTTTGTGTAATTGTGTGGATGTATCATGAGGGGTGTTTTGCTTGTTTCTTTTGCCGGTAAAGATGTGTTGTTGCGTAATTATTTGAAAATATTATATAAAACGTATTATGGCGACAATGGCCGTTGGGCTGTAGATATCTTTTTTTAAAGTTGCGTCAAAATTTTGTTTTCCCGGATTTTGTTTTCTTGGCCTTTTGTGGTCAAAAATTGGCATATGTGTCAAAAAATGCATTTCATTGTCAATTTTTATACGCACCAGTCTGGTTATCGTCCCTGCCCATACGGCGATGGTACGTCTGGCTGCGAAACAGCAAGTGTGCCGGACACAGGCCTGATGTTGTGTCATTCCTTGAGATATTGGACACCGACGCTGTAGCGGCGTGGCGCATCACTGGTCAATTGCCGACACCAGACCACCTTGGCACGATAGGCGATGTTCGGTTCAAATTCAGTTGGGGCGGGCAGGGTGTTGTCCGTGCGGATAAATATTTCCGACCCCGGCGCCAATTTCTGTTCGCTTTCGAAATTCATACCATCACGGCAATGGTCCTTCATCTTTGCCGGGAATAAAAAGCCGGTGTCGTAATTGGCATGTTTGATCGTGGATTGATATGTGAACCGTTGGTTGGAGCGGTTTTCGGTCTTGCCTTTCATTTTTGGCCTCCTTTCATGGTGCTTATACAAACCGGTTGCCACCGAGCGATGCGTTAATTCATCGTTTCCGGATACTGTGCAGGGGCGGGTATTTCTTTATTGATTTCGGTCCGGGTCCAGTCGATTTGTTCCACGGCGGTCAGGTAATTGCGCGCATCCTGATTCCCACCGATGGCTGCTTGTTTAAAATCTTCAAGCGCTTTGTCCCGGTCACCGGCCAACAGGTAGATACGCCCGCGTCCGTAAAGATACAACGCGTTGTCCGGTGCCACGGCAAGGGCTTGGTTGACGGCGGCCAGCGCCTGGGTGTATTGACCCAACTCGCCGTGGGCGATACCCATTTGAAAATATGCATTGGGGCGCGCGGGATCGAGTTGGAGGGTTTTTTTAAAGTAACGAATGGCGGCTTTGTCGTTACCGTAGGCGGTGCATAAAGCGCCTTTGTCCTGCCAGTAATCGGAATTCCGGGCCGGATCGATTGCCGGTGGTACCGGTGGCTGTGTCGGTACCGTTTCAAGTGTTGGTACCGTTTCAATGGTGGCCATGGTTGAAGGCGCCCTGGACTTTTTTCTGTTCTTGGCCTGGGCGATCAGGTTCTCAATGTCATCGAGCCGCAAGACGGTGGTGGCGGATGCTTTGCCGTTTACCAAATCGACGGTCATCGCGATGTTGCCCATTTGCGGGATCGGTTGATGCACGTCCGACGGATTCGGCATCATGGCGGCAACCGCGTTCATGTACTCGGCCATGTCCATTTCCATGGTCATCCAGGGGCCTTTGACCGGTTGCGGTTTCAGTGTTGCGGCTATTTTGATCAACTCACCCAGGCGTTTGTCATCAGCGGCAGTCAGGAACAGGTCATTTACCGTGGTCATACGCAGATTGTAATCGAACAGGGTGTCCGGCATCGCAGTGCCGGCCGGGTTCATGCCGGCGGAAGGGTCTGCCGGGACTCGCATCTTCAAACCGGCGACTTTGTGCCCCTGGATGCGACTTTCCGGTGTCCGCACAAACAGCGGTTCGATTTTTTTCCCGGTTTGTTTGGCTAGCATCTTACGGATATCCTCGCTGTATTGGGTCATGGCGGGAAGGTATTCTTTTTCGAGAAATGTGGCGGCCGTGGCCGTATCCTTGAGCACCATGATGGTCTCAAATGCCACCGTGCCATTGCGTATCGACATGCTCCCGGCCACGTCACCGGTCATTTGTTTGCTCATCGGCATGAAACGGCTGAGTTCGATCCCCATATTGCGATAAAGATCTCCAAAGGCGGTGTTGACCAGATCGAACGCACCGGGAACATCGTAGCTTAAGGATTTGAATGAGATTTGCCCGTCAGGGGTATAGGCCGCCAACCGGTCGGTCGATGCCGTGGAAACGAACAGTCGCGCCAGGTCGGTGCCGGGCGCGGCCTGGGCTTCGCAGGCCATGGTCAGGTTTTCGGGGTTTATATCAACACCCAGTGACAAAAAGTCGAGTTGCCGGGCCAGATTGAGCATGTTGGTAAACATAAGTTGTAAATCCCGGGGTGTCATCGGTGTCGGTGTATCGTTGGGCGCCTGCGGCTTTTGGGCGATTTGAGCCAGCATCGTGTCGATTCTGTCTTTTGATTCATCAAGCAGGGTCTTAACGGATAGCTGGGCGGAAACGGCTGTTTTGCCCAATGTTTGAGACGCTTTGCGCAGGGCGCTTTCAGTGGCTTTGGAAATCGGGGGGCCACCGCCGTTGGGGGGTATTTGGATCAGGTAGTAGTCGTCGCCGGTCGTGGCACCGAACGTGGCTTGAAACTGCTGATTTTCAAATTGATACGGAATCAGGGCAACGCCGGTTATTTTTTCGCCCGAAAGGTCGGCGCCGATCACCACCGCGCGTTGGGGGTCGATCCAGTCCGTGCCTTGCATCATGGTGCGCAACATGGCCAGTGGATTACCCATGGGTTGACCGGCATCGACCGGCATCATCTGTTCGATGGTTGTCAGGGTCTGCTCGATTTTCTGGAGCTTGACCACCACGTCAAATTCAGGCAGTTGCGTCGCCGCAAGCGCACGGGGATTGACACCCGCGACCAGAGCCAAAGTCAGCGCCAAGCCGAGTACGGTAATTTTTCTGACCCAGTTTTTAAAAAACATAATTGTCTCCACTTGTTGAATCGGTAAAAAATGCAAAGGCGGTTCGGTGTTCGTAACCATTACCGGATAAAACCAGAGGAACGGTGCAGATTAGCGACCGGTTTGCCGGTGGGCACTACTTGGTGTAATAAACGCCGGGTATCCAGCTTTTACGGATTTTCAGGGTTTTATCCGTCTGGGCGATGGTTTCGTCGATGAAGGTGAAGCTGCTCAAGCCGACCCGGATAATGTCATTGTGTTCCAAGGTGTGCTGTTTGATCTGGTTGCCGTTGATGAAGGTGTTGTTGGTGCTGTCCAAATCGGTGATGGTGTAGTGAGGCACCTCTTTTTCGGCACAATCCGTATCGAGTCGAATGACGGCATGTTCGAAACTGACCGCCGGATCGTCAATATGGATTTCACTGTCGGGGTTGCGTCCGATGCGAATTTGGTTTTTGTCGAGGATATACTGGGCCACGGTGACCCCTTCGACTATCTGGATTAATTTTGCCATTGATGATGCCTTATGAGGCTTGGCTCTTTAAGCCTTTTTTGATGCGATCATTGAATTCGCGTTTAAAATTGTCTTTGAGATGTTTGGATTTGAGATTCAGCACAGTATAGCTGTATTTTAGATTTTTTTCAAGCAGGTCCGGGTAGTTACGAATATTGCTGCGAAGTTTCAGCCCATTCGATTTCATTTTGCGCAACAGGTGAATTTCCTTGCCGATCACTTTCGCGTTTTTCTTTTTGACCGCGTCCAAAAACGCCTTGCGGGTTTTCTTGCAGTCGGCGTAGGTGACAACCCGTCCCATTTGATAGATCGAGTGGCCGTCGCTGCCGCCGGTAATGGCTTTGTTCAGGTTAAAGCCGAGCACGGCGCTTTGCAGGTTCCATTTTTTAACGTTTTCCGAGTTGATGACCTCAACGCCATCGACCATATTGAATAACCGGCGCGTCTGTTCCGGCGAAAAATTGTAATTACATATGCCGGTGTAGGCCGCGCAATAGGGATGGGGAAATATAATGACGGTTTTGTAGTTGCGTGCACGCCGGACAATTTCTTCCATGTGCAACTGGATGGAACTCATCACATCGTTGCCGAAAAAAGGCAAAACGTCATTTTTATAGAAGCGTTTAAGGCTTTTGATGTCGTAAAAATAGACGAGCAGATGGGTGCCCTCGCTGGAGGTGAGTTCAATGCCCGGGATGGTCAGCAAATCCTTGTACCGATTGATTTCCACGGCCCCTTTGATGGCGTTGTGATCGGTGAGGGCCACGCCGATATTGAGTGTGCGGGCCTGTCGGGCAATTTTTTTGATTGAGCCGATGCCGTCGGAATGGTTGGAATGAAAGTGCATATCAACGACCGTGTAGCGTGATTGCAGGTCGGCGATATCCGGTTTTTCAAATTGAATGCGATTGATATTGTTCATGGAGTGAAGGGCTTGCCTTGTTTGGTTGTGATTTGGTGGATCGGCATTGCGAATTCATTTTGAAGGCAGTGCAAGAATATCACCGTACAGTAGGATATCCATAGCATGTTTTATCGGAAAAATCCGGTAAAACTTTAGCGCGTGTCTGTCCGGAAATAGCATCTTTCGGTTCCGGACAAGACCCCGGCCGTTTCTCTTCGCGTTTGTATAAACACCTGTTAACGTAACTACGATTCCCGGTATGACAAGCCTGGGTCAACGTGGAGATTGCGGGCTCCGGTGTTGAAGATGTTCGGGCTGTGGAAAAAATAAAATATCTCAAAGTACGTTCGTACTTGGGATATTCTGTTTTTTCCGTGGCCTTTACTTGTTCGAAGAAAAGAATTTTGAGAAAAAGCCGCGTTTCCTGACAGGCCCTTGCTCCGGTTCAATGCGACCGATGGTCCCGGTATCGATGACCTTTTCGAGCGCTTTGATTTTCTGGGCGACCCCCACGCGCGTGGGATCGAGTTTCTGGACTGTTCGAAAAAGCTCCAAGGCTGCCAGGGGGCGTTTGTACTGTTGCAATAGGTCGGCAATTTTCATGAGGGCCGCGGCCCGGTTGGGTTGATCCAAAACAGAGTTTTGCAGAATATGCCCCATTTGATTGATGATGACTTCGTCCGAATCAAGGTGCCGCAGGCAGTCGGTCAGGTCTTCGAGGGTTGAGTGGGGCGAGGTGTCGGGGTTGCGCCATAACTTATGGTATTCGTTGATCGCCTCGATATAAAGGCCCAGTTCCTTGAATGCCTCGGCAATGCTGATGATTTCGAACGGGTTCTCGTCTTCGGGCCAGCCTTTGCGCATCAAGGTCATTTCCTTGGCTGACGGCGGCTGGCCGATATCGATGTTAAAATCCTGGACTTCTTTTTGAATGCGGGTGATACTGGCCTGCAAACTCCTTTTTATCTCCGGATGTTTGTCCGGCACGGCCCGCAATAATTGGGCGTAAATCCTGAGTGATTCTTTGTACAGACCATGTGAACGGTACAGTTCTGCTTCCTTTTTAATCAACGCGATTGCGACTTTGCCTGCCATGAGATCCTGCTTTGGTTGGTTGGTGCCCATCCGGAAATAATTACTTTCGGGCGAAAACTACTATTTATGGCTGGACACTCATTGATGACCCAATAAAATTATAATCGACATGTATTTTAATATCTTAAGAGATCCGATCTGCAAAGGTCAAATTTATAAAAAATAACAGTACGCTGGTGTCCGTCCGCCATTTTGCTTTTGCAAGCCGGTCATGTGCCTGGGCGTGATGCCGACAACAGACGCCTGTCCAGGCAGTCCAACGACGACGCAAGCGCGGAAAATGAGAAAACTTCCACTGACACCGTGCCCTGATAGTCGTTCAAAAGAGTGAACACCGGATCGATAAATTCAGGCGCCATTTCCGTCAGGGCCAGATGATCGCGACCTTCCCGGACGCCGTGTAGATGGATCAACGGGATGCGTTCGGCGTACTGTTCCACGAGTCTTCCCGGTAAGATACCGTTGAGCAGCAGATGGCCGATATCCAGACAGATGTTCAAATCATAGGCCCGGACGATCGGTTCCACCCATTCGAACGGATCGGTCAGTGTTTCGACGGTGAGCGCATGTGGATCGACCCCCTGATCGAACAATGCGGTCAGACTTTGCTCGATACGCCGCTGCCACTGCTTGACCGCCGTTTGCGACGTATCGGTCCCATGGCGATTCAAGTGCAGGGTGTGAGTTGTCGGGGCCAGTACCGCGACCAGGTCGACGACCTCTCGGATAACCCGGATCGCCCTTTGACGCACCTTTTTGTCGGGGTGACCGAACTGCACATCCATGGGCAGATGAACATTGTAAGTGAGATTGGCCTGTCGACCGATGCGGTGCAATTGTTCGATTTCGCTTTTGGCGGGTCGATCGGAGGGCGCCCCTTGCAAAAGCAACAGCTCGATTTCATCGACAAAGGGCGCCAGGATTTCGGCGTTGGCGCAGTAGGTGTCCGGATAGATGAACGATGTGGTGGCCAATTTAAAGGAAAAGGTTTTTTTATATGATTTGGTCAGGTGTGGGTACATGTCAGGTCGCTTTTTCATAGCCCCAAATTGTGCAGCATCAGTTGCAACCCGTAAAAGCATACCCCGGCAACCAAGGCCGTAACATACATCAACTGGCACGCCTTCAGGATGTGCCGCCGGCGTGCCGGTGTCCGGTTGCGGCCGATATACGGTTTGGCGACCAGTTGGCGGCCATACAGATTGGGACCGCCCAGGCGCAGCCCCAAGGCCCCGGCAAAGGCGGCTTCAGGATACCCGGCGTTGGGGCTGGTGTGGTGCCGGCCGTCCAACAGGGCTGTCTTGAAGGCTGCAGTGCCCTTGCTACCGATCCAATGCGCCGCGGCGGCAATGAGCGGCACGGCAAGGCGCGCCGGAATATAGTTGGCCGCATCGTCGATCCGGGCGGCGGCCCGGCCGAACAACACATACTGTTTGTTTTTGTAGCCGACCATGGAATCCAGGGTGTTGATCATTTTGTACGCCATCGCCAGCGGTGCCCCGCCCACGGCAGCATACAACAGGGGGGCGATAAAGCCGTCCACCAGATTTTCGGCCACGGTCTCCACGGCGGCGCGAATGATCCCGGCGCGAGACAAGCTGTTCACATCGCGTCCCACGATCATTGCCAGCCGGCAACGGGCCGCCTCAAGGTCCGGTTGTCGCAAGGCGGCGTGTACTGTCAGGGCCGCGGTGCCAAGGGACCGGGCCGACAGGGCAAAGTAGATCAACACGATTTCGACAATGGTGCGGGCCGTGGGATGAACAAGGCCGGCGACCTTCAGCGCAAGCAGTGTTGCGCCGGTCGCGCTGGCGATCAGCACCAGGGCCAAGGCGGTTCCGGCCCAAAAAGGGTCGGCAATGAGGCGTCTGAAACGGGGCTCGCACCGGGCGATGGCCGTGCCCATCCACCGGATCGGATGCGGCAGCCAGTGTGGGTCGCCCATCACAAAATCGAGTACGAGCGCAATCGGTAGGGTATAAAAAACCGGGTTCATCGATGTTTGGTGTTCAATATTCGTTCGTCAGCGTTACAGGACAAGAATGACAATATTTTGACGAAAGGGCCGTCAATTTTATTTTTGCGTGAGCCCTAAGTCACCCCCTCAAGTGCCATCAACAAGAAAAGGCCGGCCTCGTTGATTTCGGCCATGGCACCCAGCAGATCGCCGGTTACCACGCCTATTTTTTTATGATAAAACCGCACCAGGACCCCGGTGATCACCACAAAGCCCAGATTCAGCACAATCGCCGCACCGCCGAGTCCCAGCGAAAGGCCCACCGGTAGCAGCAACAGCGCAAAGGTTCGCCATTGCAAGGGGGTTTCAAAAAAGGCCCGGCCCGTGCCGTGACTGCGTCCGTAGGGCAGCAAACAGATACCGAACAGCATGCCGGCCCTGGCATACGCCGGAATGATGAGCAGGGCCAGTGAGCGATGATTCGTCAGGTGAGCAATCCCGGCCCATTTGACCGCCAGCACGCAGAAAACGGCAACCACGCCCATGGCCCCGACCCGGCTGTCTTTCATGATGGCCAGGGCGCGCTCCTTGTTACGCTGTCCGTAAAGCCCGTCGGCGGTATCGGCGATGCCGTCAAGGTGTAGCGCTCCGGTCAGATAGATCAGCAGGAGCACATCCAGAAGGGCCGCAATCGGTGTGGGCCAGAGTTTCAAGGTCACGAAATCGCACACCGCGACCAGTGCGCCCAACACCAGCCCCACCGCCGGAAAAAAAAACAACATGCGCCGGGGCGCAAAGATGCCCGGCGTTCCGATGGGCAGGCGGGTCAAAAACTGGGTGGCGGCGATAAATCCTTGCATGGGTCAGCGTTCCGGTTTGATTTGTACCGGGATCCCGGCAACGGTCCAGATCACCTGGTCGACAACGGCGGCCACCTGTTGATTGGTCCAACCCGCCAGATCGCGGAAGCGGCGCGCCAGCCGGTTCTCGGGCACAATACCGGCCCCGACCTCGTTGGTGACCACGATGACCGGGCAGCGTGGCTTTTGCAACGCGTGGATCAGGTCGGCCACGGCCGTCTCGATTTGATCCTCGGTGCGTTGTTTCATGAGCAAGTTGGTCATCCACAACGTCAGGCAGTCCACCAGCAGCACCCGGGCGGCGGACTGGTGTTTCGTTACGGCGCCGGCCAAGCCGAGCGGCGCCTCGACTGTGCGCCAATCCTGGCCGCGCAAAGCTCGGTGCCGTTTCACCCGCCGGCGCATCTCATCGTCATGCGGCATACAGGTGGCGATATATACTTTCGGCGATCCGGGAATTTGTTCGGCCAGTGCCTGGGCATGTGCGCTTTTGCCGCTACGGCAACCGCCGATGACCAAGGTTGTTGCGATCACGTCCAACCCTTTGTTTGCATGAGAAATTTTGATCTATGAACCGGTAGCTCAAAACAGATAGATGGTTTCACCGGCCTTGTCAACAGGCGATCAACACCCGCCGCAGCCGGCCGGGATTGGTCCGATTTGAAAACCGGTGTTTCGGCGTTATGTTTAATTTAATGCCTATGGTCAGAAATTCGCATGTGCCGGTTTCGTACCGGCACAAAAATTGGGATTGTTTTTCGTGGCATGCAATTATATGCATAGAGCCAACCAATAATGCCGGTGAAAGGGTAGTATCATGGCCGAAAACGACGATATTCTCTGGGGCGAGGAAATACAGCTGCCACGGGCCCGCTCAACCGAATTGCGCGGCAAACAATCTGTACGGGCAACCTTCAAGCTGACCGCCAAGGCCATCGATGCGCTGAGCATCGTCTCGGTCCATTTGGGCATCAAACAAAAATCCCTGTTTGATCATTTGATTGAAGATGCCGAAGCCCTTGATCTGATCGCTCGTGAAATTCAGTCGCGGCGATTCAGGGACCTGCAACGGGTCCAAAAGACATTTGTGTTGAGCCGGCGCACCCTGTCTTGTCTCGAGCAGGTATCGCAGAATTTCAACACTCCGCGCGACGCCCTGGTTGAATATTCGATCCAGCGCCTGCTGCCGGTGATTGCCCGTGAAAAAGAAAAGCACCGGCAGCGCAAAGCCCTGCTCGCGCAGTTGCGGCAATACATCGCCCAGGGCAATGGCCTGCTGCAAAATGCCGAACATCAGCTCGGCGAGGACGATCCGGTTTTCGATCGCCTCGCGGCGGCTTTTGACGCGCTGGCCGCCGCCCATAACGATATCGAGGTCTATGTGCGCAAAGGCAGCATCATCGAAAAGTTTTAGAAGAATCCTTCACAAGAATGCAAGGCGGCGTGCGGCAGGCATTGATTTCAACGGTGACGTGCACCAACTCCGGAAAATCCGCCAGTAGTTTTTTATAGTGCCCGGTAGGTTGCGGAAAATGGGTCACGATGGAGACGATGGCCGCCTGCTGCCGGCTGCCGATGCGCCAGACATGCAGGTCCGTGACCCGGTTGTCGGCATCGGCTTCGATGGCGGCCCGGATTCGTCCCAGAACCTGACGGTCGATACCGCTATCGAGTAAAATGCGGCTGGTTTCGCCCAGCAGGCCGTACGCCCAGTAGGCAATGACCCCACCGCCCACAAGCCCCATCAGCGGGTCCATCCACAACCAACCCAATGCCTTGCCGGTGAGTAAGGCAAAAATCGCCAAAAAAGAGGTCAGCGCATCGGCCAGTACGTGCAGGTAGGCCGCCTTGAGGTTTTGATCGTCATGGTGGTGGTGACCGGGATCGTGGTCGCCATGATCAAGCGAATGGTTTGCCTGCAACAGCAGGGCACAGCCCAAATTCACGATCAGCCCCGCCACTGCCACGCCGATCGCTTCATTGAATCGAATCGGTTGCGGCGCCAGCAACCGCTGAATCGATTCCGCGCCCATCAACAGCGCCACAATTGCCAGCGCCACGGCACTGGTGTAGCCCCCCAGCGTCCCCACCTTGCCCGTGCCGAAACTGTACGTTGGATTGTCGGCGTGCCGGCGAGCATAATAATAAGCAAACGCGGTGATTCCCAGGGCCACAGCATGGGTGCCCATGTGCCAGCCGTCGGCCAACAGGGCCATGGAGCCGGTGAGCCAGCCGGCGATGATTTCGACGATCATCATCGCGACCGTGATGCCGATCACCAGGTAGGTGCGCCGCTCGTTTTTCTCATTGTGAACGTGGTACCGATGACCGTGGCGCCAGCGGTTCAGGTTGGAGGTATGCATCGCGTTTGCTCCGTTTGACAGTGTCTGCGGCAGTCTGCGTGCTGACTTATGTTTTTGATGCGGCCATACCGCCGAATCACCCCGAACGGCTCCTCGCATCAATCATGTCCTGTGAAGCCTTGAACGAAAACCGATCAGCGATAAGGCGGCATGAAATGTGCATTTTTCTCCACAGTCAGTAGTTTGGGTTTGCGCGGAGAAAGTAATCAGCATGTGAGGGGTCTTGATCATGAACCATCCCGATTGCGGCAAGTTGATTTTAGAATCGGTACCGGTCGACGCGAAAAAACAGGCCATCATCCGTTTATTGGCCCAATTGTTCAAACAATCCACGCAAGAGCATCTGACCAAGCTGGTCGACCGCACGCCGGTGGTGCTCAATCGCAACCTGCCGTTCAAAATAGGTAGCAAGGTCAGCCACCGCCTGAATCAGTTGGGTGCCAAGGCGACCTTTGAGCCGGCCGCACCACCGTCGCCACCACCCCCCGCCAATCCCGCCGATCTGACCACAAAATTGCACGCGGCCTTTACCGGTGACATGCCCCGCCGCAAGCCTTCGCTGTTTTATCACCTCGGTCTGATCATGGTTGCCCTGGCCATGGTGACCCTGCCCTTGATCTATGCAGCCCTGATCGGCGCCATCGGCTGGGGACTTTACGCCCATATCACAATCAATCATACGGTGTTTACGAGCGGTTACAATGTCAAGGGCGCCGTGCTGGTTTACGTGGCGCCGATTGTTATCGGTGTCCTGGTGCTTCTGTTTTTAATCAAACCCTTTTTTGCCAGGCGGGTGCACACCGGCAACCCGCATCGCATCGACCGGCGCCGGGAACCGGCGTTGTATGATTTTGTCGCCAAACTGGCCCGTGTAATCGGTGCGCCGGTCCCCACTGAAATTCATGTGGATATGGATGTCAACGCCGGCGCTCAGTTTAAGAGCGGTTTGCGGGACATCTGGCGCAAGGAGTTGATCCTGACCATCGGCCTGCCGTTGGCTGCCGGGATGAAAGTTGAACAGTTTGCCGGCGTATTGGCCCATGAACTGGGACACTTTGCCCAATCCGCCGGCATGGGGTTGACCTATATTATACGCTCCGTCAACTTCTGGTTTGAACGGGTGGTTTATGAAGAAGACCATTGGGACGAACGGCTACGCCATTACAGCACCCAATGGGGCCTGCGCCTGGCCCTGATCCTGTGGATCGCCAGGAGTGGGATTTGGTTGTCGCGCCGCTTTTTATGGATCTTGATGCGTCTGGGGCACCTGATCAGTTGCTTCATGCTGCGCCAAATGGAATTCGATGCCGACCGGGTCGAGACCTGGATTGCCGGGTCCCGAAATTTCGGCCGGACCGAAAAAGCGATGTACGCCTTGTCCCTGGCACGCTATTGGGCCATGGAAAACCTGCGAGGCGCCTGGGACGACGGGCGGCTGCCGGATGACTTCCCGGCGTTGGTGATGGCCAATCTGAATAAAATCCCTGCGGACGAACTAGCCCGCGACTACAGAGGCATTTTGCGTGAGGCCCGTACCCGCTGGCTGGACACCCATCCGGCCACCACTGATCGCATCGCCCGCGCCAACGCGCTGGCCCAGGACGGGCTTTTTCAACCCGCGCTCATCCAGGCCGACAAGAGCATGGGGCCGTTGTACGCCCAATGCCTGTTCAGGGATTTTGTAGACTTCTCGCGGCAAGTGACCCTCGATTTTTATCGACGGCTGATCGGCCGGCAGATTACGGCCCGTCAATTAATCCAAACCGGCAGCATCGCCCAAAGTCAGGACAATGAAGCCCATTTCGCCAATGCCCTGGACCGTTTTTTTATGAGGCAACTACATGCCGGCCGTCCGCTGAAACTCGATTGGCGACAGCTTAAAAACACGTCGCAGGTCAAAAACGCCATTCTCGCCCTGGATCAAGTCCGCCGGGCAATTCAAACCGGCGCAGCGGCCCGGTCAAAACAGCTAACCCGGTTAAACACCCTGCGGTCGCGTCGGTACAAGCTCGATCAGGCCATTGTGCTGCTAAAAGCCGGTCAGACCGTCAAACCGGCCGAATACAACCTGTCCACCGGTGACTGGCGCGGTGTCGCAAACGCTGAAAAGGCAATTGCCGCAAGTGGGGCGCAGGTGCATGCGGAACTGGCGGATTTTGAACGCTACATGCGCGTGCGCATGATTGCCGCGCTGGGTTTGATGCACTTGCCCGCCATGGGACAACGGCTCCCGGATGCCCACCTGATGCGGGCCGATGCCCGCAGGCTTGTGACTCTCATCGCCGCTGTCGAGAAAGCCGCGCCGCAACTCGACGGCTTGCAAGCGACCCTGGCGCGGCTCGGCGCCCTGGCAAACCGGCAAATCGAAGACAACGCCGGCGATGGGCTTGCAACCGCATTCGGTGAGCACTGCCGCCAGGTCCGGACGACCTTGCAGATATTGCAAACCCAATTAAAACCGGTGTCGTATCCATTTGCTCATAGCACATCGGATTTGAAATTGGGTGATTACCTGGTTGCCGGCCTGCCCGCCGAAACCGAGACCGAAGCGATTTGGAATGCAGCCAATGAAACCATTGAGAAGTACTACCAGGTTTATCAGCGCTTGGTCGGCCGCCTGGCATTGTTGCTGGAACAGGTGGAGACCGCTGCCGGCAAGCCGCCCCTGACAGGCGATGCTCCGCGTGTTGCATGGGCGCAGGTGCGTGATGCCGTCACCGGGAAAACGCCGTGAGGCGCCTGTTTGGCGGTGGGTTTGACTCCAACCAGAGCACCGCCAAACAGATGCTTCTATCCAAAACTACCCCATGCGATGCCACAGCACCCTCATTTTGTGTTGCCATCGTGCTTTGCTTTTTTCTACCAGCGAGGCACTGAACAATATGACAATACCCACCACCGCCAGGATAACCCAGGCATAGTTGGCGTGTACCGCGAATGCTTCAAACGCCAGATTCAGCAGACAGACGACAACGGCGACGCAACCGGCCCAGAATGCGGCCTTCTCGCCCGTTAACACGGCCATCACCAGGAGCATGAACCCAACCAACAAGCCACTTGCCGACAAACCCAAGGCGCCATCCATCAAATGCGCACCGACGACGGCCAGCATGGCCGTAGCTGCCGCTGTATTGCGATACCGCGACGCCGCGACACCATCGCCAACCAGGGTGTGCAGACCAATCATGCCGGCCAGGGGAAGTAATACGGCATAAAGCGACCAGCCGACGGAATACGTACCGGTTTCGATAAGCGGGACAATGAAAACCAGCCAGCCCAGTATTAAAGAGACATTGCCGAATACCTGCATGACGGTTTTTAGTGGGCCGGCGTTCAAAACGCGCCCCCAGTGAAAGGAGAAATAAAGACCGGCCAGCGCGACCGTCAACGCGATGAATTGATGCCCCACCGGATAAAACAGACTGCGACCGAAGATGACCACCAGGGGAAGGGCCAGGATCACGCGCGCCATGCGGCCCTCGAAATTGGCAAGGCGAAAATCCCTTCCCAGGAGGTGACTGTCGGCTATGTAGAGCATCGCGGCGACACCGGTGAAAACCCAGCCGATCCAGGTCTCCTGACGCATGGGAATCAAAATACCAAGATTGGCCAGGGTGTAAAGTCCGGTCAAGCAGGCCGCTTGCGAGCGCGCCAAAACCTTGAAACCCAAATAACTGATCGGGACGACAATGCCCAGCGTCAGGCCGGTGGTCATACTCACGGCGGTGGATGTTAGCGACGTAAACACCAGTGGCTGCGGCATGCCGGCCGGCGCTTGTCCGAAAAGAGAATAAATCATGGCCCCCATCTGTGACGCCAGAACCGGAAACGAGGCGGCCGCAAAGCCCAGAAAGCTGCGCGCCCCCTTGGTTTCCTTTAATACAGCGCCGGTGGCCATACCTAGTAAACCGAGTACGACGCACAAAGTGACAAACACCCAATGGCGGGTCATGGGGGCAAAACTGTAAAATCCCTGACACATGAAGGAGACCGCCGACGCAGTGAGCAGCGCGCCGCCGCCCCAGCGCAGCAACTTGGACACGTCGATGGTGCGATACCACGACGAGCTGCCGCCCGCGTCCGTATCGGACGGAAGCGGCGGGGGTGTTTGACGGGGATAGGCGTCATTCGACGGTATGGTCGGCAGATTGTCTACTTTTAGTGCGGTTTCCATTTGGCCTTCTCCTTATTTTTCCGGTTTGGCAGCAATGATTTCATCGAGCGCAGCGCGCAGGTCTTCGGCTTCTTCTTCCCGGTCGAATTCATCCGCCAGGCAATCGTAGGATGTATCGGCGCACTGGGCATGCAGTTCACGGGCGGTCACATCCATATCCCAGCGCTCGAACAGATCATCGACATCCTGTCCCACTTTTGACTCCGCGCCTTGAAAAGAATCGAGCGCCTCGGCGCAGGCCTGCCGGCCGGACAGCGCCCGATGTTTGCGTTTCAATTCATCGAGCTTGACCAAAATCTGATCGACATCGCCGGCCATTCGGCTTTCCAAATCCCTGGCCTGCGACCAATCCAGCCGCAATTGATCTTTGGCGGCCTGGACATGCTTGAGCCGCCGGACACATTCCAGCGCCTTGTTTTCGTCCGCGGCATAGATCCGTTTGGCCCGGTCGGTCCATAACGTCTTTTCCCGGTCCAACTGCCGGGCTCTTTTATCCAACCGGGCCACATCGGCGCGCACCTGCGCCAGCTTGACCTTGGCTTTGGCCGCATGCCGCTCATATTCACGGATATAACTGGCCGAAAGCCCCTCCTTGTTTTCAAACTGAGTTGCCAAATCATCGATGCGGGTGTGCACACTCACGGCGATTTTTTTAAATAATCTCATTTGATACCTCCCGGCATAGCCTGCGTTGACAGTTTAATGAATGGTTGTTCATTCTTAGAGCTGGTCTCTCCACGGACCGTGCCAGGTGATGTCAATGATTAAAAAAACAATGAAATTGGTATGTTAAGTTTATTTTGGAAATGGTAAAAAGACAGCGGGATATTGTTGTTGTACATTTCGAGTATGGATGTTGGGGATTGATTGTATGTGTGACGTTATTGGTTCCGAAATTATCGGAGCTTGCACCTTACCCTAGCCGTAAAGTTTAGGTTAAGTTGTACGCATGCGATCAAAAAAACAATATGTCGTATAAAAACATGCTTGACATACAACATATAGTGTGGCTAATTGCGGATATAATATAGTCAGGGTTAGATCTGGAGAAAGATAACCAAAAAAACAGCACATATCGTTCTGTGTTCCGCAGTAAGAAGCAAGCTTGTCGCATATGTAGTAATCGTATTAAATACAAACATCATGTGTGGTCTTATCTCATAGAACAGCTATATAGGACATATGGCAATGCTCACCGCATCAAACACCAGGAGAGGGGAGATGGACGCGGAACTAAAAAAGGCGATAGATGAATTTGGCGGCGAACAAAAGTTTCCAAATATTGTAAATGCTTACAAGTTTTCAAAAAAAAGATTAGATGAGTCGAAGGCGTTTTTATTGGAAAATATCCCATCTGATGATGAAGTTCAGATCGATATTGTTATATTTGGTTCTTTGGCAAGGTTTGAGGCAACGAGTGAAAGCGATTTGGACTATCTGGTCATGGCTTATAATATACCTCCACCCGAAAAAGTCTCGATTATCAGGGATACAATCCAAACGGTGGGCGAACTTATAGAAAAATTTAATTTAAAACCACCGGGGACTACAGGGATGTTTGGTACAGTTCTATCCGCACCGGATCTTACGGAGCGCATTGGGCTTGACCAAGACACAAATTTAAACCACTCCCGACGAATGTTGATTTTACAAGAGAGTTTTTCGGTTTATAAACCGGAGTTGCACGAAAAACTACTACGCCTTATTATAGCGAGATATTTAGCGGATTATAGAACACCTAAGAACGGTGTCCCACGGTTTTTGCTCAATGATGTGATTCGATACTGGCGCACAATTGCTGTCGACTATCAGGCAAAACGTTGGAATAACCTTGATGCGAATTGGGGTTTACGTTATCTTAAGCTTCTTATTTCACGTAAAATTGTTTTTGCTGGATTAATGGCGTCACTTTTGCTCACAAAAAAAACGGATGTAGAATATTTTTATAAGCAGTTTAGTATGTCGTCACTTGCAAGAATTGCACAGCTAATCTCTTTTGTTAATGGTAAGAACAATGGGGAAAGTCGACGGTGTATTGAGTCAATACTGGAAATATCCGACCAGTTTATCGGAAAATTAGAGAATCCGGATTTCCGCAATGAAGCAAAAAGGGTTACAACAACCCAGGAATTAATGAAAAATAGCCAGTTGAAGGAGGTCAGAAAGCTGGGCGACAAACTACAGGAAAATCTTCAAAAACTTTTTTTCGAGGACAAAAAATTAAAAGACAAAGCAATTAAATATATGAGTTTTTGACTTTTCAGGGAGGTTGAAATGGCTAATATTAATGAGCCGGTGCAAAAAGAAATCGAAGTTAGTAGTATGTTGCAGGATGAAGTGAAAAGAATAATAAGTGCAAATAACTGGAATGAAGAACAAGTTGCAGAGAAATTAGACCTTCTCCCTTCGGGTGCTGAAGCTCTTTTGTGTAAAAAAAAATGGTCAATCGAAACAGCCTTTCGAGTTGCGTATGCCCTTGGTATTGACATGTCAATCGATGTTAAAAAATGAATAAAATTACTTATCAATGCCCTGTATGTTCCTTTAGGCTCTATGTGCCGGTTGCACACCTGACCGTTACAACTTTAGGTTTGTACGACGATCGGCGATTTCCCGGACGCTGTCTGCTTGTGTATCATGAGCATGTTGAAAACTTCGAAGATCTTGTGGGGAAGGCGTTGGGTCAATTTGTTCAGGATATCCAGCTTGCTTCTAAGGCAATAAGGAAAGCTGTCGACGCACAAAGGATGAACTACGCGATTCTCGGAAATGCTGAGCCTCATCTCCACGCACACCTGATTCCACGAAAACCAAATGAAGAGCCTATACCTAAACAGGCACCATGGGCACATCCGGAGAAAAGTGCGCCCCTTAGCCTCGATCGGAAAACTGAGATTGTCGAAAAGATATCTATAGAAATTAATAAATTATTATTATAAATTGACCGTTCTATCGAGAGCTTTATTCGCGATGGCCTCAGCCCGCTTTTGTATCATCTGTGATGAGATATCGACCAACTTATACGTTCTAGGCTTTAGCGCGGGTTCCAATTCGGAAAAAATGTCAACTAATGGTCTTTTTTCAAAAAGACAGCGGATGACTCTTATTACACCATGATGTGTGATAATGAGAATATTTTGATTTGATTTACAATCAATGATTCTGCTTAAGAAGGATGAAACCCTTTTCAAAAAGTGCAATAGCGGTTCACCGTCTGGTGGTGTGAAATAGGGGTTAATCGGTCCTGACTCAAGAAAAGCCTTTGGAAATATATTTCGAATCTCTTGTTTTGATTTGCCTGCCCACTGACCAAGTCCTCTCTCCTTAAGACATGCGTCAATAATAAATTCAGCATCAGGAAAAATCAGTCTCGCTGTATCTATCGTTCGAATCAACGGGGAACAATAATATCTGGCGTATGTTTTTTCCCCTATTGCTAAACGAAGTTTCTGTGCCATATCGGCGCCTACATCGGAAATAGGTATGTCTTGATCTCCCATGAAGATGTTATTGAGATTGTAGGTTGTGGGTGCATGCCTTATTAGTGTTATTTGAATCAAGTCATTCCTCGTGATAAAGTTTCATAATCTAAGCTTTCTTGTTTATTTTTACGCGATTCCTTAATCCAGCAATGCCGCGATGCGTGCCATGTCGATATGGCGTTCAAAATGCTGCGCCAGCAGGTCGTACTGTTCTTCGCGGGCGGGCAGGCCGGATTGCTTCGGCGCTTTTAATCGCCCAAGGCCGATTTGGTGCAGCCAGCGTTGTAGAACCGGTGCGCTGTCGAAGACCCCGTGGATGTAGGTGCCGATTATATTGCCGGTAGTATTTTGGCAGCCGTCCGTGTCTGTTACCGGCTCGTTGTTGCGGGTGGTGAGATTGAAAAGCGCGGGGCCGTCGATCCGGGTTTGGCCCATGTGGATTTCGTATCCGCTGCCGGTGCATCCTTCCCAGGTGAAGGTGGTGCAGGTGGTGGTTTTGGGGGCTTTGAGGATGGTTGCCACCGGTAGTAGGTTCAGCCCTTCGGTGATGCCGGCAGAGCCTTCGATGCCGTCGGGGTCGGCCACCTGCCGGCCGAGCATCTGGTAGCCGCCGCAGATACCGAGGATATGGCCGTTGTCGGCAGCGTAGGTGCGCAGGGTTTGCATCCAGCCGGTTTGCTTGAGCCAGTCGAGATCGCTGCAAGTACTTTTGGAGCCGGGCAGAATGACGGCGCTAAAGCCTTGCAGGGACTGATTTTCTTCCAGATAGAAAAGATCAAGGCCGGCTACATTCGCCAGAGCGTCAAAGTCGGTAAAGTTGGCGATGTGCGGCAGGCGCACAACGGCGATGGACGGCCGGGTCAGTTTGCCGGGTTTGATTTGTGGCGGTTTTTCGATGACCACCGAATCCTCGGCCTCGATGCGGATGTGGTTGAACCAGGGGAGTACGCCGAAGACCGGCTTGCGGGTTTGCTGCTCGATCCAGGTGATGCCGTCATTGAAAAGAGATACGTCGCCGCGAAAGCGGTTGATAATACTGCCGGCCACCCGCTTGCGATTTGCTTCGGGCAGACAGGCCAGGGTGCCGACAATCTGGGCGAACACGCCGCCGCGATGGATGTCGGCCGCCAGAATCACCGGCGCGCCGGCGTACGCGGCAATGCGGAAATTGACGATGTCGTGGGCCATGAGATTGACTTCGGCACATGAGCCGGCCCCTTCGATGATGACCAGATCGTTGGCTTCGCGCAGCCGGCCCAAAGAGGCGGTGGCGGCGTTGAAAAGGGTTGCCTTGCGGCGGTGGTAATCGGCGGCGGTGGTGTTGGCGACGGCGCGGCCGTGCAGCACCACTTGCGAGCCGACATCGCTGGTCGGTTTCAGCAGGATCGGATTCATGTCCACATGCGGGGCAATGCCGGCGGCCTCGGCCTGGACAATCTGGGCGCGGCCCATTTCCAGGCCCTCGGGGGTGACCCCGGAATTGTTGGACATGTTCTGGGCCTTGAACGGCGCCACGGCCAGCCCCTTGTTTCTAAAGCAGCGGCAAAGGGCGGTGACCAGAATACTTTTGCCCACATCCGATCCGGTTCCCAAAACCGCCAGACAAGCGGCCGGGCGATTACGTTTCGATTCCATCACGAGCCTGCATCTTTTGGGCGTGGTTGGGTTTGGCGGCGCGCGTCCCGGTCACTAGACCGGCGCGGGTGATATTCTTGGCCGGGGCGTTGCGTCCGGTGAGCATCAGGTCCATGTGCGGCGGTCTGGCGGTCATGACGAAGACGCAGCCTCCTTGCGGTTGAGGTCATATTTTCCGGCATACCCGCGCGGGGTAAACAAAAAATCGAGGTATTGCACCGAGGCGCTGCTGCCGACGAAAACCGTGGTTTGCATATCCACCGGTGCTGCATGCAGGTCCTTGAGGGGGACGATCGACACGGCCTGATTGGCGCGCATGGCGCCGGTGACGATGCCCACCGGTGTGTCCGGGTGGCGGTGTTGCAGCAGAACCTGCTGGGCCTGGGCAAGATGCTCGGGCCGGCGTTTGCTTTTGGGATTGTACAGCACGATGACAAAATCGGCCCGGGCCGCGGCTTCAAGCCGGGCGATGATCGTCGGCCAGGGGGTCAGCAGATCGCTCAGGCTGATCACCGCGAAATCGTGCCCGATGGGGGCGCCGAGCAGGGCGGCGCCGGAGGCCAGGGCCGGGATGCCCGGTACGACTTCGATGCGCAGCCTTTTATCTCCGGCGGTTTGCGATTGAGCGTGATGGGGCGCCGTCACCGCGATCGTCCGTTGGCGGCACAGCTCGAAAACCAGTCCGGCCAGGGCGTACACGCCGGGGTCCCCGCTGGAAATCAGGGCGCAGGTGCCATCGGCCAGGGCGGCCTCCAACGCGGCCTCCACCCGGGCGATCTCTTTGGTCATGCCGGTTTGGATGATTTTTTTATTCAAAATGAGGGGTTTGATCAGGTCGATATAGGTACCGTAGCCGGCCACGGTGTCGGCGGCGCTGAGCACGTCGCGGGCCCGTTGGCTCAGGTGGGCCCGGTCGCCCGGTCCGATGCCGACGATGTAAAGGCCCGGCGGGCAATGGCCACGGTCACATTGCGGGTATTGTGTTTGGGAACGATCAGCCGGCCCGGTTGGGCGGCCAGTAGGGCTGCTGCTTCGCATACGCTTTTTACTCCGATATGTTTGGCGACCATGGCCGACGGGTTGGGCACGTCCGGGGCCTGATCGAGTTGCCGGCGGCTGTAAAAATGAAGCGGTACGCCCAAGGCGTCCGCGGTTGCTAAAAGCCCGGTTTCATCCTTTTTCAGATCAACGGTGACGATTGCGGCCAGCGATCGAAGCGCCAGTTTTTGTTCCGCAAGGACCTGTCGCAGGAAGACTTCGATTTCCTGTTGCGGTGTGTTGCGGTTGCAGCCGATCCCGGCCACCAGGCTAGAAGGCCGCAATACCAGAAAGTTCGGGGGCAGGTCAACCTGGATGTCGTCGACAAAAACACCGGGGCGGTCGTTTGGGATGCGTGCCGTGGGTGTTATGGCAAAGGGCTTGGTCACGCCCGGCGGCAGATGGGCCGTGATCAAATCAAACGGATCGTGGACCAGGACCGGGTCGGTTTCCAGAATGGCCATGTTGACGGTTTTGATGACTGCCGGATTTTCGATGGCCAGATTGGCGGCCACCGCCAGTGTGTCGATGGCCGGCAGATCGTGGGTGTCCGTGGCCGTGGTGATGACCGGGGTCGCGTTGACCGGCGCGGCGACTTTTTCAGCCAAACGGTTGGCGCCGCCGATATGACCGGCCAGCAGGCTGATGGCGAAACGGCCGGCGTCATCCATGACCACCACGGCCGGGTCGGTGGTTTTGTGAGCGATCAAAGGGGCCATGAGCCGCACCACGATACCGGTGGCCATGATGAACACATGCCCGTCGAAATGTTGAAACTCGGCGGCCAGGGTGTCGCGCAGGCGATCAAAAGGGGTTGCCGGTGTCCCGACGTTTGGGCTGACCCGTCGGGACACAAACAGCGTTGCCCCGGGCAGGGCTTCGGCCAGACGCGCCGCCAGTTGCGCGCCGGTGGCGGTCAAGGCCCAGATGGCGATATGTTTGCTCTGATTCAAGGTGGTGTGAGGCGTTGTGGTGGTCATGGGGCACTCTTGTTTTCAGGTTTTCTTGCGACGTAGTAAGTCGTTGGGACGACACGGGGTGTCGATGTCAACGCAGACCTCGCTGCCCGGCTGGGCCAGCGGGAGTTCTTCGCCGGTGCTGCTTGTGATCCTGCGAATCGTCGTCGCCTGCGGCGGTCCCTTGGCGGGCAGTACTTCGATAGGGTCACCCGGCGTGATTTTGTTGCGTACCTGCACCCGCACCGGGCCGTGCGCCGATGCGGCAAGTACTTTGCCCACAAAACGCCAGTCTGTCCGTGGTTGGCTCGATTGAGGCGCGGTGCGGGTGTCGCCGGGGCCGGCAAAGTAAAAGCCGGTGGCGTAGGGGCGGTGGCTGATTTTGTCCAGTTCGGCATGCCAATCCGGGGGCACCCGGTAGGCTTTTGGCGCCTGCATGAACGCGTCGATGGCTTCCCGGTAAGTCTTCACGGTGGCGGCCACATAGTTGATCCCCTTCATGCGCCCTTCGATTTTAAAGGTATGAATCCCGGCGCGGATCAACTCGGGGATATGGTCGATCATGCAAAGATCCTTGGCGTTGAAGATGTAGGTGCCTCGTTTGTCTTCACTGACCGGCATGTACTGGCCGGGACGGGCGCTTTCCACCACTGCGTATTCCCAGCGGCAGGGATGGGCGCACTGACCGCGATTGCTTTCGCGGCCGGTCATGAACCCGCTGAGCAGGCAGCGACCCGAGTAGGAAACGCACATGGCCCCATGGACAAAGGTTTCTACTTCCACCGCGCCGTCGCGGGCCAGCGCCTCGATTTCGACCAGGGAGAGTTCGCGCGCGGCATTGACGCGCACCGCCCCCTGGTTGCGCCAGAAGCGGGCGGCGGCGGTGCTGGTGGTATTCGCCTGGGTACTGACGTGCAGCGGCATGTCCGGCAGCAGGCGGCGCGCCAGATCGAAAATGCCCGGATCGGCCACAATAAGGGCATCCGGTCCGATTGTACCGAGCGCTTGCAGATAGGTTGCAAGGTCTCCGGCTTCATGGTCGCGCGGATAGATGTTGCAGGCCACGTAGACCTTGACCCCGTGGGCATGGGCCAGACGGACGGCCCGGGCCATCTCATCCAGGTCGAAATTGCCGCCCAGGTTGCGCAGGGAAAACTCCTTGCCGGCCAAGTAGACCGCATCGGCCCCGTAATGGATGGCGATTTCGAGTTTCTCGAAGTTACCGGCCGGTGCCAGAAGCTCCGGCCGGCGAAGTGATGGGGTTGCGGGACTCATTGTTCAGCCAGGGTTGCAATTGTTTCTTTTAAACAATCCCGCCAGGGGCGGGGGGTGATGCCGAAGACTTTGGCGATCCGGCTGCAATCGAGCACTGAATAGGCCGGGCGCTTGGCCGGGGTGGGGTAGTCGACGGTTTTGATCGGGACGACGTTCGCCACCACCAGGGGGTGCGTCTTGCGGGCCATGTTGAAAATCTCTTCGGCAAAGCCGTGCCAACTGGTTTCGCCCCGGCCGCAAAAATGATACGTACCCCAGTCCAGCGCGCCGGTTGCCTTGTATCGGTCAAGCAGCGTGACAATCGCCGCCGCCAGGTCCGCCGCGCAGGTCGGGCATCCGATCTGGTCGCCGACCACGCGCAGTTCCCGGTTTTTGCTTCCCAGGGACAACATGGTTTTGACGAAATTACCGCCCACCACGCCGTAAACCCAGGCCGTGCGCACAATGATGTGCTCGGCAAGCACTTCGCGGACGGCGACTTCGCCCTGTAATTTGCTCTGCCCGTAAACGCCGATGGGCGCCACCGGGTCGTCTTCCCGGTAGGGACGGGTTTGGGTGCCGTTGAAAACGTAGTCGGTGCTGATGTGGATGAGGGCCGCACCGTGTTGCCGGCAGTGTTGTGCCAGCAGGCGCGGGCCGCCGGTATTGACGGCCAGGGCGGTCTGCGTTTCGGTTTCCGCCTTGTCGACGCCGGTGTAGGCGGCGGCGTTGACGACCACGGCCGGGCGCTCGGCGGCGATGAGCGCTTCGACCTGACCGGCTGCGGTGATGTCGAGGGTCGCGTGGCTCGCCGCGCAAAGATCATACCCCCGGGCCTTTCCCAGACGCACCAGCTCACTGCCCACCTGCCCGGCCGCACCGGTGATCAATACCTTCATGATGTTTTCTCCGGGGCGAACAACTTGTTTGGCGGCAGATCTTTAAGCTGCGGATGATTCCGGTCCTTGTCTGACAGCGCCGGCTCGGTTACCGGCCAGTCGATTCCCAGGTCCGGGTCGTTCCACAGGATGCCCCCTTCGTCTTCCGGGTGGTAGTAAGCGCCGCACTTGTAGGTTAAATAGGCTTCGTCGCTGACCACGCAATACCCGTGGGCGCAGCCGGGCGGTACGAATAACTGGCGTTTGTTCTTTTCGGACAGCAGCGCCCCGTCCCAGCGGCCGAAGGTCGGCGAATCGGGGCGAATGTCCACGGCCACGTCAAAGACTTCGCCTTTGATGACCTGGACCAGTTTGGACTGGGGGTGTTTGATCTGAAAGTGCAAGCCCCGCAGAATCCCCCTGGTGGAAAAGGCCAGGTTGTCCTGCACGAACGGACCCGGTACGCCGCAATCGGCATAACGGGTCTGTTGGTAGGTTTCCATGAAGTAGCCGCGCGGATCGCCGAAGACCGGTGGCTCGATGATGAGCAGGCCGTCGATTTGCGTTTGCGTAATTTTCATCGTTGTTTGTCCTTCTGGGTTATCAGGTTGAGCAGATATTGACCGTAGCTGTTGTGCGCCAGAGGATCGGCCAGTTTGGCGAGCTGTTCGTCGTCGATGTAATTCCGGTGGTAGGCGATTTCCTCGGGGCAGGCGATTTTAAGTCCCTGCCGGTTTTCGATGACTTCGATAAAATCGGCGGCCTGGGACAGCGACTCATGGGTGCCGGTGTCGAGCCAGGCGATGCCGCGTCCGAGTTTTTCCACGTGCAGTTGCCCGGCCTGCAGATAGGTTGTGTTGACGTCGGTGATTTCCAGTTCGTTGCGTGCCGACGGTTTCAGGTTGGCGGCGATGTCGAGGACCTGGTTGTCGTAAAAATAAAGACCGGTGACAGCGTAGTTGGATTTGGGGCGGGCCGGTTTTTCCTCGATGGTGACCACTTTGCCGTTGCCGTCAAAATCGACCACACCGTACCGTTCAGGGTCCTTGACCCAATAGCCGAACACGGTGGCGCCGGTGGTGCGGGCCTTGGCCGACGCGAGGTTCTCCGGCAAGCCGTGCCCGTAAAAAATATTGTCGCCCAGCACCATGCAGACCCGGTCCCGGCCGACGAATTCACGGCCGATGACAAACGCCTGGGCCAGACCCTCGGGGCGTTTTTGCTCGGCATACGAAAAAGACAGGCCCCATTGCCTGCCGTCACCCAAAAGGTTTTGAAACAGCGGCAGGTCGCGGGGGGTGGAGATGATCAGGATGTCGCGGATGTCGGCCAGCATCAGTACCGATAAGGGGTAGTAAATCATCGGCTTGTCGTAAACCGGCAAGAGCTGCTTGCTGACGACATGGGTGATCGGATACAGCCGGGTGGCTGATCCGCCGGCAAGAATGATTCCTTTCATGGTGTTTTCCTTTGGTTGAAGTGTTTGAAATTGGAAATTTGTAACTTGAAATTCAATGTCATTAACTTAAACAACCCGATGAGTCAAAGAGATGTGGCGCAGGGCTTTAAGCCCATAGCCGTCAAGTTAAGAAAAAATGAATAACAATTGAGCACAATTGCATGTTGAAGCCTGACATCAACACTTGGGCATTTTTGCGCTATTTCCTGGATTCCCGCCTGCGCGGGAATCCAGGAAATGTCCCTAAATACGCAAATTGCTTGTTCCGGCGGTCCGCCGCAACGTAAGAGCGTTTTTCAAATGTCGGCTACAGGCAAAAGCCCTGAACCACTGTCTTAAGTTAATGGCATTGACTTGAAATTTGAAATTTGGTGAAGGGCGGGTGGCCCTTCGATGTTTTGGTTGTGCAACTGTAACAGGTTTTATTTTCTGAAACCGTGCCGGAACGTCTGGTCGTACAATTTGGATTTGTGGACGAGTTTTTCTTCGTGCACACAAAGGGTTTGGCCAACGATGATCAGGGCTTGCCGGGTTATGTTTTCCTGTTTGACGGTTTGCACCAGACGGTCCAGTCGGGTGCGCAGAAGTTTTTGGTCCGGGTGGCTGACTTTGTAAGCGATCACGCACGGGGCGGTGTCGCCGTAGCAGCGTTTTAAAATGGCGGCGACCGCTTCGACCAGGTTGATGCTCAGGTAGATCGCCATGGACGCCCGGTGCCGGGCCAGGGTTTCCAGGTTTTCGGCCTCGGGCACGGGGGTGCGCCCGGCCATGCGGGTCAGGATCAGTGTTTGGGAGATTTCCGGCAAGGTGTATTCGATGCCCAGCGCGGCGGCGGCGGCAAAGGCGGCGGTTACGCCCGGAATCACTTCATAGGCGATGTCCTGTTTTTGCAGTGCGGCCATCTGCTCGAAAATGGCGCCGTAGAGGCTTGGGTCGCCGGTGTGCAGGCGCACGACCCGCCGGCCGTCGGCGTGGGCGGTGGTCATGGTGGTGATGATTTCGTCCAGGTGCATGCCGGCGCTGCTGATGCGTTGGGCGTCGGGACGGGTCCAGGTCAAGACGGCCTCGGGGACCAGCGAGCCGGCGTAGACGATCAGGTCGGCGGCGGCCAGGGCTTTTTGGGCCTTGACCGTGACCAGCTCCGGATCACCCGGACCGGCGCCGGCGAATATGATGGGATAGGTTTTCATGGTTGAATTTCCAGCTTCCATCCGGCGATAATCCAAACCGGATTCTCGGCCGCCAGGCGCTGCCCGGACGGCATTGGTTTGCCGCGGCTGACTTGCAACTGCACCACGTCGGTTGTGAATCCCAGATCCGTGAAAGCCCGCAATACCCGGTTCATGTTTTCGATCACCACGGTGTTGACGACCATGCGTCCGTCGGGTGGCAAGCGCCGGGCGGCGGTGCGCATGATGGCGTCGATGTCCTTGCCGCCGCCGCCGATGAACACGCGGTCCGGCGCTGGCAGGTCTTCCAGGCCCCGGGGCAACCGGGCTTCGATGACCTGTAATTGGTGGACGCCGAAGCGTTTTTTGTTTTGTTCGATCTGTTTCAGCCGCGTCTTGTTTTTTTCCACGGCAAAGATGCGGCCGCGACCGAGCAGCACGGAGGCCTCGATGCCGATGCTGCCGCTGCCGGCGCCCAGATCCCATAACACTTGATCCGGTTGTAATGCAAGCTTGGCCAGGGTCACCGCCCGGATTTCAGCTTTGGTGATCAGCCCGTTTTCATGGGCAAAGGCGCTGTCGGGCATGCCCGGATGCAAGGCGGGCCGTGGTTTCTGGTTCTCTGCGGGATTTAACAGGATCACCAGGTTCGGTTCAGCGGCTTGCATGGTCCGAATTTCAGTGGGTGTGCCGTGCGTAATTTTTTCGGCCTTGCCGCCCATTTTTTCCAGGATGATCATCTGGACCTGATCCTGGTCGTTGCGCTCCAGAAGTTCGGCCAGATACGCCGGGGTGTGCCGGGGGTCGGTAAAGACGGCGATTTGGGCTGAATGGTTGAGGGCTTGCAATAAATCGGCGGTGTGGTCCCGGCCGTGCAGGCTGACGACGGCGGCGTCCTGCCAGGGCATTTTTATTCGCGCAAAGGCGGCGGCTACGGCGGTGATGTTGGGGTAGACCGCGACGTTGTCCGGTCCGACGGCGGCGATCAGGCGGGCCCCGATGCCGTAAAACAACGGGTCGCCGGACGCCAGGATCACAATGCGGGCTTTGGCGGCGTCTTTGGCGATGGTCTTTTTGATGAAATCAAACAGTCCTTCCAGATCGCGGGTAATGGCACGTTTTGCCGCTGGATGCGCGTCGAACGCATCCAGGTGCCGTTGGCCGCCGATCAGGATGTTGGCCTGATCGATGCGTTGGCGTTGGGCCGGGGTCAGGTCCTGCGGGCCTGTCCCCATGCCGATGAGGGCTACCGGGGACGTCATGGGTCACCTGCCTTTGGGTTGCGGGAATGGTAGACCGGTTGACCGGTGTAGTCGAAGATCAGGGCATGGACGGTCAGGGTCGGGCCGGCAAAGGCTTGGGCGGCCTTTTGCATTTCGTGGCCGACTTTGCCGATCAGCGCCGGATACTGTTCCTGTAAAATGTCAAACGCGTGCCGGGCGGTGTTGGCGGTGGCCAGTGTGTCGGCCAGGTCCTGGCTGCAACCGGCTTCCAGGGCCCAGCGGGCCAGACAGTCCAGGGTCAACCGCGCTTTGGCCGCGTGGGTGTGCGGAATCCCCTGGGCCATTTTGACCGCCTTGGCAAAAAAGACCGCCAGGGTGGTTTGGGGCAGCCCGGTTTCGGCGGCGGTTTGCAGGGCGTTCTGGAAATAGTCACCGATCTGGATGAAGGCTTGCTCGGGCAACGTATTAAATAAGGTTTGGGCGAAGCGTTCGCTGCGCCGGCCGGTGGTCAGGATCACGTGGCCGGCATGGGTGGCGTGTGCCACGGACAAGGCTGCGGCGATGGTGGCTTGGTAAGCCTTGTGGGACAAGGGTTTGACCAGACCGGTGGTCCCCAGGATGGAGATGCCGCCGATGATGCCCAGCCGGGCGTTGAGGGTTTTGCGGGCCAGCCGCTCACCCTCGGGGACGATTACGGTCACCGCGACATCGCGGTTTTGATGGTGCGCCGCCAGTTCTTCCTGCGCCGCGATGGTGATCATCTGTTGCGGGCCGGGATTGATGGCCGGCCGGCCGGGGGGGACTTCCAGGCCCGGTTTGGTGACCCGACCGACTCCGGTGCCACCGGTGATGGTGATCCGGGGACTTGTCGTTCTGCTTGGCGGACCAAGGGCGACTTGGGCGCCGATATGAGCTTTGTGCGTGACATCCGGGTCGTCACCGGCGTCCTTGATAATCAGGCAGGCCGCTTGGCCGGAAGCCTGCCGTTCGCAGTAATGGACCGGGATCGTCAGCCGGTCGCCGGTCAGCAGCAGGATCGACACCTGCCGCGGGGGCGCATCGGTCAAGAGCAGTCGCAGGGCCGCCTTGGTCGCGGCGGCCGCCGCCGTGCCGGTGGTGAAACCGGTGCGTAGTTTGCGTTTGCGGTGTGCTGCCATCACGCGTGCCGCTCTCTTGCTTGCCGATAGGCCGCGCATTGGGCCACCCAATGGCGGGCGGCGTCCGGGTTGCTTGCCAGGTGCAGGTGCAGGTAGCTTGCCAGGCAGTGGTTGGTTTGGTAGCCGGCCAACTGGAGGTCCTGGCCGCGCCGGTCAATGGTGCGGTAGACGTTGGGGACGCGGCTTAAATCGCTGTCGGCGGTCAGGGCGGAATAGTGAAACTCGTGCCCCCGCAGGGTTGTACCGGCGGGACCGAGCAGGGTGTCGTGCCGCGTGATGATTTCCCGGTAGCCCAGGGCGCGCAGGCGCGGCTGCATTTGGGTGTCGAAGGGAAAACAGCCTACCATGGCGTGAGGGGTGTCGTGGGTATCGATGATCCGGCGGCACAGGTACATAAACCCGCCGCATTCGCCGTAGATCGGCATGCCGGCGGCCTGTTGGCGGCGGATTTGTTCGCGCAGTTCCCGGTTTGCAGTCAGGGGCGCGGCAAACAGTTCGGGGTAGCCGCCGCCAAAATATAGCCCGTCCAGATCGGGCGGCAGGGTCTTGTCCGTAAGGGGTGAAAAAAAGATCAGCTCGGCGCCGTGGGCCGTGAGCAGGTCAAAGGTGTCGGCGTAGTAGAAACAAAAGGCGGCGTCACGGGCCACCCCAATGCGGGCGCGCGTTGGTGGTGCGGCAGGTTGCGCGGCCGGCACCGGCGGATCCGTCTCCGGCAGGTGATTGAGCAGTTCGTCGATGTCGATGTGGGATTCCAGCAGCCGGACCATCCGGTCGAGCAAGTTGTCGCCCAGGGTGAATTCATCGTCGGTGACCAGCCCCAGATGGCGCTCGGGCATGACGATTTCTGCGGCGCGCGGCAGGCCGCCCAGACAGGGCAGGGTTACATGATCGTGCAGGGCCTCCTGCAGGTATGCCAGGTGCCGGGGGCTGCCGATCCGGTTGAAGATCACCCCGGCAAATTGCAGGTCCGGGTCGAACCGTTCAAAGCCCTGTACCAGTGCGGCGGCGCTACGGGCCATGCTTTGGGCGTCGACCACCAGCACCACCGGCAGGCCCAGCCATTTGGCCATCTGGGCGGTGGACCCGGCTTCGGAGCGGCCGTCGTAGCCGTCAAACAGCCCCATCACGCCCTCGATGACCGCGATGTCGGCGCTCCGGGCGTGGCGGGCAAAGGTGGTCAGGTTGTGGTCGCGGGGCAGCATCCAGCCGTCCAGGTTGCGGCTCACCGTGCCGGTGATGCGGGTGTGGTGGCCGGGGTCGATGAAGTCGGGGCCCACCTTGAACGGCGCCACCGTGATGCCCCGCCGGGCCAGTGCGGCCATCAGGGACAGGGTCAGGGTGGTTTTGCCGCTTCCGCTTTTGGTTGCTGCGATGACGATGCCTTTGATACGCGCCTCCGTTGCAGATTGAATGGCTTGGATATTGATGGGGCATAGTAGGGCACATTGCAATAAGTTTCAAGCCAATGCCGCTTGATTGATTGAATGCCGGTTCGGCGAGTCGAAACCAGTATTGGGTGGGGCTTCAGTTCGGCCAAAACGCATCATGGGCCGCGAGTCGGGGGGGAAAGTCCATGGCCGTCAGGGCAAGGCTGTAAATGGAAAAGGTATCTTGTCGATTAGATTCCGGACCCCGGCGTTCGCCGGGGTGACGGGCGGGGGGTGCTTTTGTGTTGTTTCGGCGAACCATGGATCGGGTTCGGGATCGTCTCCGGAATCCGGAGTGTTTCAAAATTGATGAATTCAAACGAGGCGGTTCAGATATTATAAAGGTAGTGACAGATTTCACAGCCTTTGGGGGGGGCCGGCATGGCCTGCCGGGCATCCCGGTCTGTTTTGTCCCGGCCGGCGGCGCCCTGGATGAATCGGTCGACATAGACGGCGTCATAGGCTTGGATGCGGTTTTTGAAGCGTTTCTGGAAATAGCGGCAGGTGTCACTGGCCCACAATGTCTCCAGGTCGGTTTCGTCCAGCCGTCCGTAGCTCACGGCGGGCATGGTGACGTTGCGGCCTAAAAAGGTGGTCGGGCCGCCCAGGGCCTGGTTGATGCAGGGGGCTGCCGCGCCGTCGTGACGGATGAACATCGAGGTGGTGGGGTCCTGGTCACAGACCGGTTGCTCTTGGGGGGTGAAGGCAAAAGCGGTGGTCTTCAAACCGAGCTTGGCGGCCCGGCGGCGGGCCTTGGTCAAGCGAGCTTCCAGGCGTCGGATGGTTTTGGTGGCTGTCGGACCGAACAGGCCCAGGCCGCGTCCCTGGCCGGCGCGAATCACATCGCACTGTTTGAAATTGATTTGATCGATGCCCAGCTCAGCGGCCAGGCGCACGATGGCGTCGAGTTGGTGGACGTTGGCTTGCATCAGGACGAAATTGAGCATCAGTTTGGGTTGTTTGGCGGGCCGCAGGGCGGCCAGGTGTGCGACGTGTTTGCAGACCGTGGTGAAGTCGGCGCCCTGGCGGATGTGGTTGTAGGTCGGGGCGTCGGCGCCGTCGATGGATATCCCGATCCAGTCGATGCCGGCGTTGATAAGTGCCAGCGCGGTTTCCGGGGTCAGCCGCATGCCGTTGGTCAGCAGCCCGGTTTCACAACCGGCTTGGTTGGCTTGGCTCACCCATTGGACAAGATGCGGTTGCAGCAACGGTTCGCCGCCGCCGGTGAAATCGATCGATTCGATTTGTGGCAGGTGCGGGCGGATGGCCTCCCAGGTGTCGGGAGACATGATGCCGTGGCTGAGCCCTTTTTGACTCAGCTTGCGCCAGGGGCACATGATGCACCGCAGGTTACAGGCCAGGGTCGATTCCACCTGCAACAGTTTCCAGCGTCGCGGCCGGGTTGATTTGGCGGTGATGATTTTATCGCGCACGGCGGCCAGGCGGTGGTCAACCCAGCGGGGACTGAGCAGGGCGGCGGCGGACATCCACTTGCCGGCCCGCTCCAGCCAGACGTCGCCCGGCGGCCCGGCCGCGGCATTCATGACCTGTTGGGCCATTTCGGTGCGCGGCCGGCCGCAACGCTCGCGGGGACACAAGCCGGGGCGCTCTTCTTCGCGTAGCGCGTTTTCCTCAAAGGCGGTGTCCATGGTGCCGGGATAGATGTTGATCACCGCGATCCCCTGGGGCGCGAGTTCCATGCGCAGGGTGTTGGTCATGGTGGTCAGGGCGGTCTTGCTGGCGCCGTAGACGCCCATGCTCGGAATCGGAATGCGCCCGGCGCAAGAGCCGATGGTGATGATGCGGCCGTGGCCCCTGGCGGTCATGCGGGGTAACAGTTCCTGGATCAGCAGCAGCGGTGCTATGGTGTTCAGCTCGAACAGGTGCCGCAGGTTGGCTTCGGTGGCCTCGCGCATGAGGGCGTAGTACCCGATGCCGGCGTTGTTGATCAGGACATCGATGTGACCCAGTTGGGCCAGTGCGCGCCGGGCCAGTTGGCGGGTTTGGTCCGGCCGGGTCAGATCGGCGGTCAGAGCGATTATGGGGTGATCTGAGGGGGGCGCTTGTGTCAGTTCGTCCAGAGCTTTGTCCGACCGGGCGGTGATCACCAGCCGCGCGCCGGCTGAAGCGAGCAGTCGCACCAGCGCCGACCCCAGGCCGCCGGTGGCGCCGGTTATCAGAACATGTTTATCCTTGAAATTGTACAAAGACATCTACCACGCTGTTAACAACCAAGTTTCAAATTTCAAATTTCAAATCTCCAAATATCCGGTCGACCCGGCGTTGCCGGAGTCGGATACTGTTGTGTTCAATCCGCTGCAGCATGACGGTATCGGAACGGTGACCCAAAAACTGTTGGGCGGCCTGTATCACCGCTGTTTCGGCGGTTTGCAGGGTTTTTAAAAAATTGAGGTAAGCGGCCTTGTCCGGATAGGCGCTCACGACCAAGGCTTCATAGGTTTCGCCTTGTGCCGCAAGCAAACCGTGGTAGTGATCTGTCAGCAATTTAATTTCGGCCATCTGTTTTGTGCGGATCGTATCGGAATAGATTTGCTGGTCGGCTTGCTTCAACACATCGCGTGTTTTTGTGTCGGCCTGGTCGAGGGCGGCGTTCCGGGGGGTGTTATGGTGGGCAATGGTTCGCGCGGCGTCCAAGGCCAGCGTTTTGGTGAACAAAAAGTTCCGGACAAAGAGTTGGCGCCTTTGTTTTTGTTTCAGATGGTTGGTGATGAAGACAAACGGAATCATGACATCCCAGACGGTGAGGCGCGCCGGGGGTATTGCCGCGTAGGCCACGGCACGCGCCAAGCGGCGTTCGTGTTCGAGGATCAGGGTGTATTTGGTTTCTAATTGTGAGGTCACGGGGCTTCCTCGATTTTAAGGGGTGCCCGGCGTCAGCACTTTGCAGGCATTGCCGCCGGGCGTCATGGGTTAATCCGGTGCAATGGCGGCCGGGAAAAAAGTGCCCGACCACAGGATCCAGACGATCAGCAAGGTCCAGACCGCGTTGGCGGTTTGTGACAGCCAGTAGGCGATGGCTGGCTTGCCGCCACCTACCGACACCAACTCCTTGAAATCGGTCTCCAATCCAATGGAGACAAAGCAAAGGGCGAAGAACCAACTGCGGTAGTCTTTGCAAAGGCTGCCCGCTGCCTTGGCCGCCGAGGCTCCCATGAGCGGTTCAACCAGAAACGAGACCACGAGCGAGGCGACCATGAAACCGATGACGAATTTGGGGAACCGGTACCAGACCTCCATGAAGGAGGGTTTGTCGACCATGCCGGCTTCCTTGCGGTCGAGCGACATGGTGGCCCAGAGGGCCATTAAAAAGGCTGCGATACCGATGAGAACGTTTTGGGCCATTTTTACCATGGCCGCGGCGTTGACGGCTGCCTTGCCGCCGACGACTTCACCGGCGGCCACCACGGCGCCGGTGTTGTCGATGACCCCGCCTACCCAGGCGCCGGCCATGTTGTTGGGCAGTTTCAGCCAGATGGCGATGGGCGGCATGATCAGGATCAACACCACGGCGCAGACCAGCACCCAGGCGACCATGTAACTGATTTCTTTCTTGTTGCCCTGAATCGCGCCGCCGGCGGCAATGGTGGCCGAGACGCCGCAGATTGAATTGGCCGAGGCGATGATGGCGCTAAAACGCTCGGACACTTGGAATTTGCGGCAGATCCAGTAGGTCATGAACCAGACTGTCGTGGCCACCAGCAGGGCCTGGGCCACGCCCACGGCGCCCGCTTTCAACACCACGGAAAACATGATGGTCGCCCCCATGCAGACCAGTCCGATTTTGATGAAAAATTCGGTCTGGCCGGCCGCTTTCAGCGTTTTCGGGACCTTGAAAAAGTTGCTTATGACGAGCCCGAATACCAGGGCGAACAGGACGTAGGAGATCCCCCATTTTTTGATAAAGGCTTGTTTGGAAATGATCATCGACAAAAAGGTCAATCCATAGACAACAAAAAAACCGGGCAGGTAGCGTTTCATATCGAACTTCATGAAGTAACCGCCGATCATGGTCAGGATGCCGACGGTCAGGAAGAAGATCAGACTGGTGCCGATGGTACCGGCCCCCTTGGGAAAGATCTGGGCTAAACTCGTCCAGGTGCCGATTTTGGGGGTGGCCGGCAAAATGCCGATAATCGCCAGTAACAGGATAAACCAGCCGACAAAACAGGCCCACCAGTCTTCATTTTGCAAAACCGGTGCGCGCTGCTCTTTGACTTGGGGGGGCGTTTGCAAAACAGTTTCTTCGTTACTCATACCTTGTCTCCTTTCACATCGAAGCGATGCCGGTGTTTTCACACAGGAAAAGCGATTCGGGGCAACGAACGGCATCCGTTAATCGCCGGACCGCGGCCTTACGTGATGGAACACCGGGTATCCCGATTTTTGACCCAATTAGAGCGGTATGGGTGCAGAATTTTTAATTTGGTTTAATTCCGGATTTAGGTAGTCGTGAAACGCGAACAGGTTCGAATCGTGAGCGTCGAACCGTACATGTCAGGATGCAAACGGTAGCAATTGGTTCGCTGCCGGGTCGGGACGTCGTGATCTCACCTCCTCTCAAAAGGATTTTAAGAACACTGGCAGGCCCTTTGAATATGCCTTGTGGATCGAAATGATGGGACTTTTGTAGTGAAACTGTATTCTTATGTCAACATCAATCCCAAGGTTGAGCCCAAATGCGGTTACCCTGCGCAGGCAACCTGATCGGCTTGACAATATGGGACAAATATATCAAAAGTAGCCAGTTTCAAATTTGATTGACCTACTGTCAAGGAGTGATTTCAATGATATGGCTTAGTTTAGCCGGGTGCGCGGTCGGCTTTTTATTGCTTTATTATGGCGCTGAATGGTTGGTCAAAGGGTCCTCCAGTCTGGCCCGCAGCCTGGGAATTACGCCGGTGGTTATCGGGCTGACCGTGGTGGCGTTCGGCACCTCGGCGCCCGAGTTTGTCGTCAGCCTGGTGTCGTCCGTCAAGGGTAACAGCATGATCGCCGTGGGCAACGTCATCGGCAGTAATATCTGCAATATTGCCCTGGTGTTGGGTTTGTCCGCATTGTTCAATCCAATCACGTGTCAACGCTCGGTGATTATGCGCGACATTCCGCTGATGCTGGCCATATCGCTCTACCTGTTGGTTTTATCGGCCAATTCACAATTGGGGCGCTTGGAAGGGGCCAGCCTTTTTGCAGGGATCATTCTGTACACCCTCTACAACTACCGCGCATCCCGTCAAGTCCGAGGCAACCCGGCCGACGCCATTGGGACCGAATCCACCGCCGAACTTGAGGAAATCGGATTTGTTGCCTCCAGGGGCAAGCAGCTTGTCCTGATCGGTGTCGGGATCACCGGGGTGGTGTGCGGTGCTGAATTTGTGGTCAGTTCTGCGGTTAAAATCATGCATGCATTGGGGGTCAACGAGAAATTTATCGGGTTGACCATCGTTGCCTTTGGGACTTCCTTGCCCGAACTGGCTACCTCGGTGGTGGCAGCCATGCGCAAGGAGATGGACATCAGCATCGGCAATCTGGTCGGCAGTAATGTCTTTAACATTCTAAGTGTATTGGGTGCCGCGGCGTTGGTGCGGCCGATTCCGATCCCCGGGGGATTTTTTGATAGCGGCTTGTGGATCGACTATCTGGTAATGATGTTCACCAGCCTGCTACCCTGGTTTGCCATGCGTAAAACCTGCACGGTTACCCGCCGGGACGGGATCATCCTGTTGACGTGTTATGTGGGGTATGTGGTTTTCTTGGTTTGGAAGATTTGAAGCTGCTCAGGCCAGACCGGGCGAGTGGTGCCCCCGGCAGGGATCGAACCTGCGGCACCAGGATTAGGAATCCTGTGCTCTATCCACTGAGCTACGGGGGCTGCTGCCTGACAGCATGACTGTTGCAAGCGTTATGACGCTTACAACAAATCCGTAAGTGCCGCAAGTAAATTTGTGATTCCTTGGAATAGGGTTGCATCTCAGAGTATACGAATTTCCCGAACATGCACGCCCATTTCGGTAAAGTCACCGGGCCGGGCGGCGTTGCCGCCTTCAGCGACGATTCCGGCTTCAATCAAGGCGGCATGATAATACTCTGAACAGAACAATTGCTGCGCATTGACGCTGACCGGCCGCAGGGCGTTGATAAACAGGCTTTTGTAGTCATACCGGATTTTTTGCCCTTTTTTGTAGTGACCGGCGGTGAGTAGCGCCCATTCGCCCATTTTGTCGCGTTGCCGGTCATACTTAGGGCTCAGAACAGACCAGTATACCTTGCCGTCAAATTCAGCCAGGCGGTCTGACAGAAGATTGAACGTGATGCCGTGCCCCGTGGCTTCGAGAACAAAACGCCTGTTTTTTAGACCGCAGTATTCGGCAATGCACAATACAATGGCGGAATGATTGACATTGCGACCGGTAAATTTACGAATGGCCCACCCGAGCGCCGTGTTACCGGACCATTCGATCAGGTCGCCGGTTTTCATCAAGTCGCGTACCTCTTTGTATCTTTTTAATTTTTCTTCCCGTACCACGTCCGACCCCACTTTCTTTGTTGATGCATGTTTTACGTGATGTTTTTATATCTGACACTGTGCTGTGGAGGCTATTGAGCCGCCGAAAAACAAAAAAGGGCATGCGAAAAATTCACATACCCTTGATTTCGTATTTGGAATGTATAGCGGTATTCATCGGGGACAATCCTTTTTAATGGATTGGCTTTCCCGATTATAAAACGTCAATCTGTTAGTTCAGTCAACATAAAACTGCTGACCAGGATAAATTCGCGTACGGGAAGTAAGGCGGTTTATCTTCAGAAAGCGTGTCAATGACATGTTGTGGCGCTGTGCGATTGCAAACGGGCTGTCGCCGGCCTGGACCCGATAGGTTTTGAATACTTCGCTTGATGCCTGGGCCGGCTGCCGGTTGCCGCTTCCCGGCAACAGCAACACCTGGCCGATATGCAGGCGCGTATGATTGAGGTTGTTGACGGCCTGGATTTTTTTGGTTGTCGTGCCGTATCGTCGCGCAATGTTCCAAAGCGAATCACCGCGTGCAACAATATGTTGGGTCGCATTTGAATCGGTTCGGCGGACAGGCCGCGTTGCCCGCAACACGACCATGCCGCGCTGGGGTATTTTCAACCGCTGACCTATACGAATGAAGTTGGAGCGACGCATTTTGTTGGCGCGCATGATGCTGGCAACACGGGTGCGGTAGCGTCGAGCGATTGTGGAAAGGGTTTCCCCCGCGCGAACCCGATGATAGACGAATGCACGTCGCGGTTCCTGTGTCACCGGTATTTGGTCTATGGCGCTCAACAGCAGGTTACCCTTGCCCATTGGCACATTCAGCGCGTAGCTTTCGTTGGGAAGCACTTTGTAGCGCAACTCGGGATTCAGTTTCCTGAGTTCACTTTCAGTTGTCGCCAGGTGTCGGGCGATATCTTTCAACCTTACGCGCCGATGGACGGTGACGGTTTCATATTCCAGAGGGGTATCCAGCTTTAAGTTTGTCAATCCGTATTTTTCCGGATTTTTAACAATATGCAATGTTGCCATGAATTTGGGGACATAACGTGCGGTTTCACGGGGCAGTTTTTCATAAAGATCCCAGAAGTTGTCCAGGTAATTGACATTCTGGCTGCGGATAATACGCAACACACGTCCCTCGCCGCAGTTATAGGCAGCCAAAACCGTGGCCCAATCGCCGAAAATCTGATGCAGTTCCTTGAGATAGGCAATCGCAGCCTTGGTCGCTTTTTGCGGGTCCAACCGTTCGTCGATATAAACATCGCGTTTTAGACCGAATTTATAACCGGTGGAGGGGATAAACTGCCACAGCCCCAGTGCCCTGGCGCGCGATAGCGCGTGGGTTTTGAAGCCGCTCTCGATGAGCGGCAGCCAGGAAAGCTCTTCCGGCAAACCGGCTTCTTGCAGAGCCGCGACAATGGCGGGTCGAAAACGTCCTGAGCGCTTGTAGGATTCGATAAAAAAACGTTTGTCGCGTCCCGTTGTGAACCGTTTGAGCTCAGTCTGGATGTGTCTGTTCATCACCATGGGAATCGCGCCGCGGTTACCGTTGACAACTATGTTGCGCGAAGCGTAAATCTCAAGGATACGCTTGGAGATTAAGAAACGCAGATCTTCCTTGTCCTGCGTAAGTTTGGGACTGTCTTCCGTGTCTACTTTCAATATAAAGCGATAGGCCTCGTCGAGTGCCTCCAAGGCATGCTCAAGCTCACCCTTTTGCCATGATTCCTGAGCGACCTGACAGTATTCCAGCGCCTCATCCAGATCACGTTGAATCTTTTTTTGTCGCGCGGTGGATTTAACGGTATCGCTTGGCGATTCATCGGCCGCTGACGATGATGCAACAGTGGTTTCGATAGTGGCAATTTCCGGAAAGTCATGCGTGCCAATCGGCTTTAACGACCTAACAGCGGTGTTTTTTTCCGAATCCGATTGATTGGCGGGGCCTTGGTTTAATTTGGGAGTTTTTTGATTGCCGGGCGGGAGATTGGAATGGGTTAATACGCAACCAAGAAAAAACAACGCCACAACGACTAAGAGTGCAGTCCTGCGAATGAATACTTGCATATGTTCCTCTGGATAAAATCGAGCGGTTAAATCGGGAAGTGTATCACAATACCAATTTGATTGACCGCTTCTCGCTTACAAAAGATACTAGATTGTTGTCAAGGCTTTATTCATAAGGAACAAAAAACGCAGGTGGCTATCAATGAACGTCCGGCAGGTTTTTATGGTGATTCAGAAGTTAAAAACACGTTGCCGCCTGTTTGTTCCTATTCGGTACTCCCCAAAGCCGATAGCTTTGCAATTTTTTTTCAAAAAGTATGCCATAGGTCGAAACGTGAAGCCGGGCAACGCGAAAATGATATGTAACGAGCCATAATTGCGTGGTTTGCTGATTTTTTAAGGGGAACTGAAGTGCGTTCCAAAGGCCGATCAAACACTCACTTAGAACCAAGATGTCGATATTCACGACGATTCTGTAAAAAAATTGACACATTATCTATCGTCCTGCCGAAGATAGTTTTATATTAGAGGGTAGGGGAGAAATCGCTTGATTAAAAAAAATATAGATGCTAAAGCCGCTTGCGGTTTTGTCTCGGCGTATATCACTTTGTTTTTTGTTGAGCGACAACAAAGTTAAAAAATGTTTTAAATTATTTATTTTTCGCTTGATTTTTAAAAAATAGGTATGTACAAGAGGTTGTTTTAAGCACTGGCTTAACTTTGTGCTTTTATTGGCAGTTCGTTGGCCAGCGTAGCTCAGGTGGTAGAGCTACTGATTTGTAATCAGTAGGTCGGGGGTTCGAGTCCCTCCGCTGGCTTCAGTGGTTATAATGGTGGGGTTCCCGAGTGGTCAAAGGGAACAGACTGTAAATCTGTCGGCAATGCCTTCGGAGGTTCAAATCCTCCCCCCACCACCACTCTTAAAAAAGGGTTGTTTGTAGGAGATTTTGGTCTCTGACCTGATCGTATTTAGTACTACACGGCTTCCTTCATATGGTTTTTGCCAAACTGCTTGTCTGTGGGGTGACCGTCTCCGGCATTTTATTTAGCGGGGGTGCTATTTCTTAATTTTTTGGATGGTTGTATCAAGCGGGAGTAGCTCAGTTGGTAGAGCTTCAGCCTTCCAAGCTGAATGTCGCGAGTTCGAGCCTCGTCTCCCGCTCCATTTTAACCCTTGACACGGTTTGTCAAACAAACTTGCCGTGACTGTTTTCAACAATAAATAACGCCCACGTAGCTCAGTCGGTAGAGCGCTTCCTTGGTAAGGAAGAGGTTCATCGGTTCAATTCCGATCGTGGGCTCCAACCAAATAATTTGACTCTGAAATTAAATAGCTCATTTGGGCTGTAACCTGACCAATTAATCAGCAGGGAGGGCAAACGCAATGGCGAAGGAAAAATTTGAACGTACTAAGCCGCATGTAAACGTGGGAACGATTGGTCATATCGATCATGGTAAGACCACCTTGACGGCTGCAATA
>JANQIE010000090.1 GCA_028282295.1 Desulfobacterales bacterium | reverse complement strand
CTACGAAAACGCGGCAATTTATGATTGCTCTCCAGGGTGGGCGCGAGCCTTTGGGCATTCACTTCGTCTTGGTACTAGCCCACATAGTATCTACAATCCCACCCGGTGGCAATTGCAGGTAGGGTGGGCCGTGCCCACCAACGGGATGATTTTCTTTTGATACTAAGGGCTCGCGCAAAAATAATTTGATCTTGAGGCAGGTTCGTGAAACGATGGCAAGCGTTTACGACGGGCGCGGCCCACCGTCGCCCAACCAGGAGATAGCAGGATGCCCCCGCGAAATCAACCGACCGAATCGAATGAGACCCTTGCGCCGGAAAAATATATTCGCAAGGTGACCTGGATCGGGATGCTGGGCAACACACTTTTGACGGCGCTCAAATTTTACGCCGGCATTGCCGGTACCAGCCAGGCGTTGGTGGCGGACGCGGTCCACAGCCTGTCGGACAGCGTCACCGATATCGCCGTGATCACCGGTTCGCATTTTTGGTCCCGGCCGCCGGATGCCTGCCATCCCCATGGGCACAAACGGGTCGAAACGCTGATTACCATCGGTATCGGGACGGTTTTGCTGATGGTCGGTATCGGGGTGGGGTATCAGGCAGTACACACCCTGCACCACCAAACTTTACCCCATCCGGGTTGGATCGCCCTGGCGGCGGCGGCAATTTCACTGGTGGCCAAGGAAGTTTTATATCGCTGGACCAACGCCGCCGGCAAGCGGGTCCGCAGCACGGCGCTGGTTGCCAATGCCTGGCACCACCGTCTGGACGCCTTGAGTTCGATTCCCGCTTTTTTGGCAGTGGGCGGCGCAATTTTGCTGCCCAACTGGACATTTCTGGATCGGATCGGCGCCCTGGTGGTTTCAATCTTTATCGTCCAGGCGGCGGTAAAACTGCTGTGGCCCCAGATCCAGGAAATCCTTGAAGCCGGGGCGCCGCCGGCGACGCTCAAACGCATCCGGCGCTTAGCCGAAAGCCAAGACGGTGTGGTTCAAATTCACAACCTGCGCACCCGCTACGTGGGCGCAGATTTGCACCTGGATTTGCACCTGGTGGTGGACGGCCGGATCAGTGTGCGCGAGGGACACGCAATCGCCGAAACCGTCAAAAGCCACCTTCTGGCGGAGCTGAACGATTTACGCGACGCGGTCATTCATGTCGAACCGGACGGGCCGCAAGGTGAGGCATGAAACAGATAAGATCGCAATGATCACGTAATGATCACAACCCCTTGGCCGAGGCGCAGCTTTTCCTGGACTTTTTGCAAAATGATGTGGGCCGGGTCGGTGCAGGTGTCATCGTCACAGGGCGCATTAAAACATGAATTGAGCAAGGCGTCGTTACCGGACCACAATTCAAATTCATCAATGATGTTATGGGCCACGGCGGCGTACAATGCCTGGAACGCCTGTTCATCCATCACGGCCAGCTCCTGCTGTTCAACCGGCATCAATTCGGCAATTATATAATCGGCGACGTCATCAACCGTTCGAAGTAATTGTTTCTTGTTTGTGTGTTTAATCATAAATTTTTTTTATTACCTTTCAGACAAGCCGTCTTTAACTGCCGCCACGACTGGAGCGGACAAAAAAAATGGTGAAATGACCGCCCCCCGTCAGTCAAATCACCAAAATGATAATGGGCGTACCTTGATTTTTTAATTTATATCGGCGCGCCCGGCCGAAAAGTTTAGAATATTTGAAAATTTAATAATATCAAACGGTTGAAAACAAAGCACCCCCAGGCGTTTCCAGGATGCCGGTGGCGGATCAAACCGAAAGGTGTGCAAATATTGCGACCGGAAACAGACAACTGCCCTTTGGCATCAAAACCGGGTTTCGCACGTCCCTGGCTGGTGGCCCATCGCGGCGCGAGCTTCGAAGCACCGGAGAATACAAAGGCCGCCTTTGAACGGGCCCTGCAAACGCCCATCGACGGCATCGAATTCGATTTGCAACTGACCCGTGACGGTATACCGGTGCTTTATCACAACCGGACCCTGTTCATGATCAACGGCCGCAAAAAACGGATTGCGGATTATACCTGCGATCAACTGCGGGAAATGGACTGGGGGGGATGGTTCGATCCGCGTTTCGCCGGCGAACCGCTGTTGACGTTGACCGATGCCCTGCACCTGTTGCACAGGCGCACACGCCTGCTGATAGAGATCAAAGCCTACGAACCGGACCGCCGCGCAGGCCGCACCATGGCACTGACCGACACGGTCATGCAAACTCTTCTGAAATTCGATCCGGCGCTCAATCTGGACAGTATTTATCTGCTTTGCTTTGATCCGCAGGTTCTGCAAAGAGCCTGCCGCCAGGCGCCGGATTTCAACTATGTGCTGACCCTGCTGCCGAAAACCGATGGTCCCACCAGCCCGGCCGCCATTTTGAAACGGCCGGCGCACGAATTGACTCACGTGCGAGCACTCTGCATCCAGGAACATTTTATGACGGCCGAACTGATCCGCTTTGCCCGCGGCTTGGACAAAATGATCATGACTTATTCGTGCAACACGGCGCGCCAGACACTCAGGGCACTCAAACTGGAGGCCGACGTGATCATGACGGACAAGCCGGCCTGGCTGCACCGCTATACCGATAAAATCATTGAATAACAAATAGTTACAGATAAAAGCGTAACGAATTGGTTGCTTTTTCAAACCATGCGTGGCATATTCGAAATTGTTTTTGCGACGTTCCGGGGCACACAAACACTGAAAATTCGATCTGCATCGATCATCAAAATCAAATAGATTGACCCAGGGTTAATCAATCCGGCAAGCACCTCTGCCGGTCTGCGTGGCGCGCAGTACGCGCACGGTATTGCCGTGGCGGATATTTCACCCGGTTTGATCTTCATAGAGGCTAAGTGCGAATGACAACCTTCTTGGCCATTGATCGCAACCCGGCCGATTTAAACCGACTGGCCGAACGCCTGAAAACCCATTTCAATGAATTTGAGCTGCTCACTGCCGAATCCGTGGCGGCGGCGTTGGCACTAGCGGCCGAGCATTCCCCTGATATTCTCCTATTGGCCCCTTCAGTCACCATGAATGACGAGGGCTACCACCTGTGCGAAACGTTGAAAACAGATGACCGCACCCGTGCGATCCCGCTGCTTTTCTTTTCCAGCGAACACCACGAACCGCCTGCGCGCTACACCGTGCAAAACCGATTGCCGGAGGCGGTTCTCGACCCGGACTGCAATTTGTTCCAACTTTTGAGCACCGTTCGGACGCTGCTGCGGCTACCGAAAACCGAAACACCCTCAACCACGGTGGAAGCCCAAAAAAACTGCCCGCGAGTGGCTCTCGCCGCCACCGAGCCGTTTCAGTTGGAAGAAACACTCTTAAATACGATCCAGGCCCCGATTTACTATAAAAATACAAAAGGTGTTTTTCTAGGGTGCAATAACATTTTCGCCGAAAAAATTATCGGGCTTGGACGTTCTGAAATCATCGGGCGTGGCGTTTTTGACCTGTCGCCGGGCATCCCGGCCGACCTGGCCAAGATCTACGATACGAAAGACCGCGAATTATTGGCCCGGCCGGCCACCCAGATCTACGATGCCGAAGCCCGATGCGCCGACGGGCATCGCCGCACATTTCTTTTCAACACAGCGACCTTCTGTGACCGCAACGGCAAGGTCGCCGGTATTGTCGGCTTGATGCTCGATCTTACGGAGAAGAAAAAAGTCGAGGAAGAACTGCGCTGGGAGCTTTCGGTCAATGTCGCCCTGGCCAAGCAATCCAACGCCTTGCTGGCGGCATCGTACGATATCGATGCCGTCTGCGAGCAGGTGCTTAAATACGCCAAGGCGCTCACCCGCAGTAAACACGGCTACGTGTCGGTCATCGATCCGAATACCGGCGCCAACGTCGGCCACACGGCAACCCACATGATGGAACAGTGCCGCCTGCAAGCCGGATTGTCCGAGAAAGTAAGCTTCACCAAAGGACCGGACGGCCAATATCCGGGGCTATGGGGGCACGCATTAAACACTCAAACCGCCTTTTATACCAATGCGCCCGACACGCACCCGGCAGTAAAAGGACTGCCCGAGGGACACATCGGCCTGAAACGCTTTTTGACCGTGCCGGTGAGCATTCAAACAAAACTGGTGGGTCAGATCGCGCTGGCCAACGCGCAACGCAACTACACGGACCAGGATCTGAACGCCATCGAGCAAATCAGCGAACTGTTTGCCCTGGCGATTTTCCGGCACCGCAGCGAGGAAGAAAACGAAGTACTTCAGGGGCAATTGCGCCAGGCCCAGAAAATGGAGGCCATCGGCACCCTGGCCGGCGGCATTGCCCACGACTTCAACAACATCCTGGCCGCCATTATCGGCTATGTTGAAATGGCGCAAATGGAGGTCAGCGAAAACCCGACCGCCAAGCATCACTTGGAACAGGTGCTCAAGGCCGGTTACCGCGCCAAGGATCTGGTGCGGCATATCCTGGCTTTCAGCCGTCAGGCCGAGCAGGAGCGCAAACCGATTCAAATCCACCTGATCGTTAAAGAGGCAATGAAGTTGCTGCGCGCATCCTTGCCGACAACCATCGAGATCCGGACGAAAATCGCTCCGGGGGCCACAACGGTTTTGGCTGATCCGACGCAAGTCCACCAGGTCCTGATGAACCTTTGCACCAATGCGCACCATGCCATGATGGTGACCGGCGGCACCCTGGCCGTCGAACTGGAAACGGTCAACCTGACGTCGAGCGACATTTCCGGTTACGGGGATATTAAATCCGGTAAATACATCCGGCTAAAAATCCAGGATACCGGGGCCGGTATGAAACGCGAAATCTTGGACCGCATTTTTGATCCTTATTTTACGACCAAGCAAAAAGGGGTGGGCACCGGCCTGGGTCTGGCCATGGTCTACAGCATCGTCAAGGCGCATGAAGGCATGATCAAGGTTGAAAGTGAACTGGGCGTGGGCACGCTGTTCGAAGTCTTTTTGCCACGAATTGAAAGTGAAGCCGAGTCGGATGCCGAAGCGTTCGGTCCGATCGCCACCGGTTCGGAACGGATTTTGATGGTGGATGATGAAGCCAGTCTGGTGGAACTGGGCAAGCGGATGCTCATGCGGCTGGGCTACCACGTGGTCACCCGAACCAGTTCCATCGAGGCGCTGGAAGCTTTTCGCGACAATCCGGCGGCCTATGACGTCATCATCACCGATATGACCATGCCGAATATGACCGGCGATCAACTCGCCAAGCATATTCTCGCGCTCCGGCCCGACATTCCGGTGATCCTGTGTACCGGTTTCAGCGAGCTGATCACCGAAGAAAAGGCCAGGGAAATGGGCCTGGCCGGCTTTCTGTTCAAACCGCTGTCGTTGCGGGACTTGGGCTCGGTGGTGCGCAAGGCTCTCGATTCAAAGACAAAGAAGACCTAGCATCTTGCGCAAACGGTCGAATAGGCTGCGTCTACGGCTCGCTGTTGAAATCGACCGCCAGAACGCCGTCACACATCGCCTTTATTACCGCGACCACTTTGACATGTTCAGGGTGGGTTTGATACCGCTGCAACGCCGCAAGGTCTGCAAACGCGGACACCAAGGCAAAGTCATACGATCGCTCCGACCGAACGATGTCCCGGCCGAACTCATACTGTTTGATGTCATCGATGATACCCGGCAGGGCGCCCAACCGCTCTTCCAGATTTACGATATCCGCGTCGGCGACACTCGCCTTGAACTTGAAAAACACCACATGCTTGATCATTGTCACCCCTTTACCAGCCTCTTGTTCCAAACTGATTGAAATTTTGAAATTATTTCTTCCGCGGCCCTTGCGCCACAAAACGGCTTATTCCCGACACCAATCCAGACGGCCGGGGAGTCGATCATTGATGAACTGCTCGATCTGAGTCACCACCGCGGCGTCGGGGTCCAGATATTGGCAGCCAAAACCGACATGGTCCAAAAAATCGTTATCCAGTATCCACCGGACATCCGCTGCCAACGCACCATCCGTCCGGATTGTATCGGCGCCCTGGATACCGAATTCGACGATCGACAGCCGCATGCCTTTTTCAAGGATACGCTCCACCCCCCGTTTGGCGATCAGGCCCATGCCGCCGCGCGATATATTCATCACCCGCGCCGCCAGGGCCGTCGGCGTTTTCTCGTCAACGCGAAACAGTATCAAAAGCTCTTCTTCCAATGTAAAAAAAGCCCGCTTGTATCGACGGTTTTCGATCTCCGGCCGTTGCATACCATCACCTCAAAAATTTTTTCCGGTTTACTGCGGCTCCCGGGTGCGTGATACCCCGGTCTCCTTTTCCTTGGCAATCAGACAAATCATGTTACCGGTGTATATTATCTTTACATCGTTCTTGGTTTCCAGTACCTGGATGTCAAAATGGTCCACCAAATACAACCCCTGCCGCAATCCATTGGTGCGCAGCACGCTTTCACAAAAAGCGCGGCCATAGGATTGCGCGATATCGGGCATCTTCTGGATCATCTTATCGACGGCCTGGGCCAGATTGCGGTTTTCTTTGTATAAAAACCCTTTACCGGCCCAACTGTCATAGGCAAACGCCTTGATGGCCAGAATTTTATAGTTCTGCCGCAGGTCTTCGCCGAAATACCGCGTGGCGTCACCTTTGATCACGCCGTTGCGATACGGCTGCGCCACAACATGACTTCCGGATCCGGCAACGGTGTTCACCGGTTCCATCGCCGGCGCCGCGCCCGGCTCCGATAAGGGATCGGCGCTATATCCGACGCCGGCGCCGCACACTATCATCATCACCACCAGGATCGGTCTGACCGGGTTACGCATGGATCCGCCCTTTCAAATACAAATTCGTCGGGTTGGTTGCGCCTGAAGCTGTTGTGCTGTCAGGGGTCAACGGGTAAACAATTCCAAATCCGAATCCTTATAACCGAATAACGCCAACAGTTCATGACACTGCTTGACCAACTGGTTGGCGTCGAATTTAGTTTCGGCATAAAACTGCGTCCGGCCGATTCGTTTAGGCCGTTTAAGCAGGTTACGGTCGGTACTGAAATTGCTCGCCTGGGTATTGCTCAAAGAAAGGTACTTGCGGAAGGTTTTTTGATGACGTTTATAAAGTTCGCCGGCCACGGTTACCAATAAATCTTCCCATTTATTGGGGCGAAAGGTGGTGCCTAGAAGTAAAAAACTGTCGAGTTTGCGATCGGCATAGTCGGCGGCGACGGATTTGGCGGTTGCGGTCATTTGCTCCCACGGCATGGTATTCGCTTTGCCGCGGGCGGGGGCCGCCCCGCCGGCGCACGCCGGGCTTTCGGCCGTCACCAAAAACTTGATCACATCGGCGTCATCCGGTTTAAAACCGGCCACTTGCTCGATTTTCTCAGCAAGCAGTTTGATCAAGGCCGTGGAGGGCGCCCGGATAAGCTCGGCCCAGGCATTGGGCAAATGCTTCGTAAGCAGGGCCTTGCGCTGACGGTTTTTGAACAGGGTCTCGGCGGTATCAAAGGCGTCTCCGGAATCAATGGCATTGCGGGTCAGTAGCTCTTTAAACCGCAACACCGCGTCACCGGTCTCATTGCTGCTCAAGTCCAACGTTAAAAACCGGCGCTGGGTCCAGCTACCGGCGATCATCGGCAGGTAAAATCGCCACTGCACGCCATTGGTTAAAATCGCCAGCTTGACCTGTTCCAGAAAGGAGTACTTAACCAACTGCTCCTCGTGATTTTTCAAGGCGTCGCCATACTCCTTGACTTCGATAAACACGAGATTACGTTCTTGGATCCGCAGGGCATAATCCACTTTTTTCTCATCAACGCCGTATTCGGGTTTGACTTCGCTGACATTGAACGGATTCCAGCCCAGAACCGACAGCAGCCGCAGCACAATGCCGGTTTTGATCGACGCGGCGTCAAACGATTTGATTTCATCCACGCCGGGGATTTCACTTAACGCCCGGGTCAACTCCGCCAGTTCCGTTTTGTTCATCATTTCCCCTTTGATTAGAGAGTGTCCATCTGGAAATAGCAGATTTTGGTTCAGGCCAAGGCCGCAACGAATTTGAAACCGCAGGCGTAGCAAGGCTACGTCGCAAGAACATGAATGGCTACGCCATTATTTCAAATTCGTGAGAACGCCGGCCTGGGCCAAAAGATGCCATTTCCGGATGGGCACTATCTAAAAGCAACCCATTCGCCGGCGATCACGAACAGATATCGATTGTGGGTGGACAATCGATAACCGGGCGTGACGCCATCGACAAGTGAGGCGAAGCAAAATGGAACAACGCGAATTTAACATCAAATCAAATTACAGGGGGGAAACTATGTTTACGTATGTGGAAACCGACAAATCAGCCAAAATCAAGGTAATCGGGGTTGGCGGCGCCGGCGGCAACGCCGTCAACAACATGATTGACTCCAAGTTGCAGGGCGTCAAATTCATTGCTGCCAACACGGACGCCCAGGCACTGGACATTTCCAAAGCGCCGATGAAACTGCAGATCGGCGAGCGGCTCACCGAGGGACTGGGTGCGGGCGCCAATCCGGACATCGGCCGCGACGCGGCCCTGGAGAGCACCGATGCCATCCGCGAAGCCTTGCAGGACAGCCACATGGTCTTTATCACGGCCGGCTTCGGTGGCGGCACCGGTACCGGCGCGGCGCCGGTGATTGCCGAAATCGCCAAGGAGATGGGCGCATTGACCGTGGCGGTGGTATCGCGGCCATTTTCCTTTGAAGGCCGCAAGCGCTCACGGATCGCCGAGGACGGGATCAATATCCTCAAGGACATCGCCGACACGGTGATCACCATTCCCAACGACCGGTTGCGGGGGCTGGCGTCCAAGAACGCCAAAATGATCGATATGATGAAAAAAGCCGACGAGATCCTGCTGCACTCGGTCAAAGGGATCACCGACCTGATCATGATGCCGGGTCTGGTCAACCTCGACTTTGCCGACGTGCGTACCACCATGTCCAAAGCCGGCATGGCCATCATGGGCATCGGTATCGCCAGCGGTGAGAACCGCGCGGTCGAGGCCGCCGAGCGGGCCATCTCGCATCCGCTACTGGAAGACATCTCCATTTCCGGCGCCAAGGGTGTGCTGATGAACATCACCTGCTCCAGCGACCTGACCATGGAAGAGATGACCGAAGCCTCCGAACGGGTTTACAACGAAGTCGGCGATGACGCCGAAATTATCTGGGGTACTGTGGTCGACGATTCACTGGGCGATGAAATGCGGGTCACCGTGATCGCTACCGGGATCGGCCAGCAATTCGGCGAAACCAAGCCGGAACTGAAACGGGGCAAAATCCGCGACATCACCCCGGCCGACATGGAGCGGGCCGTCGACTACGACGAACCGACCTTCATCCGCCGCCAGGAAGCCGCCGGAGAAACCGGCGGTGCCGTGTACCGCGGTTACAAAGGAATGGTCATCGACAACGACGATCTGGATGTGCCGACGTTTTTGAGACGCAAGGCGGACTAGCGCGAGGCGGACAAGGCGACTCATGGCACTTCTGATTGGTTGACAAAATGGCTCGCTTACGTTGGTGGTAAAAATTTGAAACTGGAAAGTTGAAACTTGGCCGCTCAAACTCCCCTTTCGCTCACGTAAGGGGATTGGGTGGTTGGTGATTTCAAATGAAAAATTAAAAATGCCAAATCAAATCCAAATGTCAAAACCACGTGGCCCCGGAGTATTTTTGACCTTGAGTCCTTTGACATCCATTTGGCATTTTAATTTTGAAATTTGAAATTTACTCCAGCTCCGGCTTGTATTTTCGGTTTGCGCCGTTGCACGGCCTGTTCTAATTTACGGGTGTCGATAGGCGACTGTGAAGAATATGATTCGTGCAACGGCTGGACTCGAAAATGAAAAAATCCGAACGCCGATCCGTTAAACCGCAGACACCCGAGGCCGGCCAAATCCGCAAGCACTGGCGCCATCGGCTAAGCGTGGCGCTGGTGTATCCGAACCACTATCACGTGGGCATGGCCAATCTGGGTCTGCAGACGGTTTACCGACTGCTGAACGACATCGACACCGTGGTCTGCGAACGGGTGTTCCTGCCGGAACACCGGTCACGCACGCCACGACCGGCGGTCTCGGTGGAATCGGGCCGCCCGTTGCACCAGTTCGATCTTATCGCGTTTTCCATTGCGTTTGAAAATGACTACCCGAATCTGCTCACTTTGTTGGATCAGGCTGCACTCCCCCTGCGCACCCTTAACAGGGATGCCACCCACCCCCTTGTAATCGCAGGGGGAGTCGCCTGTTTCCTCAATCCGGAACCGATCGCACCCTTTATCGACGCATTTCTCATCGGTGAGGCTGAAACCAGCCTGGTACCATTCGTCCGGAGGCTGCAGGCGCTCGCTTTTCCCAACGACGCCGATCGCAAGGCCACGTTGCGCGAGGTGGCCCGCAACGTGACCGGCGCGTACGTGCCGCAATTCTACCAGCCGTCGTACAACCCGGACGGCACCCTGGCTGATTTCGCCCCCCTGATCGACGTTCCGGCCCGCATAACGCGCAGCACGCCGCTCGACGTCGCCCGGACACCGACCTGCAGCACGCTGCTCAGTGCCGCCGCCAGCTTCGACCATTCCTACCTGATCGAGGTCAGCCGGGGGTGCCCCCACGGCTGCCGGTTTTGCGCCGCCGGCTATGTTTATCGGCCTCCCCGGTTTCGTCCCCTGGCGCAACTGGAAACCTCCATGACCCACGGGGCAACCCAATCCGACCATGTCGGCCTGGTGGGCGCGGCGGTGTCGGACCTGCCGGATCTGGTTGCGCTTTGCCACAAGGCCCGGGCCCATCAACTGCGTCTCTCATTCAGTTCCCTGCGCGCCGATGCCATGAATGACGCGCTTATCGAGGCGTTGCGGACCGGCAACGTCAAAACCGCCACGATCGCGCCGGACGCCGGTTCCGAGCGGATGCGGTGCGTCATTAACAAGGGACTTGACGAGCAGACGATCCTGGCCGCGGCCGAAGCCCTGGTGGCCGGAGGCATTCCGAATCTCAAGCTTTATTTCATGATCGGCCTGCCCACGGAAGAAGAGGCCGATGTGCTGGCCGTTGTCACCTTATGCAAGCGCATCAAACACCACTTTTTACAAGCGAGCCGGGCCCGCAAACGGATCGGCACCATCACCGTCAGCGTCGGGGCCTTTGTCCCCAAACCGTTTACCCCGTTTCAGTGGTCGGCCATGGACGCTACCAAAACCCTGAAGCAAAAAATCCGAACCATCAAAGCCGCTCTCAAAACAGTTCCCAATCTCAACGTTCACACCGATGTGCCCCGCTGGGCCTACATTCAGGCCCTGCTGGCCCGGGGCGACCGCCGGGTGGCGGACCTGTTGGAAAAAGCACACCAGCACAACGGCAACTGGCCCCGGACCCTGAAAGAAGCGCCGTTGGACGCCGATTTTTATATTCTACGTGAACGCGATTTAAACGAAATCCTGCCCTGGGATTTTATCGATCACGGCATCGAAAAAAAATTTCTGCAACGCGAGTTCAAACGGGCGGTGCAAGGCCGCCTGACCCCCGCCTGCCGGCCGGAAAGCTGCACGGCGTGCGGGGTTTGCGGGTAAGAATTGAGGCGTCGGGAGCCAACAGTTGGCGAAACCAGGTTCGACTTGATTGCAATGGAAAGGATGTATTCTTATGCTGAAAAAATGGTTTGTGGTCAGTACGTTTGCGCTGGTAATCGGATTGTTGACGGCATCGATCGGCGCGGCCCGGAACCTTGCAACCATCGATGCCCCAGGGCGGCTTCAAAAACTGTATTTTGAACCGGTCCGGCTCAAGGTCGGTTTTACGAACCAGACCCCGCCGCATTTTTTTCGCGCCTGGTTGAACCGGCATGACATCACGGATCTGTTTGTCGCCACGGCCGACGGCATGCAGGCAACTGTCGGTCCGCAAGACGGACTCCGGCTGACCCTGTCGGCCGACGGCGCTAAACGGGTCAAGGGACTTAATTTCTTCCGGACCCTGGTCAGGGATCAAAAGGGGGGCATTGATTTCGATTGGCAACCGTTTTTCGTGCACGCGGCCGGCGATCCCACAACCGCTTTGGTGACAATTGTACATACATCCGACTTGCACAACCGGGCCGACGGCCATGGCCCCTTTCTCGATTATACCCCCCTTGATACCGGCGACAACGATACCGTGCGCGGTGGCTACGCCCGTCTGGCAACGGCCATCCAACGGGTGCGTGCAGAGCAGACCGCCAAGCGGGTGCCGGTCCTGTTATTCGACGCCGGCGACTTTTTCATGGGCACCCCCTTTGACCTGACCGCCGCCGACCCGGTCACCCTGCGTTTTTTTGAAATGATGCAATACAGCGCGATAACGTTAGGCAACCACGAATTCGACTGGGCTCCGGCCGGCCTGGCCTTGTTATTGAACAACGGCATGAACGCCGGATTTGAAGTGCCGATCATCGCCACCAACATGCTGACCGATGCGAACGATCCTGCCGACGACGCCTTGGAGGCGTTTGTGACGGCTGGCAGAATTAACCGCACAACCGTCATCGATTTACCGAACGGGTTGAAAGTCGGCGTTTTAGGCCTGTTGGGCGAAGATGCCGCGATCAAAGCCCCCCTCGCCGCGCCGGTAAGCTTTGAACAGGATTATCCCTTTATCCAGCAACAAGTGGACGAGTTGAGACAAAACGCCGGCGCCGATTTGGTGGTGGCAATCTCCCACGGCGGGATCACGGCGCAAGGCACCGCCGATGATGCTGAGTTGGCCGAAAACATCACCGGCATCGATGTAATCGCCTCCGGCCATTTCCACACCGCCACCCCCGAACCGTTCATTATCGGCCCAAGCAACACCCTGGTTTACGCACCCGGTGAATACGGTGAACACCTCAGCCGTCTCGACATCGCCTTTAGCCGGCGCGAGGGCCGGGTGGTCGACCACCGCTTCGAACTGGCGGCCGTAGACGATACCATCCCCGGCGATCCGGTCATGCAGGCCGTTATCGACACCTACCATGACAATATCAATGCCGGCCTGTCGGCATCCCTGGGCATGGAACTAAAGACGCCGGTGACCCGCACCGCCTTTGAACTGGCCCTGACCCCGCATCAAGAGTCCGGTCTGGGCAACTTGATAGCCGATGCCAACCGGACCGTGGCCGGCCTGTTGACACAAGCATCCGCCGACAACACCCCCTTTGCCTTCAGCGTGATCCCCAGTGGGTTGATCCGCGACGTCCTGCAACCGGGCCGCACCGGCCTGGTCACCTTTGCCGACATCTATAATGCCCTGCCCCTGGGCGTTTCGCCGGATCAAAACCAACCGTTGCCAGGGTATCCTTTGATGTCGATTTATGTCACTGCCGCCGAGCTGCGCAATATTTGCGAGGCCGGATTGACCCTGTCCCGGCAGTTGGGTGAAAACTACTTCCTGAATTTTTCAGGTATCCGCGTCGAATACAATCCGGCGGACGCGGCCGTCTTGCAGGGGGTCAAAAAAATCTACCTGTGCGGCGACGCACTGCCCGAATCCCAAGGCGGTGACAACGATGTTTTCTGCACCGGTTGCGACACCCCCCTCGACCTGACCGATACCGTCACGTTATATCGGGGCGTCGTCGATCTGTACGCCCTGCAGATGATGCCGGTGGTCACCAGCGTCGGTTTGCCAATCGCACCGAAAAACGCCGCCGGTGTGCCCATCGATATGCGCAATCCGGCGGATTACCTGCGGCACCGGATCGACGCCGATCCGGCCGCCGATGGCATCCAAGAACTTAAGGAATGGATGGCGCTGCTAAAATTCCTGAACCGAACATTTCCGGCCGGCGGGAGCGGTATTGCCGAGTCGATCTACGGTAGCGGTGGCACGGCCACGGGACGGATAACCGTGATGGCGCCCTGAGGCAGCGGCAGGCGAGCCCAAACGTGTCCATCCACAAACCATCGCGTACACAAGCCACCGATACGGTTCGGGGGTGGACATGAATTTGAATTGACATTTGATTTCCTTCGCCGGTAATTATCCCAACATGTCACCCGAACGCTACCGGAAAATCATCAGTATTCTGAACCAGCGCCAGCCGGACCTGACCGTGGTGATGGACGATGTCAACAAACCCCACAACCTTTCGGCCATTGCGCGCAGTTGCGACGCGGTGGGAATCGGTGTGGCCCACGCGGTCTCCTCCATCGACAAAATCAGGCTGACCCAGAAAGCGGCCAGCGGCAGCAACAAGTGGGTGGAAATTCAAACCCATGACAGCCTGGAGCAGGCCTTCGGGCCGCTGAAAGCCACCGGCCATCAAATTATAGCCGCCCATTTCAGCGCCCAGGCAGTTGATTACCGCGACATCGATTACACGCGTCCCACCGCCATCGTTGTCGGCGCCGAATTGATCGGGGTTTCCGAAAAAGCGCTACGGCAAGCCGACCAAAGCGTCATCATACCGATGAACGGCATGGTCCAGTCGCTCAACGTCTCGGTGGCCGCGGCCCTGATCCTGTTCGAGGCCCGTCGCCAACGCGAGAGCGCCGGATTGTACACCACACGCCGAATTTCAACGGCGCTGTTCAATCGCCTGTTATTCGAATGGTGCCACCCGGACGTGGCCGCCTACTGTCGTCGCAGACAACTACCCTACCCCCGCCTGAACACCGACGGCGAAATCTGCGAGCCCCTCGCTGACCGCCAGCCCGGAAGCTCTTGAACGGATTCGGGTCGAGTATTCACTTTAGGGCTCGCGCAAAAATAATTTCAGCTTATCTGTTAAACGTTTGATTGTCTCTTTTACTTTCTGATTTTTCTCGTCTCTGGGTGGGGCTTGAGCCGAACGGCAGATATTCGGTGGTTTCCAGAGCAGCGCCGTCCTGAGTAGTCATGACAGAACCCGAACCCAGATGATCTTTGTGCATATATTAAACCGGCGACTAAATATGTAAGCCTTCGTCATGCCGGACTTGATCCGGCATCCGGAATTGACGCTTGATTCCGGCGCTCGCCGGAATCACAATTTTAAAGGCATTTTATTGCCGGGTTAATAAGTTACAGCGCCTCCGCTGATTTTAGCCACGCGCAGGTTATAGTCGGTGTGATGGTCTTGGGCGGTCTCCTGGTCATATTCGGTGACGGCCACGGCAGTGGTGTTGCCGGGATTGGTGCAGGGGGTTTGAACGGCGCCGGGACGGCCGCGGTTGTCGTAATCGGTGCGGGTGTAAGGATAATCGCCGAAGGGGGATTGGTTCCCGCCAATGGAACTTACGGTGGTAGGCAGGCCCTTCAAATCGACGCCGAAAGCTGCCCGCTTAAGACAAAGAAAGCGGCTGAACGATAATAGCTTCAGCCGCCTTGGTGGACCAGTAAAGGTCAAACAGCGCTTTGATCTCAAATGCACCGATTTTTTTCACGCTCTGTTCAAGAGGGGGAATCTTCTGTTTTTTTGATTAGCTGATTGAGTTGCCGGGCCAATTGGTGTTGGCCTAGTTGGCTAAATCCATCTCTTGAGCGTTTTAGAATTTTCAGGCCCTCGTCTTTATGGCCGCTACCGCAAAGGATTTGCCCAAGATCGACGCCAACAAAACAAATTCCATCCAATCGGCCGAGTTTCATATAAATCCGGTAAGACTCTGAAAGTCGCGCATGTGCTTTCTTGTGGTCCTGGTTTGCGATATCAATTTCAGCCATGCGCCACAGAGTGTGGGCAATTCCATTCAGATCATCCAGGCTTTGGAAGATCGTCAGTCGCTCCTCATGCAGCTTCAGGGCCGCGTCCACTTCGCCTTTGGAAACCTTGATCCGGGCGATGTCGCCCAAGGTCACCGCTCGGGAGCGACGGTCGCCAAGGGCATCGAAGACCGCAAGCATTTCCTCATGCAGCTTCAAGGCCGCGTCCACTTCGCCTTTGGAAACCTTGAACCGGGCGATGTCGCCCAAGGTCACCGCTCGGGAGCGACGGTCGCCAAGGGCATCGAAGACCGCAAGCCTTTCCTCATGCAGCTTCAGGGCCGCG
>JANQIE010000089.1 GCA_028282295.1 Desulfobacterales bacterium | reverse complement strand
TATTGCAGCCGTCAAGGTGGTCTTACCATGATCGATATGACCAATCGTTCCCACGTTTACATGCGGCTTAGTACGTTCAAATTTTTCCTTCGCCATTGCTTTCTCCTCCCATGTGTAAAGCGTCTATTGCATCTTTTTTGGGGTGACGATGGATTATCCCCAAAAACAGTATATCTACCAACGATAATGCGCGAAAGCTTTATTAGCCTCGGCCATCTTGTGCGTATCTTCTTTCTTTTTCACCGAAGCGCCACGCCCATTCGCAGCATCAAGAAGTTCAGCGGCCAATTTATTTGCCATCCCCTTTTCCGATCGACCTCTAGAATAACCAATAATCCAGCGCATACCCAGTGCTGTGCGCCTGGATGGACGAATTTCGGTGGGCACTTGATATGTAGAACCGCCGACACGCCTTGATTTCACCTCAATCAAAGGTCTCACATTGTCGATCGCCTGCTCAAAAACTTTCAGAGGTGGCTGCTTGGCTCGATCTTCGATTATTCTAAAGGCGTTATAAATGATCGACTCAGCAATACTTTTCTTGCCGTCACGCATAATTGATCGAACAAATTTGGCAACCAAAACGCTGCCATACTGTGAGTCGGGAAGAACTTCCCTTTGCGGCACTTCTCTTCTTCTGGGCATAACTACACCGTTTCGCTAAATTTCGTTGGCTTCAATTTATTAACAATGCGACTAAATATCGATTGACACTACTTAGGTTTCTTCGCTCCGTATTTGGACCGGCCTTGCTTGCGATCCTCTACACCAAGTGTATCGAGCGTACCACGTACAATGTGATATCGCACCCCCGGCAAATCCTTAACACGCCCCCCACGGACCAACACGACAGAGTGTTCTTGAAGGTTGTGACCGATACCGGGAATATAGGCGGTAACTTCGATCCCTGTAGTCAGACGCACACGGGCGACTTTACGCAGCGCCGAGTTCGGTTTTTTGGGTGTTGAAGTGTACACACGCGTACAAACACCTCGTTTTTGGGGAGCTCCTTTGAGTGCCGGAGTGTTCGTTTTTTGTTTGACACGTTTTCTGCCAAATCGAACAAGCTGGTTAATGGTAGGCATTTTTACCTCAATTTAAAAAATACTGAAATTCGTACACAAAATTGCGCCGGTTTTAGAAAAAGCCGATATGTATACTTGCCAGGTATTAATGTCAAGAAATTTCTTTATCTAAAGATACAAAAATACCAGATAGAATGCAGAATCAGATGCAACTGACAGGTGTACGCACTTAGGTACGATTACCATTATATATGGATGACCATGTATCCTTACTTTACCTAACCCGAAATAGCACTCGCGCTAATAATCGGGACAACCTGATCGGATCACATAGCGTCCCAGTGGTGCCTTACACCTTTAGGCATGTTCAACATTTACCAAGCCGTATGCAGCTAGCCCGGTTCCGGCCGGTATCAACCGGCCCATTATTACATTTTCTTTCAAACCCCGCAGGAAATCCACAGATCCGGAAATGCTGGCATCCGTAAGCACTTTGGTCGTCTCCTGAAAAGATGCAGCTGAGATAAAGCTTTCAGTGCTTAACGAGGCTTTGGTAATACCTAAAATCAGAGGTTCAGCTACGGCGGGCTGTCCGCCTTTCTCAATGACGGCTCGGTTTACGTCCGCAAATCGAATACGGTCGACTTGTTCATCGTTGATAAAATCCGTATCACCAACATCGGTAATTTTTACACGGCGCATCATTTGACGCACGATCACCTCAATGTGTTTATCATTGATGCGCACGCCTTGTAACCGGTATACCTCCTGGACCTCATCGACAAGGTAGCGGGCCAACGCCACTTCACCCTTGATGTTCAGTATATCCTGCGGATTGGCAGAGCCGCCAATCAGAGGTTCGCCAGCGCGGATATAATCACCGTCAATAACGTTGATGTGTTTACCGCGGGGAATCAAATACTCTTTTTTTTCACCCACGTCAACAGGAGATATCGTAACTCTTTGTTTTCCTTTTTTGGCTGCCTTGGCGATTGAAACATAACCATCAATTTCGCTAAGCACTGCCGTTTCTTTTGGTTTGCGGACCTCAAACAGCTCGGCGACCCGCGGCAAACCACCGGTGATGTCCTTTGTTTTGGTTGTCGCACGCGGTAATTTCGCCAAAATATCACCCGCTTTAACAGGATCTCCCTCCTCAACCAGCAAAATCGCATCAATCGGCAATATATAACGGGCCTTGCCGGCCGAGTTGGCTAAATTTGCCGTTTTGCCGGAATCATCTTTAATCGAGATCCGCGGTCGCGCCTCTACCCCCTTGGCCTCAATAATCATACGACTCGACTTTCCGGTAACAGGATCGACCTTTTCCTGCAAAGTTTTACCCGGCATAATGTCGCCGAATTTGGCGTATCCATCGATTTCTGAAATAATCGGTGTGGTGAACGGGTCCCAACTTGCGATCAAGTCGCCCGCACTTACTTTTTGCCCATCCTGCACCGAAAGATGGGCGCCGTATATCACCGGAAATTTTTCAAGTTCGCGTCCGGTGTCGCTGAGTAGGATCATCTCACCGCCCCGACGGTTCATGACCACATTCTGGCCCTCTGCATTTATTGCAGCGGTAACATCGTCATATTTAATTGTACCATCCGTGCGGGCTCGGATATCGGCTTGTTCCACGCGCCGGCTCGCTGTACCCCCAATGTGGAAGGTACGCATCGTGAGCTGGGTGCCTGGTTCACCAATCGATTGCGCGGCTAGAATTCCAACGGCTTGTCCGGTTTCCACGATACCACCATGCGACAGATCACGGCCGTAACACTTTGCGCAAACACCGTGCCGGGTGCGACAGGTCAATACCGACCGAATTCGCACACTTGTTATACCGGCATTTTCTATTTTATCACAATTACGCTCATCAATTTCTTCGCCGCCCTTAACAAGCAAATCATCCGTAAACGGATCTAAAATATCATCGACGGCAACACGTCCCAATATACGCTCGCCCAACCGTTGAATCACCTCCCCACCTTCCATCAGTGATTCGACCTCAACGCCGTTTACACTTCCGCAATCATCCTCGGTAACAGCGCAATCCTGGGCAACATCGGCCAAGCGGCGGGTCAAATAACCGGAGTTAGCTGTCTTCAATGCCGTATCAGCCAGCCCCTTACGAGCACCATGGGTGGAGATAAAGTACTGTAGCACGGACAAGCCTTCTCGGAAATTTGCAGTAATCGGCGTCTCAATAATCTCACCGGATGGTTTGGCCATCAAACCGCGCATACCGGCCAACTGTCGCATCTGATCCTTGCTACCACGAGCACCGGAATCGGCCATCATAAATATGGGATTGAACTTGCCGCCTGCAGATTCGCTTTCAGTATCGGCGTCACTTCCCGATCCGACTTTCATGGCGCTCATCATTTCATTTGCAACATCGTCAGTTGCCTTGGCCCATATATCAACGACCTTATTGTATTTCTCGCCTTGCGTGATCAGCCCTTCGGTGTATTGCCTTCCGATTTCCGCCACGCGATTCTCAGCATCCTTTAATAAATCCCATTTAGCCTCAGGGATGATCATAGCATCAATGGAAATCGACAGCCCACCTTCAGTTGAGTACCGGTAACCGATATCTTTCAGACGGTCTGATAAAATGACCGTGGCCTTGGGGCCTAAATTACGATAGGCATAATCGACTAAATCACGTAAAGATTTTTTATCCTGCGTTCTGTTGACCAGATCAAAAGGAATGCCGGGTTGTTTTTCCAGAATTTCAAAAATATGGTAGGCTTCTTCCGTAAATATCGGAGCACTTATTTGTTTCGGTTCAAGATCGAATATGGCTGCCGCATCCTCGGATTGGAACATGCGAACAAATTCGTCCTGGCGTAACAACCCCAAATGGCCGTCATTCCTTTTATCCAGACTTTTGGAATAGCGTTGAACTAAATCCAGAAAATCGGCACCCTCACCCGCCTCGGCGACAACCGCGTCCGCTTCCTCTTTCGTCGGCACCATGATATGACGCATCACCATTACATGATCCTGGGGAATAATTTCCCACAGAACAATACGCCCGGCAGTGGACTCGTAGCGCTTCCCGTCCATACGCACATTGATTTTGGCATGCAAATCGATCTGACCGGCATCCAACGCCACACGAACCTCGGCCGGGTTGGCAAAGGTCAGACCTTCTCCCTTAGCCGCGGCAACCTCACGCGTCATGTAATAAATGCCTAAGACAATATCCTGTGTCGGCACAATGATGGGACTTCCGCTGGCCGGCGATAAAATATTATTGCTGGAAAGCATTAGTATGCGCGCTTCGATCTGTGATTCCACCGAAAGTGGTACATGAACCGCCATTTGATCGCCGTCGAAGTCAGCGTTAAAAGCGGTACAGACCAAAGGATGCAATTGAATCGCTTTGCCTTCGATCAAAATCGGTTCAAAGGCTTGTACGCCCAAGCGATGGAGTGTGGGAGCGCGATTGAGCATCACCGGATATTCCTTGACAACCTCATCAAGCGTATCCCAAACTTCCGGTGTTTCGCGTTCCACCATTTTTTTGGCGCTCTTTACGGTAGAAACCAGACCTTTTTGTTCCAGCCGGTAATAGACAAACGGTTTGAATAACTCCAAGGCCATCTTTTTCGGCAGCCCACACTGATGCAGCCTTAGATTGGGTCCAACAGTAATGACAGTACGACCGGAGTAGTCGACCCGTTTACCCAAAAGATTTTGTCGAAAGCGCCCTTGTTTACCTTTAAGCGTGTCACTTAGCGATTTAAGCGGTCGCTTGTTCGTCCCGGTTATTACACGACCATGTCGGCCATTATCGAAAAGCACATCGACAGATTCTTGCAACATACGTTTTTCGTTACGCACGATGATATCCGGTGCCTTGAGATCGATCAGTCGCTTCAAACGGTTATTCCGATTGATCACGCGCCGATATAAATCATTCAAATCCGAGGTAGCGAACCGTCCCCCTTCCAAGGGAACCAAGGGACGTAAATCCGGGGGTAATACCGGAATGACATCCATGATCATCCAGTTAGGATCGATACCCGATTTACGAAACGCATCAATTATTTTGAGGCGCTTAGATAATTTTTGCCTCTTGGCAACGGAATTGGTGGCACGAATTTCTTCCCGAAGCTGACCATAGGTTTCCTCCAAATCGATGGCCGCGAGCATTTTCTGAACCGCTTCGGCACCGATACCGGCCTCAAACTTATTGCCGTACGTTTCCAGTGCCTCAAGATATTTTTCATCCGACAGCAACTGTCCACGTGTAAGCGGCGTATCCTGGGGATCAATAACGATATAGCTGTCGAAATAGAGCACCTTCTCCATATTTTTAAGCGTCAAATCCAGTAAATTTCCAATTTTACTGGGCAGACTCTTCAAAAACCAGATGTGCGATACAGGTGTGGCTAATTCAATATGTCCCATGCGATCACGCCGCACTTTAGATTGAATAACCTCCACACCGCATTTTTCGCAGATTACCCCACGGTGTTTCATGCGTTTGTACTTGCCGCAATTGCATTCGTAATCTTTTGTAGGCCCGAAGATTTTAGCACAAAACAAACCATCCCGTTCCGGTTTGAACGTCCGATAATTTATCGTCTCCGGCTTCTTGATTTCACCATGCGACCATTGACGAATTTGTTCACCGGAAGCCAGTCCGATTTTCACGCCACAATAACGTCGGGGATCGGTCGGCTTTGCAAAAAAATCATATAATGATTCCATTCGATTACCTCATTCGGGTTCTATAAAACTTACATTGGCCGGATACCGGCAGGTATCAATCAAGCATCGCCTTCCAACAAGCCGACATCCAGTCCCAAGCTCTGAAGCTCCTTCGTCAAGACACGGAACGATTCAGGAATACCGGGTTCGAGAACATTCTGACCTTTGACAATCTTCTCGTACATGCGGGTTCGCCCAGCCATGTCGTCGGATTTGACGGTTAAAAATTCCTGCAACGCATGGGCGGCACCATAGGCTTCCATGGCCCAAACTTCCATTTCACCCAAGCGCTGTCCGCCGAATTGCGCCTTACCACCCAAAGGTTGTTGCGTGACCAAAGAATAGGGGCCGATCGATCGAGCATGAATTTTATCATCAACAAGATGATGCAACTTTAGCATATACATCGTGCCGACCGTGATCATTTCATCAAATGGTTTGCCGGTGCGACCGTCGTAAAGTATCGCTTGCCCGGTGGACGAAACGCTGGCTTCTTTTAGTAGGGCCTTAATCTCATCCTCTTTAGCGCCGTCAAACACCGGCGTAGCCATGAACACCCCTTTTTGATACTTACGGGCCACATCGGTTAGCAGATCTTCATCCATATCCGTGATCATTTTCTGATGTTCGTCAGCAGTGAATATCCGCTTCATTTTTTTTCTTAGCGAATCCGCTTTTTGCTCTTCCAACATCTCATGAAGCTGGTTGCCAAGTTCCTTGGCCGCACGCCCCAAATGTATCTCAAGGATCTGTCCGACGTTCATACGTGAAGGGACACCAAGCGGATTAAGAACCATGTCGACCGGCTTTCCGTCTTCGAAGTAGGGCATATCCTCCACCGGTAGAATACGCGATACAACCCCTTTATTACCATGCCGACCCGCCATTTTGTCGCCAACGGAGAGCTTACGTTTCATAGCGACGTATACCTTCACCATTTTGATAACTCCTGGCGGTAAATCGTCACCCATTTCATAGCGACTGACACGCTGTTCGAAAACAGCGCGGCATTGCTCGCACTGCAGACGATACTGCTCAAGAATGTCGTGAACTTTTTCAGTAAGCACGGTATCTTTTAAAACGATGCCTTCAAGATCAGCCAATGTAACATCGGCAACCATTTGTGCGTCAATTTTTTTATCTTTGGCAATAAGAACCTTTTTGCCTTTCTTCAACGAAGCGGCACACTTTTGATCGACAAGCAACTGCGTAATCTGCTCATGGGTGACCTCACGAATAATCGCCAATTCATCATCACGATCCTTTTCCAGCGAATCAATTTCACTATGTTCAATTTGGCGCGTCCGGTCATCCTTTTCGACTCCCCGCCGGGAGAACACTTTAGCGTCAATGACAATGCCCTCTACACCGGGCGGAACACGAAGCGAGGTATCCTTTACATCGCCGGCCTTTTCTCCAAAAATTGCACGCAGCAATTTTTCTTCCGGCGAGAGTTGGGTTTCACCTTTCGGAGTGATTTTACCAACCAACACGTCACCCTGGGTCACTTCGGCCCCCAACCTGATAATACCGCTGTCGTCTAAATTTTTAAGCGCTTCCTCGCCAACGTTGGGAATATCCCGCGTAATCTCCTCCTTGCCTAATTTAGTATCCCGGGCAACCACTTCAAACTCTTCGATATGAACAGAAGTGTAAACACCCTCGCTGACCAGTCTTTCACTGACCAAAATCGAGTCCTCGAAATTAAAGCCACCCCAGGGCATAAAAGCGACCGTTACATTCTTGCCCAAGGCCAGTTCACCATTGTCAGTGGCCGGACCATCGGCGATAATATCACCTGCCCCGACAAATTGACCTTTCTTTACAATCGGTCGATGGTTAAAGCAGGTGTTTTGATTGGATCTTATAAATTTGGACAGATTATAAATTGTGACGTGTTTATCGTAACCATCCTCGGTCGGATCATGTTGCACGACAATCCGCGATGCATCGACCTTGGCAATAATACCGTCGCGCTGGGCTACAAGCGTAACGCCGGAATCTTTGGCCACCACCCCTTCCATACCGGTTCCAACAAGGGGCGCCTCATTGGTAATCAGGGGCACAGCCTGACGTTGCATGTTAGACCCCATCAACGCGCGGTTGGCGTCATCGTTTTCCAAAAATGGGATCAACGAAGCGGAAACACTCACAAGTTGGTTGGGTGAAATATCCATCAGTTCGATCTGTTCGCGGTCCACCATCATAAATTCACCGGCAACGCGAGACGTAACCGTTTGATTTTTATAAAATCCGTCATCTTTAATCGGTGCATTGGCCTGAGCAATGGGATGCTCTTTTTCCTCGAACGCGCTTAGAAATCGAACTTCTTTTGAAACCTGAGCATCGCTCACAACGCGATATGGTGTCTCAATAAAGCCAAAATCGTTGACACGCGCGTAGGTGCTCAACGAAACAATCAGACCAATATTTGGACCTTCGGGAGTTTCAATGGGACAGATCCGACCATAATGTGACGGATGTACATCGCGAACTTCAAATCCCGCGCGCTCACGCGTCAAACCGCCGGGCCCCAGAGCACTCAGACGCCGCTTGTGTGTAGTTTCGGATAATGGATTGGTTTGATCCATGAACTGGCTGAGCTGGCTAGTACCGAAAAACTCCTTAACTACCGCGGAAACCGGTTTAGGATTAACCAAATCATGCGGCATGAGCGCATCGACTTCCTGCAAGCTCATCCGCTCCTTAATCGCGCGCTCCATGCGCACCAACCCGATCCGATAATGGTTCTCCAACAGCTCGCCCACTGCACGTACCCGCCGATTTCCCAAATGATCGATATCATCGACCACTCCCTGAGTATCGCGCAATGTGACCAGTGTTTTGGCTGTCAGTAAAATGTCTTCCTTACGCAGGGTTCGAACATCGACGGGCGTTTCAATACCCAAGCGCAAATTTATCTTCAAGCGCCCGACACCGGAAAGGTCATAATAAGCCGATTTAAAAAACAAATGATCGATGAAATCCTGCGCCACTTCCGGAGTTGCGGGGTTGCCCGGACGCAACCGACGATAAATTTCGATCAAAGCCTCTTCTTTGGAGTCGACTTTATCCAATAGAAGTGTTTTTCTAATAGAGTCACTAACAGTCAGGCCGTCGATATGCAGAATTTCAAGCTCCGTCAGTTCGGCCGCCCGAATTTTCTCCAAAACTTCTTCATCAATCAAATCATTGGCTTTCGCAATAACCGCGCCGGTCTGCGGATGAACAACAGGGCCAGCCAAAGCCTTATTGGCAAGGTCCTCCTCTGCGATTGGAATACGATCTATCTCATTGGCCTGCATTTGCTTGATCACCCGTTTGGTAAACAAGCGGCCTTTTTTAAGAATCACTTCACCATCACTAGGATTCAACAAATCCTGACTGGCTCTCTGCCCTTTTAAGAAATCGGGATTCAATTCCCGGAAAATACTATCACCTTCGAAAAAAATCTTTTCAGTTTGATAAAAATAATTCAGTAAGTCTTCCGTTGAGTACCCAAACGCCTTGAACAGCAATGTCACCGGAAATTTACGTCGACGGTCGATACGGATATGAACGATATCCTTAGGATCGATTTCCATATCGATCCAACTGCCTCTCACAGGTATTATGCGCGATGAATAGATTATTTTGCCGCTGGAGTGGGTTTTGCCCTTATCATGGTCAAAAAACACACCGGAGCTGCGATGAAGCTGACTCACGACAACGCGCTCGGTTCCGTTGATAATGAAGGTGCCCTTGGCGGTCATCAAAGGGATCGTACCGAAATAGATTTCCTGTTCCTTTATGTCGCGAATATTTGAAACTCCGGTTTCTTTATCCACGTCGTAGACCACCAACCGAACCGTTATCCGAACCGGCAGTTCATAGGTCATTCCTCGATGGATACACTCTTCCACGCTGTGTTTTACTTCCGCAAATCGATAAGACACGAACTCCAATGACGCGCTGCCAGTGAAATCCTTAATCGGAAAAACAGATTTAAAAACTGCTTGCAACCCAATGTCTTCCCGTCTTTCCGGGGGCGTATCGATCTGGAGAAAGCGCTTGTATGATTCGCGCTGCATGCCAATAAGGTCAGGGATTTCGACAATCTTTTTAATTTTACCAAAGCTTTTACGAAACCGCTTGTTTACCCAGGGCATATCCGTCATGACGACTCCAATTTGGGGATGTTTCTATTTGAAGGAATAGTTACCTTGGAGTGGTGCACCACCCCAAGGTAACGAGGTACATTCGAAAAAATATTACTTAAGTTCAGCTTGGGCACCGGCACCTTCAAGCTGTTCTTTGACTTTTTCGGCCTCTTCTTTTGCAATGCCTTCCTTGACCGGTTTCGGGCAATCATCCACCAATGCTTTGGCTTCTTTAAGACCCAAGCCGGTAATTGCCCGTACTTCTTTAATAACCTGAATTTTCTTGTCGCCCGGTGTGGTTAGGATAACGTCAAATTCCGTTTGCTCCGCCGCTGCGGCCGCCTCACCGGCTCCGGCTGGGCCGGCTGCCATCATAGCGACAGGCGCTGCTGCCGAAACACCGAATTTATCTTCCATCTCCTTGACCAGTTCACTCAGTTCAAGAACAGTCATATTGGCAATAAATTCTACAACATCGTCTTTAGTAATATCAGCCATTTTTAAGTTTCCTCCAATTGATATAAAATCTTTAACTCAAATTTAATTTGTGTACGGTTTGCAGATAAAAAGTATGATAGTGCCCAATCGGAAATAGCAGATTTTGGTTTCTGGCAAGGCCCGAGCAATTTTAAAACCGCAGGCATAGCAGGAGGCTACTGAGGATTCTAAAAATGCGAGAGCGCCGACAGAGGCCAAAAGATGCTATTTCCGATTGGGCACGTGCAAATCAAGCCGCTTCCTTTTGATCTTTGATCGCAGTCAGCACATTGACCAGTTTGCGCTGCATGTCGCTAAGAGCCTGCACCAATGAGGTCGGCACCGCATTCATGGCCGACAGCACTTGGCCTAACAGAGCTTCGCGTGAAGGCAGGCTCGCCAATGCTTTAATGTCTTCCATTTGAAGCACTTTACCGCCCATTACACCAAGTTTGATTTCCAGTTTATTATTTTCCTTGGCAAACTCGGAAAGCACCTTGGCAGGCGCAACAGGATCATCGTAGCTCATAGCGATCGCGCTAGGCCCTTTAAAGCAATCCGTGATCAGCGACACGTCTGAATCGGCTGACGCGCGAACCAACAAAGTGTTTTTGACAACACGATATTCAACGTCGGCCTCACGCAGTTTACGACGCAAGGAATTGATCGACAAGACATCTAAACCTTTGTAATCGGTTACAATAACGACTTTTGACTTTGCGAATTGCTCTTTGAGATCTTCAACAATCTGCTGTTTTTCAGTAAGGTTCACGTTTATTCAACACCTCCCCCCTTAATCTGCAAAAACCGGAGGAAACACTCTTTAGAAACCGGATCCGAACATCATTTGTTGAAACCGGTAGGTATTGTCTCGGTAGGCCGGCAGTGCCGATTAAACACATTTACGAGGTTTTACCGTTAAGCGTGCCTACGGTCTTTGACAAGAAATTAATAGTTATTTGGTATCTAATTCATGTAAGTTTGCAACCCCATGGAGCCAGATTCGCCACACAAGATTTCCCAGACAACACGAGTTTTAAAAGCAACTATGTGGATATACAGCTTTAAAACCCTATTTAATCAAATCCTTGACAAGGTTGGTATCAACCTTAAATCCCGGTCCCATGGTAGTCGAGACGGCGATACTTTTCAGGTAGGTTCCTTTGGCGGAAGAAGGTTTCAATCGCATTACGGTATCGATGAAAGCCGAAATATTTTGAACTATTTTTTCGACACCAAAAGAAACTTTTCCAACCGGCGCGTGTAAAATTCCGGCTTTTTCAACCCTAAAATCGATTTTACCGGCTTTTAACTCATCGACCGCTTTGACAATATCAAAGGTGACGGTCCCTGTCTTAGCGTTCGGCATGAGGCCGCGCGGTCCCAACAGTCGGCCGATCTTACCAACGGTACCCATCATATCCGGTGTGGCCACGGCTTTATCAAAACCAAACCACCCCTTTTTAATCTTTTCAATCAATTCATCGTTGCCAACAAAATCGGCCCCAGCTTCTTTGGCTTCACTTTCCTTCTCACCCTTGGCGAAAACGAGTACCTTGACCTCCTTACCCAGGCCGTTTGGTAATACCACGGTACCGCGAACCATCTGGTCGGCGTGGCGTGGATCGACGCCCAAACGCACAGCAACGTCAACCGTTTCATCAAACTTGACATAGGAATTATCTATAGCTTGTTTGACAGCCTTGGCAAAATCGTTGTTATTGCGCGAACTAATTTTATTGACGATCTCTTGATATTTTTTACCCCGCTTCGGCATTTTTCCCTTATCGCTCCTTCTCTATTTAAGTGACCTCAATTCCCATGCTTCTGGCCGTGCCCGCAATAATTTTACAGGCTGCATCTAAATCATTGGCATTCAAATCAACCATTTTCAAATTGGCGATTTCTTCGACTTGAGCCCGGGTAACCGAACCCACGCGTTCTCGTTTAGGATCATGGGCACCTTTGGCAACCTTGGCCGCCTTTTTCAGAAGCACCGCAGCAGGCGGAGTTTTGGTAACAAATTTAAAGGTACGGTCCTGAAAAACAGTAATTACCACCGGAATGATCATACCGGCCTCATTGGCCGTTCTTGCGTTGAAGGCCTTGCAAAAATCCATGATGTTGACGCCGTGTTGCCCCAAGGCAGGACCAATAGGAGGAGAAGGATTTGCTTTTCCCGCTTCCACCTGCAATTTAATCATTGCCATTACTTTTTTTGCCATTTTGATTATTCACTCCTGCTCGCCAGATTTTTCCGCATTATATGCGCTAAAAAACGATTATCGTCCGAATCAGCACAGTTCAATCAGCTTATAACTTTGTCACTTGGACAAACTCCAATTCAACCGGAGTAGAGCGACCAAAAATACTCACCAAAACCTTGATCTTGCCCTTCTCCGGATTCACGTCCTCGACCGTCCCATTAAAATTAGTGAACGGGCCGTCTATAACCCGAACCTCATCACCCGCTTCAAAGTAATATTTGGGCTTCGGTTTTAGTTTGCCGGCCTCCATTCGATTCAATATTTGATCGGCTTCGTCATCCGATATAGGGGTCGGCTTTTCACGCCCTCCCAGAAAACCGGTAACCTTGGCTGTATTGTTGACAATGTGCCAAGTTGCATCGTCCAATTCCATTTGGACCAGAATGTATCCCGGATAAAATTTGCGCGAGGATGTCTTGCGTTTGCCTTTTACCAACTCAACAATCTGCTCGGTGGGTACAAGAACTTTGCCGAATTTTTCTTTGTTTTCAAAGTTGGCTATGCGGTCTTCCAAGGAAGCCTTGACCTTGTTCTCAAAGCCTGAATAAACATGGACGATATACCATCTCAAAGCCACGTTGTCTGTCTCCCAATTCTTTATTTTACGACCAACTGAATAAGGCTAGACAATCCCATATCGACAACCCAGAGAAATAAGGCGATAATCATAACCAATACAATGACCACAGCGGTCGATCCGGTTGTCTGTTTACGCGAGGGCCACGCAACCTTTTTTAATTCAACCTTAACCTCTCGCAAAAACTGGGCGCTTTTGGAAAAAATGTTGGGTTCTTTTTTTCCCAAACCCGCTTTTGCTGCAACTTGAATTTTTTTAGAACCGGCCTGTTTCTTCTTCTTTATGTCACGGACAGTTGCCGTCAACGCCGCCGCCCCATTGCTGCTGCCATCGGCGTCCACATCGGCCTGCGCAACCTGAGCGTTCCCGTTTTTCTCTTTTTTGACCTTAGAAGGGGTCTTTTTTCTTTGTAACCGTGCCATTGTAATCTCTGCTAATTTGGCCGCATCGTTATAATCAATAGCGCACTACTTGATTACGTATATATGTGGCTACCAGAATTGTGCCTTCAAAAAAAGGATGGCAGGCCAGGAGGGATTCGAACCCCCAACACCCGGATTTGGAGTCCGACGCTCTACCGTTAGAGCTACTGGCCTGCATCAATCTGAGTCTGGAACCTAGTGATGTTATTTTTATATCACAGTCAATATGAAGCCTTACTTTGTTTCCCGGTGGGAAGTGTGGCGGCGACAATGTCGGCAATATTTCTTAAACTCAAGTTTATCCGGTGTTGTCCGTTTGTTTTTGGTTGTTGTATAATTTCTGCGCTTACACTCACCGCAAGCCAAGGTTACGATAATCCTCACCGGCCTACTCCTTTCGTTTATTCAATAATTTCGGCCACGACGCCCGCACCGACTGTACGGCCGCCTTCACGGACCGCGAAGCGCAGCTCTTTTTCCATCGCTATCGGGGTGATCAGA
>JANQIE010000060.1 GCA_028282295.1 Desulfobacterales bacterium | reverse complement strand
TAGCCTTGCTACGTCGCAAGAACATGAATGGCTACGCCATTATTTCAAATTCGTGAGAACGCCGGCCTGGACCAAAAGATGCTATTTCCGGATGGGCACTAACTAAATCCCGTTTTACATTTGCCCCTGATTCGATTATAGTGGCCCGAAAGTTACTCGGCCGAACTAAGAGCCACATCGACAGCATATGATTAATCTTGCAGCGGATCTGGAGCCTGACCATGTATGCACCTTGGGGATTGAAAAAGATCTTGGGGCCCATACGGATGATAAGCCTTCTGGTGGCGCTGCTCCTTACGGCGGGTCACAGCGCGGCCGTTGTATCTGATCAAACCACCAGAACCATCCTGATTCTGCATTCCTATCATAAAGGGTTAGCCTGGACCGACAGTATCACCAAAGGGATTGAAACACGTTTTGCGTCCGGCCGGCACGCGATTAAACTGCACTATGAGTTCATGGACACCAAGCGGATTTTCAATCCGGCCTACCTGGAAAAACTGCGCGAACTATTCCTAACCAAATTTGCCGCGATGCACTTTGATGCGATTATTTGTTCGGATGATCATGCATTTCGGTTTCTGCTTACCAACCACGACGACCTGTTCCCCCAAACCCCAATCGTCTTTTGCGGCGTCAATTTTTTTGAAGATGCCATGCTTGATGGTCACACCATGGTTACGGGTGTTCTGGAAGCCTTTGATATTCGCAAAACCCTCGAAGTCGCCTTTGATCTGCATCCCGATACCGACAGCGTTTTCATCATCAGCGACCACACGGTCAGCGGCAAGGCCAATAAAACCCTTATTAAAAGGATTCTCCCGGATTTTAACGACCGTGCGCAGTTTAGTTTTCTCGAAAACCTGTCCATGGCCGAACTGCGGCAAAAGGTGACCTCGCTGCCCGCGAACAGCATTCTGGTCTGGTCTCACTTTACGGCTGACCGGTTCGGCAACATTTATTCCTTCGACGAAAGCGCCCGGCTGATTTCCGAAGTCAGCACGGCGCCGATGTATTCCTTTTGGGATTTTCACCTGGGGCACGGTATTATCGGCGGGCGTTTAACCAGTGGGCACCAGCAAGGAGCAACAGCAGCCGAACTGGTGTTGAAAATTCTGGACGGCCGCGCGATGGCAGAGTTGCCGGTCATCAAGGAAAGCCCCAACGAGTATATGTTCGACTATGAACAGATGAAACGGTTTCACGTCCGGTTGATAACGCTGCCGCCCGGCAGCCGGATCATCAATCGGCCGACATCGTTTTATACTCAAAACCGGGGCCTTATCGGCGGCGTTTTGGCCGGCTTTGTCGGCCTGACAATCGTGATTGCCCTGTTGGCGATGAATATCCTGACCCGCCGCCGAGCTGAAAAAGAACTGTTCCGCAGCAAGAATCGCTACATGAACATTTTCAATACGTCGACGGTTGCGCTGCTGGAGGAGGATGTCAGCCGGGTTTACCGGATTATCGCCAATTTGAAAGCGGATGGGATAACAAACTTCGAGAGTTATTTTCGTAACAACCCGGAGGTGGTCCGACATTTGGCCGACCAGATAATTATCAAAGACATCAATCCGGCGGCCAAGCGCCTGTTCCGGGCCCAAAGCAAAGAAGAGTTGCTGGGGCCGGTGACAACCGTTTTAAGCGAAGAGTCATTTCCGGTTTTAGCACGGATTCTCGCCTCCCTCGCCCGGGAACAGCCCTATTTTGAAACCGAGGTGGTTAACCGCACCCTTGACGGCAGGTTGCGCGATGTGTTGCTGAGTTTTTCATCCAAACGCGAAACGTCACAAGGCGACCACATCCTGGTCAGCATGGTCGACATCACCGACCGCAAAAAATCCGAACAGGCCCTGCGCGACAGTGAAGCCCGGTTTCGCACCGCATTCAACAATGCCACCAGCGGCATGGCCCTGATCGACATCAACGGTGAATTTTTGCGGGTCAACTGCGCGCTGAGCCGCAAGCTGGCGTTTGCGCATACCGAACTGTTGGGCCGGCAATGGCGCGATTTCGTGCTGCCGGAAGAAAGGGGCAATGCCCAGGCCTATTTGCAGGATTTACTCGTCGGCAAATCGTGTGATCCTATTGAGCAGCAGTTGGTAACTAAATCCGGGTTACCCGTCTGGATGCTGTTCAGTGCATCGGTGGTTCATGACGCCAAGGGGCGGCCATTGTACCTGATCGCTCAATTTCAGGATATCGACATGCGCAAAAAGGCCGAACAGACCTTGCGCGAGCGCGAAGAGTACTACCGGCAGTTTTTCGAAGCCGATCTATCGGCGGTCTATATCTCCGAGCCGGACGGCAATTTAGTGACCTGCAACACGGTCTTTATCAAAATGTTCGGCCACCAAACCATGGCCGATGCCCTGCAAACCAATATGGTCGATTATTATGTCGATCGCAACGACCGGCTGAAATTGATCGCCCAGCTTTACCGCGAAAAGAAGGTCACGCATTATGAAATCAAATTGAGAACCGTGGACGGCCGGCCCATCGACACGCTGGTCAACGCCATCGGACGTTTTGACGAAGAAGGCCAGTTGACGGAAATTCAGGGCTACTTGTGGGACATGACCCGCCAAAAAAATCTGGAGGTGCAACTGCTGCAGGCGCAAAAAATGGAGTCGATCGGAACCATGGCCGGCGGGCTGGCGCACGATTTCAACAACCTGCTCATGGGGATCCAGGGCAATGTGTCGTTGTTACAGGTTGAAAAGCACAAAGATCATCCGGATCAAAAACGCCTGCAGAATGTGATGCGCTTTGTTGAAAGTGGTTCGGATCTCACCCGGCAATTGCTCGGCTTTGCCAAGGGCGGCAAATATGAAGTCAAACCGATCAACTTGAATACGCTTCTCGAACGCAATTCCAGTATGTTCGGACGCACGAAAAAAGAGATCACCATCCGGTTTGAACGCGATCCGGACCTATGGCCGGTTGACGTGGATCGAAGTCAAATCGACCAGGTTTTTTACAACCTGTATGTCAATGCGGATCAAGCCATGCCGGGCGGCGGCAGTCTTTACATTCGCACCCAAAACACGGTTGTTGACGACAAAACGGCTGCCGCACACAGTTTAAAGGCCGGCCGGTTTGTCAAGGTCTCTGTCACCGACACGGGAATCGGCATCGATGCAGCGACCCAAAAACGTATCTTCGATCCGTTCTTCACGACCAAAGGCATGGGCCGTGGCACCGGGCTGGGGCTGGCGTCGGCCTACGGGATTATTGACAACCACGGGGGCCGCATAACCGTTGACAGTGAGCCGCTAAAAGGGGCCACGTTTAACATTTACTTGCCGGTGTCGTCATCCAAGCATCAATCGGCCAGCAAAGAGATCGCCCTAAAAATCCGCAAAGGCTCGGAAAGATTATTGATCATCGACGACGAGAACATGATTCTGGATGTAAGCCGCGAAATGCTTCAGCAACTCGGTTACACTGTTTTGACCGCCAACAGTAGTCGACAGGCGCTGCGAATCCTGCGAACCCATCCCGAAACCATCGACCTGATTATTTTGGACATGATTATGCCGGACGGCGGGGGTAGTGAAACCTTTGATGCGATCAAAAAGATCGATGAATCGGTCAAAGTACTGCTGTCCAGCGGCTACAGCATCAGCGGGCAAGCCGCCAAAATACTCGACCGCGGCTGCCAGGGATTTCTTCAAAAGCCGTTCAACATCTGGGAGTTGTCGCAAAAGGTGCGGGACGTGCTGGACGGTAGCTGCGAGGCCGCCTTAAAAAACTAATCCCCAACGTTGCAAAAGCCGGAGGACTCCAAATCCCGCGTTGCCAAGGGCTCGCGAACGTTGGGGCAATCTCCGCAGCAAGGGCGTGATCCGTTCCCGGTTATTCGATTTCTTTGAAGCGCCGCCCTTCAATCTGCCGCAAAGTCAGGGCTTTGACGGCGTCGCCGGTGTCATCAAAGGTGGTCAGGCCGGTCACCCCTTCAAAAGCCGGCATGGTGCCCAACAGGGTTTTGATGTCACTGCGAAAGGCGATATCGTCGCGGCTGACGGTTTGGAACAACAGCAGGGCCGAATCATAGGCGATCGCTTCGATGAAGCCGGGCTTTTCACCAAATGTCGCCTCGTACGCTTGCACAAAACGGCGTACATTGGCGGCAGTGTCCTGATTGTCAAAGGCGTTGGGTAAAATCGCGCCTTGCACAAATTGGCGGGCCATTTTTATCAGGGTGGGCGAATGCCACAGGTTGGTTCCCAACATGTAGACATCGACAACGTCGAAGTAGGCCAATTGCGGCGTAATCAGGCCGGCCTGCTTGGGGGCATCGGGGATAAAAATCGCTTCAAAATCGATAAACGGATCCGGTTCATCTTCGTCACGGGTGCGCCGTCCGGCCACTTTTTCTTCTTTTTCGGCTTCAACCACGGCCGGTTCTTCTTCAACCGGCTCCTCGCCGGACAGGGCTGCAATTTCCTCCCGGCGCAAGGCTTCGAATACTTCGAGGTCTTCCGGTATCTCATAGTACAACCCCACCAGCCTTTTGATGGCATCGGCAAAATCGGTCTGACCGGCCTGATACGATTCAAGCCCGACGACGCTGCCGCCCTGGTTCAAAACTTCATCCCAGAAAAGATTCATGAAGGTCACACCGTAAGGTTCCTTGGGGTATAAAACCGCAAACTTCTTTAATCCTAGCGTTTGCACGGCATGGGTAACCAGGGCCGTGACCTGCATCCTGGGGGTGAGAAAGTTACGAAACACATAGTCGCCCACGGCCGGAACACCGGCTTTTTGAGTCAGTGTGACGATCGGGATTCCTTTTTCCTGAGCCGCCCTGGCCGCGGGCTCGGCCGAGATGATCGGCCCCAGAATGGCGGCTACCTGCAAGTTATTCAGGTCTCGAACAGCCTGGACCGCCTTGATTGGATCGGAGGCGGTATCGCGGATGGTCACCGAAACGGCGCGGTTGTCGTTTTGCGCGTTATGTTGGATCAAGGCCAGCTCAATCCCTTTCTGAGCCCTTTGGCCATAGGCTTTATACGGCCCGCTGAGCGGCAACAGACATCCGATATTGTACCGGCTGTACAGCGACTTATCCCGGATGGCCGTTATCAGGTCCCTGGCACGGGGCGCATCTTCGTGATCAGGATACTGTTCGATAAAGGCGGTCAAATCCTGCAACGCGACCTCGTACGTTTCTTCTTCCATACGCTTTAGACCCAATGCAAACATCAGGTGGCTGCGCGGCACCGGATCGACAATGCGGCCCAACAGCAATAAAATATTGTCCGTGGTCAACGTCGGCAGGGTGTTTTTCAGCTTCGCCCGAACGCTTGCAGCCTCCAGAGGATCCGCCTTCTGCAGGGCCAGGGTATAAATCTCATAGGCATCCGCCGGGTACTCGAACGCCAGAAAGGCGTCGCCGAGAATCATATAGGTACGCACCAAAAAGATATCATCCCGCAGTGCTTCGATCAGGGCCGGCGCCTGATTGATCACCTCCAGATACTTGCCCTGCTGATATAAAACCGCCAAAATCTCGATCCGTGCATCATTGGCAAATCCGCTTTTGCCGAACTGGTCGATCAAACGCCGGTAGGCGACCAGCGCTTGATCGTACTGCGCCAGGGCGCGATGGATCACACCGATTTTCATCAACACGGCCGGTGCCTGCGGGCTGTCGAAATTCCGGGTCAAATATGCCTCGTAGGCTTGCAGCGCCTGCAGGTACTCGCGGGCGTTGAACAGCGCGTCCGCCTGCAACAGGTCTTCGTCCTGTGGTGGTGCGGGCGCAACGGGTGCGGGAGGGATTTGGGTTTTGGGCGCACAAGCGCCGATGGTCACGGCCAAGCAAAAAACCAGCAATTTAGTCGTTGTTTTCAACATTTTCCGATTCCCGCAAACCGGCCCCAAGACCGGCCTGCTGATTGAATAGCGCGAATTTGCCGCTGTTTGATGAACGACCCCTGATTACCAACGCCCAACCGGAAATAGTGGACATCAACTATAACCATACCGCCCAAGATGCAAAATTACGGACCGGCTGGCAAGGGTTTATTTGCCCAGTTGTTGAAGTTTTAACCTTAACTGCCGATAATTGCACTGGATCGGCTCTGTGCCGGCCCCCTGTGACCGGAAACAAGGATTCTTGACATTTTTACATTTAAAGTCATATGCTTATAAAAATATTCAGGCGTGCGAAACCGTCGTAAAAACGTTCGCCACGCATAAGGAGCATCAGCACCATGAAATACTGGATTCTGCCATTGATAATAGCGGCATGTTTACTCACCCTGCCCGCTGCCGCCGATTACTATCGCTACATTGACAAGGACGGCAATGTGCGCTTTACCGACGATATCAGCAAAATACCGCCGGCACAGCGTCCTTCGGTGCAACTTTATGAGGACCCGCAACCGCAGCCCGACGTCCCGGCAGAGTCCGGACAAACCGAAATTGAGGACCCGCAGGCCGATGAATTGACGGATGACGAAGAGACCGAGATTGCGCCTGATGATACACCCGATGATACTACGGATGAGACGACGGATATCGCCGAGGAGCAGGAAGCCCTGGAAGCCGATGAGGGGGACGAGGCGGAGGTATTTGATGAAACCGACCTTTCCGGGGAGATCGTGGATGAACCGGAGGTGAGCGAAACCGACGCCACGGCATTACCGGACACGCCCCCCCAGAACGTGCAAACGGCAGCGCCCGGCGATGACCAATCCAGGGAACCGCTTGATCTTGAGGCCATCGAGAAAGATCTGACTCAGCGTAAAAACGAGTTGGATCAGGAATATCAAAACCTGATGCGTGAGCGGGACGAACTTATAGCCGAGGACAAAAAGAAAAAAACTAAACTCGAAAATATCAAACACAATCAAAAAATAAACGTTCTGAACGAACGAATCGAAAGCTTCATCGCCAAGCGGGCCGCCTACATCAAAGATGTCCGCGCCTTCAACACACGTGTCGAGGAAAGCCTGAATGAAACGTCCCAAACCACGACCCCGCAACCCGGGTCTGCGGCAGGCAAGGAAGAACCGGCCGTGAATGCCGCCACGCAGAACACGCCTGAAGAAAAGCCCCAAACCGAAGACGAAGCGCCGGAGGCCGAAACAGACCAGTAGGTTGATTTTATGTTTTGACGATACCGGTTCGAATCGTCTTACCGACACTCGACCATCACCCTAACGTTGGGTCACCCTCCCCGGCCGGAACCGGGCAGTCAGGGCAATTGCCTTTTGTGGGCCGGTACCCTGTTGATATCCAGCGACGGCTCGCCGATCCAGGTCGAAATTTCATTTTGCACCTCTTAACTTGTGCCCATCCGGGAAAAGATGTCATTTCCGAATGGGCGTTAACTTAAAATAATGCTTGACAGACATCGGGCTAATGGATAACCCATTTAACCATGCACCCAATATCGCTCGGGCACTACTTGTGAGGTCGGTCAAAAAAAATGTTTCGCAAAACCATCCCCAACCGCATATCCCAGGACCTGATCAATCAGATCCAGAACGCCATCCTGAACGGCTCTTTAAAACCGGGCGACCGGTTGCCATCCCAACGCGAACTGCAGGAAACGTTTCAAACCAGCCGGGCAACGATCCGTGAGGCGTTGCGGGTGCTGGAACACAAAGGCCTGGTCGAAATCAAACTGGGGGTTGCCGGAGGTGCGGTGGTAAAGGATCTGACCGCACAAACCATCACCGACAGCCTGAACCTGCTGATCCAATATCAAAAAGTTACCCTGGACCACCTGGTCGAATTCCGCGAGTTGGTGGAGGGCAACGTCGCGGCACTGGCGGCACAACGGGCATCGAAAACAGATGTGACCGCACTTGAGCGGATATTGAAAACGGCCGCCAAGGGAGCTCCGCAAGGCACGCGCGACTGGCGCGCCCTGATGCGCGCGGATGAAAAGATTCACATCACCCTGGCCCAAATTGCGGCCAATCCGATCTTCATCGCTGTTTTGAACATGGTGCATGCAAATATTTTGGGTTCTTACGAACAGTTTGCCCTCAAATCCCCGGACGCGCTGGAGGACAACTACCAGGATCTTTGCCGCATTGTGGCGGCGGTGGCCCAAGGCGACGCCGATAGGGCCCGGGACCTGAGTCAACAGCATGTGCGCCGTTTTATCCGACTTTTAAAACACCAAGGCCGGCAGGCCGCAAAGGAGGTTTCCCATGCAAAGCCATGATTTTATCCAACTGGAAGATACTTATGGTGCCCACAACTACAAACCTCTGGATGTCGTCATCGAGCGCGGCGACGGAATCTGGGTGTGGGATGTGGCGGGCAAGCGCTACATGGACTGCCTGTCAGCCTATTCGGCGGTCAACCAGGGGCATTGCCATCCGAGAATTCTCCAAGCCCTGACGACCCAGGCAAAGCAACTCACCCTGACCTCCCGCGCCTTTCGCAACAATCAATTAGGCCTTTTATACAAAGAGCTTTGTGAACTGACCAACTCGCACAAAGTGCTGCCGATGAACAGTGGTGCCGAAGCAGTGGAAACCGTGATCAAGGCGGTTCGCAAGTGGGGCTACAAAATCAAGGGGGTTCCGGAAGACAAGGCCGAGATAATTGTGTGCGCAAACAATTTCCACGGCCGCACCATCACCATTGTGGGCTTTAGCACCGATCCGCACTCGCGGGAAGGGTTCGGGCCGTTTACGCCGGGCTTCAGGGTTATCCCCTTTGGCGATGCCCCGGCACTGGAAGCGGCGATTACACCGCATACCGTCGGTTTCCTGGTGGAACCGATCCAGGGCGAAGCCGGGGTTATCATTCCGCCTGCGGGTTATTTGCAGGATGTAAAAAAGATTTGCGAAGACCGCAATATTGTTCTAATTCTGGACGAAATTCAAACCGGGTTGGGCCGCACCGGAAAAATGCTGGCCGAAGCCCACGAGGGAATCGAAGCCGACCTGACGTTGATCGGCAAGGCCCTGTCCGGCGGTTTTTATCCCATTTCGGCGGTTTTATCCAACAAGGAAGTCCTCGGCGTTCTAAGACCGGGGGAACACGGCAGCACCTTTGGGGGCAATCCTTTGGCCTGCGCCATCGCCCGCACGGCCCTGCAGGTGTTGGTCGAAGAGAATCTGGTCGAAAACGCCGACCGGATGGGCGCCTATTTTCTTGAGGGCCTGCGCCGGATAAATGCCCCCCATATCAGGGAAGTTCGCGGCAAGGGGCTGATGATCGGCGTGGAGTTTCACCCCGATGCCGGGGGCGCGCGCACCTATTGTGAAGCGCTCATGAGGGAAGGCTTATTGTGCAAGGAAACCCACGATAACATCATCCGCTTCGCCCCCCCCCTGGTCATCACCCGCGAAGATATCGACTGGGCACTGGAACGCATTACCAAAGTGTTTTCACAAAAATAAATCCGAGAATTTCAAACAACGAAATCTCAAAAAGGAGTTTACGTGAAACGAGATTTTTTACACATCACCGATTTTAGCACCGAAGAGATCCGGGCGACATTGGCTTTGGCAGCAGAATTAAAAGCCAGGTTCAAAAAACGGGAGGATTTCAAGCCTTTCAAAGACCACACCATGGCGATGATCTTCAAAAAACCGTCGGCCCGCACGCGGGTTTCGTTTGAAACCGGTTTCTTTTGTTTGGGCGGCCATGCCCTCTATCTGGGACCCGACGATATCGATATCGGCAAGCGCGAGGCCGTCAAGGACATCGCCCGCGTACTCAGCCGCTACAACGACGTGATCATGGCCCGGCTGTTTGATCACGCCCATGTCCTGGAGTTGGGCCGATACGCCTCGGTGCCGGTCATCAACGGTCTCACCGATTTCAACCATCCCTGCCAAATCATGGCCGATATATTCACGGTATTGGAGCACCGCGGACACCTGGACGACCTTAAAATCGCCTATGTCGGTGACGGCAACAATATTGTCCATTCCTGGTTGAAGCTGGCCCAGCGGTTGCCGCTGCATTTTGTTTGTGCCTGCCCCAAAGGCTACCGGCCGGACGCCGACCTGGTCAAGCAGACCGAAGCCGCCGGTCTGTCGACCATCGAGATCGTCAACGATCCCCAGGCAGCGGTTAAGGACGCCGATGTGGTTTACACCGACGTCTGGGCCTCGATGGGTCAAAAACATGAACTCAAGGAACGGATCAAACGCTTTGCCGGTTTTCAGGTAAACACCGATCTTATGGCAAAAGCCAAAAAGACCGCTTTGTTTTTACACTGCCTGCCGGCCCAACGCGATATCGAGGTGACGGACGCTGTGCTCGAATCCAAAGCCTCGGTCATCTTCGATGAAGCCGAAAACCGCATGCACGCCCAAAATGCGTTGCTGTTGAAAATTACCGGCAAGGACATGTAAACCGAGCCGAATCCGCCTGCCAAAGGAGTGCACGAATGCGCGAAAAGGTCATCATCATGGGCGCCGCCGGGCGCGATTTTCACAATTTCAATGTCTACTTCCGCGATAATTCCCGCTACGAAGTTGTCGGCATCACGGCCACGCAGATTCCGGACATTGAAGACCGCTGCTATCCGGCCCTGTTGGCCGGGAACCTCTATCCCGAAGGGATACCGATTTATCCCGAAGAGCAACTTACGGAACTGATTCGCCGGCACAAAGTCGATCTGGTCGCGTTTTCATACAGCGATGTGCCGCACACCGACGTGATGCACAAAGCATCTTTGATCATGGCCGAAGGGGCCGATTTCGTGTTGATCGGGGCAACCTACACCATGCTCAAGTCGACCAAACCGGTGGTCACGGTATGCGCTGTGCGTACCGGTTGCGGCAAATCCCAGACCACACGTCATGTCTGCAATATATTAAAAAATCAGGGCAAGCGCGTAGTGGCGGTCCGTCACCCCATGCCCTATGGTGATCTGACCCAACAGATCGTGCAGCGATTTTCCACCTATGCCGATTTTGAAAAGCACCATTGCACCATCGAGGAACGCGAGGAATACGAGCCGCTGGTGGCCCAGGATATCGTGGTTTACGCCGGCATCGACTACGAACAAATTCTGCGTCAGGCCGAGCAGGAAGCCGATGTTATCGTGTGGGACGGCGGCAACAACGACACGCCGTTTTACCACCCCGATCTGCACATCGTGGTGTTCGATCCCCACCGCGCGGGACACGAAAAGCTGTATTATCCGGGCGAAACCAATATGAAAATGGCCGATATCGCCGTCATCAACAAAATCGACAGTGCGCCAGCCGATCAGATCGACACGGTCAAAAACAACATCCGCGAACACGCACCGACCGCATCGATTGTCATGGCTGAGTCGGCCATCATCGTCGATCAGCCGGAGCAAATTCAGGGGAAAAGGGTCCTGGTGGTTGAGGACGGCCCCACCCTGACCCACGGCGAAATGGCCTACGGCGCCGGCATGATCGCCGCCCGGCGCAACCAGGCCGGTGAAATTGTGGCGCCGGGCACATACGCCGTCGGCAGCATCAAGGACACCTATGCCCAATATCCCAATGTTGATCAGGTACTGCCGGCCATGGGATACAGCCAACAGCAAATCGAGGATTTGGCAACCACCATCAACCGGGCCGACTGCGACCTGGTGTTGTTCGCCACGCCCATCGATCTGCCTAAACTGCTGACCATCAACAAACCAACCCTGCGGGTGCGCTATGAATACAAAGACCATGATCAACCGCTGCTGGCCGACATCCTCATGGAGCGGCTGAATCGATTGGCAAAGTAAATGACCGTATCCAAGAAGCCGGTACTTCTCATTGCGCTGGGCGGCAACGCCCTGATCCGCAAGGGGCAAACCGGAACCGTAAGCGAGCAATTCACCAATCTGAAGGTGCCGATGGCGCATATCGCCCGTTTGTCCAAAAGCTATCGGATTATTATCACCCACGGCAACGGTCCCCAGGTCGGCAGCTTGTTGTTGCAACAGGAGCAATGCCATACGGCCCCGCAACTGCCGCTGGAAATCCTGGTGGCGCAAACCCAGGGACAGATCGGCTACATGATTGAATCGACCCTGGACACCGAGCTGATGAAGCTGGGAATTCACACCAAGCAGCGGCTGGTCAGTGTCATCAGTTATGTGGTGGTCGATGAGAACGACCCGGCATTTCAAAAACCAACCAAACCGATCGGCCCGGTGTTCACCAAAGCGCAAGCGGCCAAACTCCCCTACCCTACGGCACCGACGGCCAAGGGGCACCGCCGGGTGGTGGCGTCGCCCCAACCGGTGACCATTGTTGAAAAGCGGGAAATCAAACGCCTGATCGAAATGGATTTCATCGTTATCTGCTGCGGCGGCGGTGGGATTCCGGTTACCCGCGAGGGGCGCGCATTTAACGGGGTGGACGCGGTCATCGACAAAGATCTGGCCAGCGCCAAGCTGGCCGAGGAAGTCGGCGCCGATCTGTTTCTCATTGCCACCGATGTTGACGGCGCCTATTTGAATTTCAAACAGAAAAACCAACGCCTGTTAAAAACCCTGACGGTTGCACAGGCCCGGCGTCATTTGGGCCAAAATGCTTTTCCCGCCGGTTCAATGGGGCCAAAAATCGAGGCCGCTATCCGCTTTGTCGAAAAGTACGGTCATCCCGCCGGCATCGCGGCCATCGATAAAATCACCACCGCCGTAACCGGTAAAACCGGCACCCGTATTCTCCCCGATTAGCAGCAAACGGCTGTCCTTCGCGTCTTTTTTGGTATTGACAGGCCACCATTAATATACATAGTATCCTTAGCTTGTGCCCACCCGGAAATAGCATCTTTTGGCCCCCGGCGGCGTTCTCGCATTTTTAAATTCCTCGAAATAGCGCGCTATGCCTGCGGTTTTAAAAATGCTCGGGCCATGCCGGGAACCAAAATCAACCATTTCCGGAGGGGCACTATCTTAAAATCGCAGAACCCGTCGTTCCCAAAAAGCAGTTTCATGAGCCATGCGCATTATGACAGCCATAAAGCCCCTAACGGTTAACGATTCTTTGGTTCCTTATAACCGTCGCGTTGCGCAAGTAGATTTTAACCGCCTCACCCCCGGCACGACGCGTAGCCGCCGCGGCGAGACGCTACCGAACGCCAGCACTTATGACATCGAACGCCGGACAAAAACCATTGGCCAAAAACGAACCGGAATTCTGGTGGACTTGGTCGTTTAGCAAACACGATTTTAACACACGCCGCGACCCGGACCAATCGCCCCGAAGCACAATCATCGCGTTTGACAACAAACGGCCCGGCAACGGTGCCGCAAAACCAAGGAGGAGATAACACCATGACGTATTCGGCAGATTTTGAAAAAGCCCTGCAAATCGGTCGCCCCCCCAATATCGTTAAATTATTTCCCAATTCCAAGGCGCTCATCGTTAGCGGTAAGTTTATCGACCGCGCCATGACGGCCAAAGGCCAGGCCATTGCCATGGCCGCCAACGGCCGCAACCACTTTGTGATCCGCGGCGCCCTCAAAGCCGCCCAGCGCGCCAATGCCGCCCTGATTATTGAAATCGCGAAATCCGAAGGCGGCGCCAATGCATACTGCCCCGTTAATTACTGGAACATTGCCCGTCAGGTGGATGCGGTTTGCAACGAACTCGGCATCACCATTCCGGTTGCGATCCACGCCGACCATTACGGAATCAAGAACCAACAGGATGTCGAATCCGCCAAAATCGAAATCCCCTCGATTATCGACGCCGGTATCACATCGATCGCCATCGATGCGTCACACATGCCCGATGATCAGAATCTGTTGGCCAGCATCGCCTTGAACCCGTTTGTCCCCGAATGGGCCAGTCTTGAGACCGAAGTTGGCGAGATCAAGGGGACCCAGGGGCTCTCCACTGTCGAAGAAGCTCTTTTCCTGATCCAGGGACTCAACGCCCACGAGATATTCCCGGACTGGATCGCGCTGAACAACGGAACCACCCACGGGATTCAGTCCGGCGATACCGGGATCCAGGTCGAGCTGACCGTACAAATCCACGAAGCGTTGAATCCCTATCAGGTCTCCGGTGCCCAGCACGGCACTTCCGGCAACAGCTCCGACCGGCTGCGCCAGATCGCGCAACAAACACGCACCACCAAAGCCAATGTGGCCACGGCCCTGCAAATGGTTTCCTGGGGTCTGGAAGTCAACGACTATGGCAATGCCATTTTGGACGATGCGGGCAACTTCATCAAAATCAAGGATGCCGGCATGACCGACGCGCTGTGGGAGCAGATGCTCGACCATGCCGAGGCTCAAGGGTGGAAGGGCGGCAATTTCAAAAAACTCAACCTGCCCTTTGAGAACAAGCTGCTCGGACAATCCAGAGAAGTCCGCGCTCGCATGGTTAAACGCGTTGAAGACTTTGTCCATAACATGTTAACCAACGTATTAAACGCCGCAGACACGGCACCAATAGCCGTCGATGCGATCCTGCAGGCTGGCTCCCATGACGCCGGGGGCAGGGCCGAACGGATCGAAAATCCGTCTGACTGGACACCGGAAAAAATCGTCGAGCGGGCCCAAGCCATCGATAGCGACAAGGGGCCCGAAGGCGATTTTGAAGACTAGGCCGCCATGCGTTCCAAGAAATTTTGTCATTTTTGCGGTCATCGGCTGATTACTAAATTCGTCGATGGCCGCTCAAGACTGTATTGTTCACGCTGCCGAACACCGCTCTATGAAAACCCGATTCCGGCCGTGTGCACTGTCGTAGTGGACGATCAAGCCGGCCTTTTGCTCGTCAAACGAAACGTGGCGCCCAAAATAGGGTCCTGGTGTTTACCGGGCGGATTCATGGAACTGGGCGAGACACCGGAAGATTGTGCTTTGCGTGAACTAAAGGAAGAAACCGGTTTATCCGGCCGAATCAACACGCTTTTGGGCGTGACTACAAATCCTAGCCAATCCTACCATACGGTTTTTTTAGCCGGATTTCACATTCATCCAACCACCGGCATTCCCAAGCCCGGAGACGATGCGTCGGCAGTGGCGTTTTTCCCGCCGCAAAAACTGCCGCCCATTGCCTTTGAAAGCCATGCACGCTTTATTCGAATCTACTATTCAGGATATTCAACACATACGGATGTCATTGTAACAACCTGAAATTAAAACTAATTTAAAAAAATTAATTTTTTTTCTAAAGTTTTACACAAACCGCGCCGATGAGTTTGGCAAGGAAGAGTTCCAATGTACATACCCAGCTATCAAATACACAACGTCCTGAAGGTTTACACCAAACAACTCAGTCAGGGCCGCTTTTTAGACCGCAAGCGGGGGGTTGAGGGTAAATCGACCATGGACAAGATCAATCTGTCGGCCGAAGGCAAGCGGCAGGCGATTATCGAAAAAGTTGCGGCAGATATTGTTGAGCGGATAACCAACTATGGTCCCCAGGATGATGTCGAGCACCAAATTGTGGACACGCTCAGGGAAGAGCTGGGGGAAAACGTTGATTTTGCCACACCAAACACTAAAAACTTCGTTTTCAACGTAATCAATGGTAAAAATGAAAAAATCATCAACACGTTTTCAGTTGAAGACACGGATTTTATAATCAGACGCCTCGAACAACTCGCTAAAAAAGCAGTTGATGAAAATATGCAGCAATCTTCAATTAATCGACAAATGTAATGGGGGATGGATAGCGTTTCGATTGCGGCATTTGACGCACGGGCGAAATTTTCGGGGAAGAAAATAGGTGGAGGTCAGTATGAAGTTAACAGACATCACAGTGAACTATGAGCGGCAAGCTCAAATTATCAAACCGACCGATAAAAGCCAGGTACCCAACGGCGCGCAACCGGAAGCGACCGAGGCCCAAAGAGCGACCAAGCATGATGTTGTTGTCAATATTTCAAGTGAATCAAAAGATTTAAATGTGGCGCGTGAAGCTGTCAACAAATTGCCTGAAACTCGGGTGGAAAAAGTGGAGGCTATCCAAAAAGCGATAACCGAAGAGAGCTATCAAGTCGATCCGGATAAACTTGCTGAGAAAATCATCAATTTTAAACCCAATGATATTTTCTAACTTGAACTGTAACTAGGCAATTTTTGCCTGCCTGTGATTATAATTATTTATCTAAGCACACCCCTTTCTAAACATAACCAATTGTAAAAATTATATTAAACTGCATCAAGAAGGCCAAGGGCACTATTGGCCTTTTTTTTGCTTTTAATCAATGGCGAAACCGACACCCGGAGGGACGCCAATGGATAAGATCAGCCAAATTACAGGGCAACCGCGCTTTCAACCACGCAAAAACAAAGTTTCGTCCGACAAGCACTTCAATGAGAATCTGCAAGAGGCCGCCACCCCAACCCAAACACCGGCGGCACCGGCAAAGACCGACACCCTGGGCGAAATCCAGGCCGTGCGTCCACCGGTGATTGGCAGTGCGACGCAGCAAATCACGGAAAATACGGAAAAATTGCTGCAAATGCTTGAACAATACGCCGCAGCCATTGAAAATCCGAAAAAATCCCTGGCCGAAATCGAACCGATGATTAAGCAGATTGATGAACAGGCGAGCGCCTTGGACAAGTTGGCCGGTGAATCACTGGCAGAGGGTGAGGAATTGAGGGACATTGCCAAACAGACGGCGCTGACGGCCAATCTGGAATACTTTAAATTTCAACGTGGGGATTATATATAGTATCCATGTTATTCGCCCTTGGCCTCCCGGCCGAGGGCGTTTTGTTTATTGGCGACACCTGTTTTGGCGCGTTCCCATAACCGGTCCCACCGCTCGCGCGACACCGCTTCAAATTCAACACCTTCAGCAACCAAAAAATCCTCGATCAAGCGAAACCGTTGTTCAAATTTCCGAGTGGCCGCGGTGAGTGCGGATTCGGGATGAATGTTCGCAAAACGCGCTACATTGACCAACGTAAAAAGCAGATCACCAAATTCCAGCAACGCCTCCTCCTGCTGCTGCGCATCAAGTTCCTTCCGAGCGAGCGCATCGTTCAGCTCAGCCCATTCCTCCTCAACCTTGGCGATGACACCCGGTAAATCATCCCAGTCAAAGCCGGTACGGGCAGCCCGGTCGGAAACCTGGTAGGCGCGCATGAGGGCCGGCATGGCTTTGGGAATTGAACTGAGAATCGACGCCGACGCCGCTCTTTTTTCGTTCTGTTTGATCGTATGCCACTGCCTGCGAACATCTTCCGGGGTGCCGACCGTGGCATCGCCGAATACATGCGGGTGACGACGGACCATTTTGGCATGGATTTTTGTCATGACCGCATCCAGGCTGAACTGCCCTTTTTCTTCAGCCAAATCCACCAAAAACAGCAGATGAAACAACACATCCCCCAGTTCCTCGCAAATATCCGCTGCCGCCCCGCTTTCAACCGCGTCAACCAATTCATAAACCTCTTCGACCAAACAGGCCATGATCGATTGCGCTGTCTGCTTACGATCCCATGGACATCCATGGGCACCTCGCAGGGTCTTCACCAGATTAATCAAATCAATCAATTGGGTTGTATTTGCCATGAAATCTATCGCTACGTTGTGTAAATGCTATTTTCGGATGGGCACCAGATAACGGCGGCGGTAGTGCGGACCGTCCTCTCAACGCCGCCCCCAGATCTTTTTCAGGTCCCCGATTTTGACGATGAATTTTTGTTTCAAGTCACTGGCGGCGATTTTAGCAAGATTTTCACTCACAACGTTGATATAGGGCGCCAGGAGTGATTTGCCGACAACCGTTGTGCCGCGCGGCAGAAAGGCCGTCAGGGCCAACAACAACACCGAAGCGATCAGCAAGCCTTTCACCGCCCCGAAGCCCGCCCCGCACAAACGATCCAGCCACCCCAAAAAAGCGATGTTCAGCAGATACTTGATAACGATCCCCAGCACACTCACAAGGATGAACACAACGCAAAAAATAACCAAAAAGCTGATAATATCGGCATAAAACGGATTGGAGAACCAACCGGCAATGGGACGCGCCGCCAGAGGATAATATAGCGCGGCGCCAAACAGACCACCCAAAACCCCGATTATCGCCGACACCTCCTTGATCAAGCCTCTGAAGATTCCCCGGATCAGGCAAAAGCCGAAAATTACCAACACTATGACGTCAAACGTGTTCATGCTACTCCTTGCTGTTGGATGGAGACTAAATCTGGGTATCCAAAGAAATCAGGCCCGTAGCTCGACTAACAAAGCGTTTTTACCGAGTCAAGGCTTTTTCAGCCGGTGCCTGTGGGCAAATCACTTGCAGTCCGGCAGGTCGCCGGCCTCTCACACGCAATATGGATTCGCACATCCAAATGCACACGTTTATCGCTCCTGACCGGGCATTTGCCATTACGATTCCGTTTGTGTTATAGATCTTTTTTATAGCCGGTTCGGATCGAGAGCAACCCCTTGCGATAGCGCGCAAAATGTCTGGAAGGTCCGGTGACCGGCTGCTTTTTTTTGGATCGATTGAAACAATTTCAATACAGGTAAACACATCCATGGATGAGAATCCATCCCAACAACACGCCAAGCTAACCTTGTCCGAAATGGACTTGGCCCGACAATTGTTCGGCGAACATAACAAGAATCTCCACCGCATCGCCGACGCCCTCGACGCTGAAATTCACACCCGCGGCAACACCGTTATCATCCGGGCCGACGACATCACCTGCCAGCTTGCCGTCAATATTATCGAGCAACTATACGGCCTGCTGCAGGAAGGCTATCCCGTCTACGGCAAAGATATCGAATATGCCGTCAGTGCCCTGAGTGCCGACCATCGGGTCAAGCTCAAGGATATTTTCCTGGATACCGTCTATATCACGGCGAAAAAACGCTCCATCACACCGAAAAGTCCGCACCAGAAGCAATACATTGATGCCATCCGCAATCATGACATCGTCTTCGGCGTCGGCCCGGCCGGAACCGGCAAGACCTATCTGGCCATGGCCATGGCGGTGTCGGCGCTCACCAAGGGCCAGGTCGACCGGATAATTCTGACCCGGCCGGCCGTGGAAGCGGGCGAAGCGTTGGGATTTTTGCCCGGCGATCTTGCGGAAAAAGTCGATCCTTACTTACGTCCGCTCTACGATGCGCTGCATGACATGCTTGCTTACGAGAAAGTCACGCGACTCATGCAGCAGGGCGTCATCGAAGTCGCCCCCATCGCCTTTATGCGCGGCCGCACGCTCAATGATTCGTTTATTATTCTCGACGAAGCCCAGAACACCACCAAGGAACAGATGAAAATGTTCCTGACCCGAATCGGTTTCAGTTCCAAGGCCGTCATCACCGGGGATATCACCCAGATCGACTTGCCGTCGGACAAACCCTCCGGACTGATTGAAACGAAAAATATCCTGCGCGATATAGAAGGTATCCGCTTTGTTTTTTTTGACAAACGCGATGTGGTGCGCCACAAGCTGGTTCAGGAAATCATTCGCGCATACGAGAACCTGGAAAAAAGAAGCCGGGCCGCCAAAGCGGTGAACGCGACGCGCGCCGATGAGACCACCCCCCAATCACAAATGGAAGATTGATCAGTGCGCCAGCAGCAACAAGGCAAAAAAATGATCGAAAAATCCCGCACAACCCTCCAGGAGGTGTTTCGCGGACATACGGCGGTCCCGTGGTTTATCCTGGGCGCAGTAACCCTTATTTTTACCCTGCTGCTTTACCCGAAGCTGGTGGTCTCGAAACACAGCTACCAGATTGGCGATGTCGCCAAGCGGGACACCAAAGCCCCCTTTGATTTTTTTATCGAGGATGAGGAGGTCACCCAGGCCAATCGCAAACGGGCCGAAGAAGAGAGCCTGACGGTCTACGACCACAACACCGGGCTTTTAGCAGAAATAACCCGCACAGTAACCACCGCCTTTGCCGACCAGCGCCGTCTGGCCCAAACCGCGGCGCAGGCTGCGACACCGGTCCAACCCGTCACCGAGACCGATATACCCGCCGTCCCCCTTCAAACCGCACCGGTGACCACCGAAGCAACGGTAACGGTTGAGCAAGGGCCGGATTTGCGCAAAATCCTGGAAACCCAATTGGGCTTGCCCTTGAGCGCCGACGCCTATGAAAGCATGGCCAAAGAAGGCTTTTCATCACAATTGGCCGCCCAGATCGTGACCATTCTCAGCCGTATTCTGAAAACCGGCGTGGTCGCCAATAAGGAAATTCTGCTCAAGGAAGCCAACAAGGGCATCGTGCTGACCGATCTGACCACCAAGGCTGAAACCATTGTCCTAAAAATCGACGCTTTTCATGATCTTGATCAAGCCAAGGTTAAAGTGCGTGAAATCGGACGGCCCCTGCTGAAAAAATACAAATATAGTTTGCGCAATGTGGTGATGGATTTGACCGAACGCCTGCTGCAACCAAACATCACCCTGAACCGTAGCGCTACACAGGAACGTCGGCAAAGCGCAGTCACTGAGGTCAAGCCGGTGCTTTACCAAATCAAGGCCGGTGAGATGATCCTGCGCGAGGGCGAACGCATCAACGAATTGCAACTGCTGAAACTCACCACCCTGCAAGCCAAGGCTCAGGACCAGCATCTGGTCACCGCCAGCATTGGTGCGGCCATGTTGATGGTCGCATTACTGCTGTGCATCTATCTTTTGAGTATCCGCAACCAGCCGGCCGTTTCCAGATCGCACAACAAGGACCTGCTGTTTCTGGCCACCACCGTTGTGACCTCACTATTCTTAGTCAAAGCCAACGCTGTTTTCGCCGAAACCCTGACCCGCAACGCCCCATTTGAAATTGCGGCCGCCGCGCTGCAAATAGGCGCCCCCCTGGCTGCCGGCGCCATGGTGATATGCCTGTTTTTGCGTTTGCAAACCGCATTGGCAGCGTCGGTGATCCTCGCAGTGGGCGCGGCCGCCCTGTTACAGTACCGTCTCGATATATTCATCTATTTTTTGGTCAGTTGCAGCATGGGCGCCTATTGGGTTCAGGATTGCAGGGAACGCAAAGTGTTCATCAAATCCGGCCTCAAGCTGGGGTTGCTCAACACGGCCCTGGTGTCCGCCATCTATCTATATCTCGGTGCCATCGATGATTTGGAGGTGGTGTGGGGCTGGGTATTCGTCTTTTTAAGCGGCATCAGCGCCGGCATTATTACCGCCGGTCTGACCCCACTGATGGAATGGGCGTTTGATTACACCACGGACATCAAATTGCTGGAACTGGCCAACCTGGACCAACCGATCTTACGGCGTCTGATGATCGAAGCGCCGGGAACCTATAATCATTCGGTCATCGTCGGCACCATGGTAGAGGCCGCGGCCGCGGAAATCGGCGCGAATCCATTGCTGGCCAAAGTATGCGGTTACTACCACGATATCGGCAAATTCAAAAAGCCGCTTTATTTCATTGAAAACCAGCGCAACGGCAAAAACAAACACGACAAATTAGCCCCTTCCATGTCGAGTCTCATCCTGACGGCACATGTCAAGGACGGGGTTGAAATCGCCCGTGAACACAAACTGGGTCAACCGATTATCGATACGATCAGACAGCACCACGGCACCAGCCTGATCACGTATTTTTTTGAAAAGGCCAAGCAAAAAAAAGGCGAGGATGCCGTCAACATCGATGACTACCGTTACCCCGGCCCCAAGCCGCAAACGCGTGAAGCCGGTCTGGTGATGTTGGCCGACGTGGTTGAAGCCGCGTCACGCACTCTCGACAACCCGACGCCGTCCCGTATCCAGGGCCTGGTGCAGAACCTGACCAACAAAATCTTTTCCGATGGCCAGTTGGACAACTGCGAACTGACCCTGAAAGACCTGCACAACATCGCCAAGAGTTATAATAAAATCCTCAACGGCATCCACCACCACCGCATTGAATACACAGAAAAAGGCGCAAGCGTCTCAAAGGTGAAAGATGGAAGTACTGATCGACAACAAACAAAGCAAACGTCCGATCTCGGAAGAGAAAATAAAGAAAACGGCACAGGTCATCTTAAGCGCCTTGGACTGTCCTGAGGGCGAACTGTCGATCCTGATTGTGGACGACCCTCAAATCGCGGTTTACAATCAAGCTTACCTGGATCGTAGCGGCCCCACCAATGTCATTGCCTTTCCCATGCGCGAAGGCGCATTCAGCGACATCTCACCGCACCTGCTCGGTGATGTGATGATTTCAGTAGAAACCGCGCAACGTGAAGGTGAAACCAACAATCAAAGCATGGAAGACCGCTTTGACGAGCTGCTGATTCACGGTATTTTGCACCTCTTCGGATACGACCACGAAAAAAACGACCGGCAAGCCACCGCAATGGAAACCAAAAGCAGGGAACTGACCGATCTGATCCGAGCCTGATCCGCCCATCGAAGAACAGAACCGGGCAGCACCGGTGCAGACCAGCGCCCGCCGATTAAAGCTGAAACGGTAAACGCCGATTGATTGATAAAGTCATTACAATCAATACAGGAGTACCGCATGGCGTTTTTTAATTGGGAAACCCGATATAGCGTTGGAATCGAAAAACTGGATAAAGAACACAAGAAGCTGGTCAAACTGCTCAATGATCTATACACAGCCTTGCAAGAAGGACGCGGCCGCAACGCCCTCGGGGATCTGTTGGCGGAATTGATCAGCTACACCCAAACCCATTTTGCCTCCGAAGAGGGCTTGTTGAAAGCCTACGGCTATCCGGACTTTGAAGCGCATCAGGCCAAGCACCACCGGATGAAAACCAAGGTACAGGCACTCCATCAGGATTTTACAGCCGGTAAAATAGCCAACCCCGTTGAAATCAGTACCTTCCTGAAAGACTGGCTCAAAAAGCATATTCAGGGAACCGACATGCGCTACAGTTCTTTTTTAAAAGGCAAGGGCGTCAGATAGTGGCCATCCGGAAATAGCAGATGGCAACTAGCCGATCCGGCTGCACCGATCCAGCAAGTAAAAAATCGATTTGTAGTACAAACCACTATGTTGCGACAGACCAATCTCACACGTCCGGCTGTTGGAATAACCGGCTGTGCAGTGGGCCGCCACCGCCGGTTTCAACTCTGCCAAGGCCGACGCCGTCAATTCCGGAAAATTGAAGCCGCGGTCACCGGCCCAACCGCAACAACTCACCTGGTCAGGGAAAACCGCGTCCGCCGCCAACTTGGCGGCAATCTCACGAAAAACGGACTCCAACCCCATCTTACGGCTGCTGCAGGTGACATGCACGGCAATCGTCTCTGTCACCGGCGTTATGTCAAGCCTGTCGACCAAAAAGCGTTGGATGAATTCAAACGGTTCAAAAATCTGAAGTTTTGGATTCAGCACCCCGCGTAAACGGTAAACACACGGACCGGTATCACAAAGCACCGGATACCTGCCCTGTTCCGTAGCCTTCAAAAGGAAGGCCTCCAACTCGGCAATTTTCCGCTCCGCCTGAATCACGAACCCCTTGCTCTCAAACGGTGTGCCGCAGCAAAACACCTTGCGCCGGTCTGGGTAAATCACCGCATAGCCCGCCCGGGCCAATACCTTGGCGATTACCTGATAGAGCGGTTGTTGGTCCGGATCCCCTGCGGCCGGCCCCATGACCAGATTGATGCAGGACGGGAAATAAACCACCCGATGAGCCTGCCGCGTGGCCGGCGGCCCGAGTTGCGGTGTTGCCAGCCCCTGCGGCATATAGCGATTCCAGGCCGGTAAGCAGTTGCCGGACAGTTTGCGCGCCAGGCCCGTCAGGCCCGTCATCCGTTGCGATCCAAGCAGGTGATGGGCGTGACCGGCCAGCTTCAGCCCGGTGCGCAGGCCGGCAGCGACCAGCTCAAAATGGTCGGCCGCCCAGTCGGCCGCCCGTTGAAACCGCGCCGGGGTCACATGTTGACCGCGCAGCTTTTTAGTGTGATCGCCGGTGTTGATGGCCACCGGACAGCTCGTGGCGCACAACCCGTCGGCGGCACAGGTGTCGTCCCCCTGGTAACGGTAGCCGGTTTCCAACTCGGCCAATCGGGCCGGATTTTCACACGTGGCCCGCAAACGGGCGATTTCGCGCTGGATCACGATCCGCTGGCGCGGCGTCAACGTCAGATTTTTCGACGGACAGTTCACCTCGCAAAAACCGCACTCGATGCATTTATCCACAAGCGGATCAGCAGGCGGCAACGGTTTGAGATTTTCGATGTGGGCTTGGGGGTTGTCCGTCAAAATCACCCCGGGGTTCAGCAGATTCTGCGGATCAAAAATCGCCTTGATCCGTTTCATTAAACCGTAAGCCTCGGCCCCCCACTCCATTTCCACAAAGGGCGACATGTTGCGGCCGGTGCCGTGCTCGGCCTTGAGAGATCCATCGTATTTATCGACCACCATCCTGCACACATCGTCCATAAACCGCTGATACCGGTCAACCTCCCTCCCCGAACTGAAATCCTGGGTAAAAACAAAATGCAGATTGCCCTCCAGGGCATGACCGAAGATGATCGCCTCATGATAACCGTGCTTGTGAAAAAGCTGTTGCAGATTCAGCGTCGCCGCCGCCAGGTGCGCCAAAGGAAAGGCCACATCTTCGATAATCACCGTGGTCCCCACTGCGCGCATGGCGCCCACGGTCGGGAACAAGCCCTTGCGAATGTTCCACAACCGAGTGTACTCGGCCTCATGATCGGTGAAATGTACCGGCAGCAGCGTGGCGGCACACCGCACCGGATAGAAAGAAGACCGCTCACTTGAAGCCTGCATCTGGGTGGTCGGTGTCAGTGCGAAGCAATCAAGGGTCTGTAGAATCGCAGCGACGTTATACTGCAACTCATCGTCATCAGCAGCACGGGTTTCGACCAACAAAGCAGTGGCCCTGGGGGGCAAAGTTTTCAGATAGGCCGGCATTCCGGCCTTGTCCTGAACCGACCGCAGCGCCGCCCGATCCATCAATTCTACGGCATTGACCGACACATCCTTCAGAAAGGAAACCGTCCGGCAGGCCCCCTCGATATCAGCAAAGACCATCAACGCCGACGCTTTGTGGGCATGCTCCACCACGGTTTCATAGGTAATCTCGGAGATAAAACCGAGCGTACCCTCCGAGCCGATCATCAAATGCGTGATAATGTCAAAAGGATCTTCGAAATCGACCAAGGCATTTAAGCTGTACCCGGTGGTGTTCTTGATTTTGAACTTCTGCCGAATCCGTTTTGTCAGTTGGGCATCGGCACGCACCCTGGCCGCCAACGCGTCGATCCGCCCGAGCAACCCTGCGCGCGTGGCTTGGAAAAGATTGCGACTATCCGCGTCGGAGGTATCGAGCAACGTACCGTCGGCAAAAATCATCCGCATACCGGCCACCGTCCGATAACTATTCTGCGCCGTTCCGCAGCACATGCCGCTGGCATTGTTGGCGGCGATCCCGCCGATCATGGCGGCATTGATCGACGCCGGGTCCGGTCCGATTTTCCGGCCATAAGGCGCCAGGTAGCGATTGGCCTGACCACCGATGATCCCTGGTTGCAGACGAATTTGAGCCCCACCGGCCAGGACACGATAGCGTTTCCAGTTACCGCCGGCCACCACCAGGATCGAATCGGTAATCGCCTGCCCCGACAAGCTGGTCCCCGCCGCCCGGAACGTCACCGGCAAACGCGACGCACCGGCGGCCTTTAAAATCGCAATCACTTCGGCTTCGGTTTCAGCCTTCACCACAATCCTGGGAATCAGGCGGTAAAAACTGGCATCGGTGCCATAGGCCAGCGTGCGTAACGGGTCGCTGATCACACGCTCAGCCGGAACGGATTGTTTTAGGGCCTTTTGAAAATCGCGAAAGGGCTTTTGCAGCATTGTCGATTCGATTCCTATCTGCGCAGCAAGTGAACGGTGTGCCCGCTCACCCCGGCACATTGACGGCAAATAATAAAGGAGGGTTCATAATGTGTATTATATTCATCGCAAGCGGTCAAGTTAATGTCAAAGCGAGACAGGGCAATCACTTGGAAAGCTGGAGCGCAAATCTGATAAAAAATTGGTCTGGTGGGCATGGCCCACCCTACAGCCCCAGTCGACGGCTATCACAGAGAAGGGTGGGCCGTGCCCCCCAACATTATCCGGATAACTTGCAGTTCGATTGCCCGGCGAAGCAGGACCGACGCGCCATGCCCGCGATTTGGGGTTGACAGTCATCTCGATTCAATCAATAACAACAGACAACTTCACCGCAAATACAGCCATACCGCGCAGAAATACTCATGGGGTCAGGTGTTTTCGCGCATCACCGCCGTGCCTGACCGAACAGGCACAATCAATTCAGAACGACTTACGACCACAAGGAGGAAAGTCACATGAAGAAAGTTCTGGTTCTACTCATGGGTACGCTATTGTTAACCGGCATCGCCGTGGCGCAGGACCGCCCCAGCGCCGAGGAAGCCCGCAAGGTCATCGACTACTACTACAACGGCCAGGGCCAGGGGGTCGTGTTGATGGACTACCTGCTGTGCCAGGAAATCTCCACGGAAGGTCCCGACAAAAACGACTGCAAAAGCGACCTGAATCCCGGCCAGTTGACCGTCGGCCAGGAAGCCTACTTGTGGATGAACTACATCGTACCGGTCCAGGACAAGGCGGAGCTCATCATCCTGTTCAGCCGCAAAGGCAAAGTCCGCAAATCGACCAGCGTAACCCTGTCCGGCGCCACCCGTTTTCGCACCTGGAAAAAAGTCCCCACGAACAAACCGGGACAATACACCGTTTCCATCATCCAGGAACTCGACGACCGCGATCTGGACCTCGGCTCCTTCCAATACAACGTCGCCGAGTCGATGCAATAAACGGCCTATCCGACCCAACAAAAAAGCGAAACCGGCGCCGGTTTCGCTTTTTTCTTAAGAGAAAGGGGTTTGATAAAGGAGGACCCCGATTCTGTTTTTTACCTATGTTGCTCAATAAGTTTTTGCTCTATTGAATACTTGCCAATTTTAAGAATAGAGCCATCAAGTAAAATATCGCCGAATGTCTGCACAGCTTCCTCAGGTGAATTCGCGATACCGATTTTTCCAAGATCATGCCAATACAAATTACCTCTACCTATCCAGACTCTACCGTTTACGGAATATCTTTCGTTTTCCGGTTCCAACCATACCTGAACACCATAGAAGCCTTTTCCATATTTGCCATCAATCCATTTCATCGCCACAAGGTTGTCGAGATTATAATCCAAACCTGGTCGAAACAGAATCCAACCCACTCCCATCCCTGCAACAAACAAACATATTGATAATGATAAAATACTTTTTTTCATAAGATTGCCTCTTTTATTACTTTCGGATTTCGATGGGGAGTTATCTTTTCTTTGGCGATGAGACCACAATGTGTACAGGATTGAGGCTGTCCCATTCAATGGCCGCCTTTATGGAACCGGTCATGTTGAATTCCCTGGCAAGACCCTGGCGGTGAAACTCGCCCATGAATTTATCCGTGATGGTCACGCTGAAAATTTTCACTTTTTTTCCAACGTCCCAATTGTAACGGTCAGCCGCTTTATATTCATAATCCAGGCGATACTTGCGTTGGCCGCTTTTGTCCAGCGTCACCTCGGCCACCCCCTTGATCCAGGCGCTATAGCCGCCAACTGCATAGAACCAGTTCCAATTCTGATTCTTTAGATTATAGCCTTCAACCGCCGAGTCAGTTGAAATACCGTGCTTACCTGCAGGCAGCGTCTGCACGAATTGTTTGGCATTCCCAATCTCTCTTTTGTACACATCGTTAGCACCTGGAACATCATCAACCATATCCTGCAAATCGATTTGATAGTCAGTCCCTGAATTCGAAAAGTAGTGGTACATATGCTTGACGGCATCGTCGCCAATGACGGGATAAGCAAAAGGAAGATGTTCCACAATTTCGTTTTTTAGAAACCTCATTCTCATCGATTTTGGTTTTTAGTTCCATGTCCCTGCTCCCGGATCATGTCTGATAGTCGGATCACTTGTACCTATTTTGTATTTAGTAGGCATTTGGCCCCCTTTTTCAAATAATCAAACATTAAACCTTGCAATTGCGTTGGAGATCCCATCCTGCGGCAATATTGCCTGAGGCCCAACCACCATGGCGTTGCTGCTGAATATAGCACCACCTGATTTTCCCAAAATCGATTTTTACCAGCTCCACCGGAAATCCGTTGTTAGAATCACCCGAACTGGTCAACACCGAACTAATCAAGCTGTTTCTTAACTTGTGTCCATCCGCAAATAGCATCTTTTGGCCCCTGGCGGCGTTCTCGCATTTTTAAAATCCTCGACATAGCCTGCTATGCCTGCGGTTTTAAAAATGCTCGGGCCTTGCCAGGAACCAGAATCTACTATTTGCGGATGGACACTAACTTATACTCCATAAATTTGATCTTCTCTGTTCCCGCCCGGCAAAGTTCAATCGTAATTTCATTCATATGCGTTCCGGCTGCACAGGCTAGCATCAATAAAGGAGACGACTTATCGATTAGTTTTGAAAAGGCGAAAGTGTCGAAGTCAGCCCTTTCCGCAGTGGCAGCGCCCCCACTGCTTGCCGCCGAGGATACAATTTGTTTTATCCTTGTTTTATAAGCAACAACCTCGATCCATCCTGGATGTTTCTCATCCGAGCATTCACCTTCAATCCCGTCGATTTTTACAAAAGCGTCGAACATAAAATACTGCCCCTCCAGTTGATAATTATTCGTTCGAGAGCATCAAGATCATATTTTTTCGGCGCAAAGGTCTTGATTTTTTATAATTTTAGAGCGTATAGCTCGAAAAGCGGTACATTTCAAGAATAGAACCCACAGAGGCTAATAGCCATACTATAGCTCAACGTCTTACCGTTTGCCGGTTTCGCTTTTTTCTTAATAGAAAGGGGTTTGATATGGTTAACACCGCAACCGAACATTCCCTGTCGGTCGGACTGGACACGATCATGGAAGAGTTGCCGCCGCCGGCAACCTTCGACCCGGCGATCCGGCGCGCCCCCCGGCGCAACGTGCCCCTGAGCCGTGCCGACACCCAACTGGCCCTTAAAAACGCCCTGCGCTACATCCCGCCCCAATGGCACGCAACTCTGGCGCCCGAATTCATGGACGAACTGCTCGCTACCGGCCGCATCTACGGCTATCGCTTCCGGCCCGCCGGCCGCATCAGCGGCCGTCCCGTCGACACCTACACCGGCGCCAGCCTGGAAGGCCGGGCCTTTCAGGTCATGATCGACAACAACCTTGATTTCGACATCGCGCTCTACCCCTATGAACTGGTGACCTACGGCGAAACCGGCCAGGTGTGTCAGAACTGGATGCAGTACCGTTTAATCAAACGCTACCTTGAATTGCTCACACCGGAGCAAACCCTGGTGATGGCCTCCGGCCACCCCCTGGGCCTGTTCCATTCCTCGCCCCAGGCCCCCCGGGTTATCATCACCAACGCCATGATGGTGGGCCTGTACGACAACCCGGAAGATTTTAAGCGCGCCGCCGCCCTGGGCGTGGCCAACTACGGCCAGATGACCGCCGGCGGCTGGATGTACATCGGCCCCCAGGGGATTGTGCACGGCACCTACAACACCCTGCTCAACGCCGGACGCCTCAAGCTGGCTATCCCCACGGATGCCGACCTCACGGGCCGCCTGTTTGTATCGTCGGGCCTGGGCGGCATGAGCGGCGCCCAAGGCAAGGCCGTTAAAATCGCGGGCGGGGTGGGCATCATTGCCGAAGTGGACGCATCGCGGATCCGCACCCGCAAGGACCAGGCGTGGGTCGACGAGGTGGCCGCATCCCCTCAAGGCGCCTTCGCGTCGGCCCGGCGCTGCCAAACCACGGGAACACCCCGCGCCATTGCGTTTCACGGCAATGTGGTCGACCTGCTGGAGTATGCCGTCGATGCTGCCGAGCCGATCGACCTGCTTTCCGATCAGACCTCGTGTCACGTGGTTTACGAGGGCGGCTACTGCCCGGCGGGCCTGACGTTTGAACAGCGCACCCAACTGCTGCAAGCCGACCCGCGGCGGTTCAGGGAACAGGTCGACGCCTCCTTGAAACGTCACATCACCGCCATTCAAACCCTCACCGGCCGGGGCGTCTACTTCTTCGACTACGGCAACAGTTTCCTGAAAGCGGTTTTTGACAGCGGCATCAGCGCCGTGTGCCAAAACGGCCGCAACCCGGACGAAGGCTTTATCTTCCCCTCCTACGTGCAAGACATCATGGGGCCGCTGCTGTTCGACTACGGCTACGGCCCGTTTCGCTGGGTCTGCCTGAGCGGCCGCGAAGAAGATCTGCAATTGACCGACCAGGCCGCCATGGCGTGCATCGATCCCAAGCGGCGTTACCAGGACCGGGACAATTATGTCTGGATCCGCGACGCCGGCAAAAACCGTCTGGTGGTCGGCACCCAGGCCCGCATCCTCTACCAGGACGCAACCGGCCGCATGCAGATCGCCCTTAAATTCAATCAAATGGTGCGTGACGGCACCATCGGCCCGGTGATGCTGGGGCGCGATCACCACGACACCGGCGGCACCGATTCGCCTTTCCGCGAAACCGCCAACATCCGCGACGGCAGTCAGGTCATGGCCGACATGGCCGTGCACTGCTTTGCGGGCAATGCCGCGCGCGGCATGAGTCTGGTGGCCCTGCACAACGGCGGCGGCGTCGGCATCGGCAAGGCTGTCAACGGCGGTTTCGGTCTGCTGCTCGACGGCAGCCCCCGCGTCGACGCCGTGATCAAGAGCGCCATGGCCTGGGACGTGATGGGCGGCGTGGCCCGCCGCGCCTGGGCCGGAAACACAAACGCCATCGCCGCCAGTGCCGCATACAACAAGGACACCCGGGGCGCCGATCATATCACCCTGCCCCATGCCGCCGACGAGGCCCTGGTGCGCCAGGTCGTGGCGGACAAAACCAAGGAGTAGAATCCGATGACCGATGCCACCCCTCTTATCGAAACCGTCCCCAATTACAGCGAAGGACGCGATCCGCAAAAAATTGAAAAAATCGTCGACGCCTTTCGCGGCCGTCCGGGCGTCAAACTGCTCGACTATCAGGCCGATCATGATCACAACCGCATGGTCGCAACCGTGGTGGGCGAACCGGACCCCTTGCGCCAAGCGGTGCTCGACAGCGTCGCCACTGCGATTGACACCATCGATCTGCGCCGCCACCAGGGTGAGCACCCGCGCATGGGCGCAGTGGATGTCATTCCGTTTATCCCCTTGCGCGCCATGGACATGGACGGCGCCGTGGCCTATGCCAAGCAGGTCGCCCAGGCCGCGGCCGAGCGATTCAAGCTCCCGGTTTTTCTCTACGAAGCCGCCGCCTGCCGACCGGAACGCCAAAACCTGGCAACGGTGCGCAAAGGCCAGTTTGAAAACATGGCCGCGAAGATCGCCCAGCCCGAGTGGCAGCCCGACTTCGGCCCCAATCAAATCCACCCTTCCGCCGGTGTCACGGCCGTGGGGGCCCGGATGCCGCTGGTGGCCTACAACATCAACCTGAACACCGCCGACCTGACCGTGGCCGACGCCATCGCCAGAAAAGTGCGCCACATCGGCGGGGGCCTGCACTACTGCAAGGCCATCGGTGTCGAACTCAAGGACCGGGGTATGGTCCAGGTCTCCATGAACCTGACCGACTACACCCGCACCGCAATCTACCGGGCCTTTGAACTGGTGCGCATCGAAGCCCGGCGCTACGGCGTCACCGTGGCCGGCAGCGAAGTCGTCGGTCTGGTGCCGATGGCGGCCCTGGTCGATTCAGCCGCGTACTACCTCGGCCTGGAAAACTTCTCCCTGGAGCAAGTGCTCGAAACCCATCTCATGCAGTAGACAACCGGGCGGCGACCATGCGCCCGACGGAAAAGCCATGAACGGAAACCTGCTCATCAAAAACGCGGCCGAAGTGGTCACCTGCAGCGGCTTCGAGGCCAAACAGGGTGCGGCCATGAACGCGCTGCACATCATCACCGACGGTGCCGTGCGGATCACCGGCGGCCGGATTCAACAGGTCGGCCCCACTGCCGAAATCGACACCGGCGCGATCACCGCTGACGACACGGTAATCGACGCCACCGGCTGCTGTGTGCTGCCCGGCTTCGTCGATCCGCACACCCATTTTGTCTTCGGCGGCTACCGGCCCGAAGAATTTGTCCAGCGCCTTGAGGGCCAAAGCTACATGCAGATCATGCAACAAGGCGGCGGCATCGCGCGCACCGTGGCCGCCACCCGCGCCGCCGGGGCCGAAGAACTCTACCACGCCGGCCGCCAACGGCTCGACACCCTGCTGGCCAACGGCGTCACCACCGTGGAGGGCAAAAGCGGTTATGGTCTGGATAAGGAGACCGAGCTCAAGCAGCTCGACGTGATGGCCCGCCTGCAACGGGACCACCCGGTGGATGTGGTGCCGACCTTTCTGGGCGCGCACGCGGTGCTGCCTGAATACAAGGGGCGCGAAGACGACTTCATCGATTTTCTCATCGACGACGTACTGCCCGCGGTCGTCCAAAACAACCGCGCGAAATTTTGCGACGTGTTCTGCGAGGCAAAGGTCTTTTCCGTCGCCCAATCCCGCCGCCTGCTGCAAGCGGCGCAAGCCGCCGGACTGAAGGCCAGGCTGCACGCCGACGAAATCGTGGCCCTGGGCGGGGCCGAACTGGCGGCGGAACTCAAGGCGGTTTCCGCCGACCACCTGTTGCAGGTTTCCGATGAAGGCATCCGGCAAATGGCCGCGGCCGGGGTGGTGGCCACCCTGCTGCCGGCCACCGCGTTCAATCTCCGGGAACCGTTCGCACCGGCGCGCAAACTGATCGACAACGGCTGCGCCGTGGCCCTGGCCACGGACCTGAATCCGGGCAGTTCGTTCACCGCGTCGATCCCCTTGCTCATTGCGCTGGCCACGCTTGAAATGAAAATGACCATCGCCGAAACCGTCACCGCCCTGACCCTCAACGCGGCCGCTGCCGTGGGCCGCGCCGGCGACATCGGCAGCCTCGACCCAGGCAAGGCCGGCGACTTGGCTATCCTTAACTTTCCTTCCCATCACTTTTTAGCGTATCACCTGGCCACCAATTGCGTGGGCCGGGTGATCAAAAACGGACGCGTGGTGCACGGCCCACCGCCAAAGGAGACGTGATGTATGCCCAGATGAGTGTGGAAGACTATCTAACGAAAACGGCTGCCAAATCGCCCACACCGGGCGGCGGCAGCATGGCGGCCTTCTGTGCCGCCGCGGCTTCGGCCCTGGCGGAAATGGCGGCAAATTTCACCATCGACAAAAAAGGCTACGAAGATCAGGCCGAAGAGATGCGCCGCATTGCGGCGCTGGCGGCCAGGCTGCGAACCAGAATGCTGGCGGAAATCACCGGGGACGCCGCAGCCTACGAGCACGTGATGAAAGCCTACAAACTGCCGAAGAACACGGTCAAGGAAAAGGAAATCCGTTTGCAGACCATCGAGCGGGCCACCAAGCAGGCGGTCATGGTGCCCTGGCAGGTTGCCGGCACGGCGCGCGAACTACTTCTACTCGCCGGTCATGCAGTGGCCCACGGCAACCAGAATACGGTCACCGACGCGGCGGTGGGCGTGCTGCTCGCCCGCACGGCCGTGCTGGCGGCCCTTTACAACGTGAAGATCAACCTGGGCAGCATTAAAGACGAAGACTTTGTCGCCGACATGACCCAGAAAGTCAATCGCCTGGAAGAAGATGTCATGACCAAGGAGACCGAGATACTGGCCGGTATCCAGATTTTGTAAAAGCAAACACCGAAGGGATAAAATGCGACCGAAGAATAATGCTGCCATTGAACTCGACTATGACGGCACCACCATCGAACAGGTTGCCGCCGTGGCCCGGCAGGGCGTGCCGGTCCGCCTGACCACCGCGTCACAGGAACGGATTGCGGCCGGCCGCCGCCTGGTGGACCGCTGGGTACGCCAGGGCAAAACGATCTACGGCGTCACCACCGGCTTCGGCGCCCTGGCCGATGTCCCCATCTCCACGGCCGACACGCGCAAGTTGCAGGAAAATATCCTGATGAGTCATTCCGCCGGGGTGGGGCCACCTCTGGCCGAAGAGATTGTGCGCGCCATGATGCTGCTTCGCATAAAGGACTTTGCCCGCGGACACTCCGGGGTGCGCCTGGAAACAGCCCTGGCCCTGCTGACCCTGCTCAACCACCCCATCTGTCCGCTGGTGCCGGAAAAAGGCTCGGTGGGGGCCAGCGGTGACCTGGCGCCCCTGGCGCACATGGCCCTGGTGTTGCTCGGCCGGGGCCGGGCATTTTATCAGGGTGCCGTGGTTAACGGCGCCGACGCGCTGGCCGCCTGCGATTTAAAACCGGTCGAACTGCAATCGGCCGAAGGTCTGGCCCTGGTGAACGGCACGCAGGTGATGACGGCGATCGGTTCACTGGCGGTCTGCGACAGTCAACGTCTGGCCAAATTGGCCGATATCGCCGCCGCCATGAGCCTGGAAGTCCTCATGGGCAGCCGCACCGAGTTTGATCCGCGCATCCACCGGGCCCGGCCGCATGCCGGGCAGATCGCGGCCGCCGCCAACATGGCCCGACTGACCCAAAACAGTGAAATCATTTCTTCGCACCATGACTGCAAGCGTGTCCAGGATGCCTACACCCTGCGCTGTTCGCCCCAGGTGCACGGCGCCAGCCGGGATGTCGTGGCCCACGCACACACTGTGATGACCACCGAAATCAATTCTTCCACCAACAACCCGCTTATCTTCGCCGACACCGAAGAGTTCCTGCTGGGCGGCAACTTTCACGGCCAACCCCTGGCCCTGGCCCTGGACGCACTGGCCATGGCCGTGGCCGAACTGGCCAACATCGCCGAACGGCGCATCGAACGACTGGTCAATCCGACCCTGAGCGGCCTGCCGGCCTTTCTGGTGGGCGACGGCGGTTTGAATTCCGGCTTCATGATCGCCCAGTATACCGCCGCCGCCCTGGTGTCGGAAAACAAGGTCCTGGCGCACCCGGCGAGCGTCGATTCGATTCCGACCTCCGCCAACAAGGAAGATCACGTGTCCATGGGCACCTTCAGCGCCCGCAAGTGCCGCGAGATCATCGCCAACGCCCAAAACGTCATCGCCATCGAATTGCTCTGCGCCGCCCAGGCCATGGACCTGTTCACCAATCTCAAGGCCGGCCAGGGCACGCGCGAAGCTTACCGGGTCATCCGCGAACGGATCACTCACCTGGAAGAAGACCGGATTCTTGCCGACGATATCGACGCCATGCAGGCGTTGATTTTGAACGACACGATTTTAAAGGCCGTGGAAGCCAAGGTGGGCACGTTGGATTGAAAATTAAGGGCTCGCACAAAAATAAATTTTCAGATTATTTACAATCAGAAAATTTTTCCTGTCAACCCCTTTAATTCAGACGTTCCATAAACGTGATCAGTGCAGAATTTGACTTAAAAACAGTTTGGTGCGGTCGTGTTGGGGGTGTTCGAAGAAGTCTTCAGGATTGTTTTGCTCCAGGATTTCGCCGCCGTCCATGAACAGCACCCGGTGGGCCACGCTTTTGGCGAAGCCCATTTCATGGGACACCACCAGCATGGTCATCCCCTCGCGGGCCAGGCTGATCATCACGTCAAGGACTTCTTTGACCATTTCCGGGTCCAGGGCCGAGGTCGGTTCGTCAAAAAGCATCACATTGGGTTTCATGCACAGGCTGCGGGCGATGGCCACGCGCTGCTGCTGACCGCCGGAAAGCTGCCCCGGATACTTTCTGGCCTGCTCGGCGATGTGGACTTTTTCCAGGTAGTACATGGCGGTCTCTTCGGCGTCTTTTCTGGGTACCTTGCGCACCCAGATCGGTCCCAGAGTGAGGTTTTCAAGAATCGTGAGGTGGGGGAACAGGTTAAAGTGCTGAAACACCATCCCGACTTCGGCCCGGATCTTCTCGATATTTTTAATGTCGTTGGTCAACTCAATGCCGTCCACGATAATTTGACCACGCTGGTGTTCTTCGAGCCGGTTGATGCAGCGAATAAGGGTCGACTTGCCCGACCCGGACGGTCCGCAGATCACGATCCGCTCCTGCTTGCCGACCTGCAGGTTGATGTCTTTCAAAACATGAAAATCACCAAACCACTTGTGCATGTTTTTTATCTCGATAATCGCCTGTTGCCCGGCCGTCTGAATCTTTTCTTCAACCATAAAACGTCTCTTCCCACCTTAGCTCTTAATTATTAATTCCAAATTCCTAATTGCCCTCACTAGTATTTTGTATCCAACTCTCTTTCCAGGCGCCGGCTGTAATTGGACATAAAAAAACAACAGGCAAAGTAAATCAACGCGATAAAAATATAGGCTTCATTGGAAAAGCCGCGCCATTGGGGGTCGGACAACACGCTCTGGGTGGTCTTGAGCAGATCGAACAGCGCGATGATAACCACCAGCGACGTATCCTTGAACGCGGAGATCAGGATGCTGACCGTGGGCGGTATGACGATTTTAAGCGCCTGAGGCAAAATGATCAACCGCATGGTCTGGTAGTAATTGAGCCCCAGCGACTCGGCCGCTTCGTACTGCCCCTTGGACATGCCCTGCAACCCGCCGCGCACGACCTCGGCGATGTAGGCTGCCGTGAAAAGAATGATGGCCACCTGCGCCCGCAGGATGTTATTCACCGTCACGCCTTCCGGTAGAAAAAGTGGAAACACCACGGAAGACATGAACAACAGGCTGATCAAGGGCACCCCCCGGATCAGTTCGATATAGACCACGCACAACGATTTAACAGCCGGCATGCGCGACTGACGCCCCAGGGCCAGCACAACCCCCAACGGGTAGGCGGCGGTCAAGCCGAACACCGACAGCAGCAGGGTCAGGGGCAGTCCACCCCACTGGGCGCTATCCACGGCCGGCAGGCCGAACAGCCCCCCCTTCATCAGCAGGCCCATGGCAACCAGCGCCAGCGCCCAGATGTAAGCCAGGCTTTTGCGCCAACGCTTGCGGTTTTGGCTGTAGAACAGCAGCACCACCAGGATGACCATGGCCAGCAGCGGTCGCCACTGCTGTTCGGATGGGAAAAAACCGAAGGTGATAAACCGAATGTTGGCCGGGATAATCGACCAGCAGGCGCCGTCGGCGTTTCGGCAGGCTTCGCTGGTTGAAAACCACAGGCTGTCGACGACGGCCCACTTGAAAAACGGCGGCACGGTTCTGAATATCAGATAACCACAGACAAGGGTCAGCAACGAGTTGAACCAACCATTAAAAAGGTTTGATTTGACCCACCCTATAACGCCGACACTGGTCACCGGCGGTTTGAGTTGGGTCGATGCACTTTGGGGGGCAACGGTTTGCATGATACGGCTATCTCTCAACCAGGGCCATTTTTTTATTGTACCAATTCATGAACGCCGACGTGGCGAGACTGAAACACAGGTAAACGATCATGATCAGGGCCACCCCTTCGATGGCCTGACCGGTCTGATTGATGGTGGTTCCGGCCACGGAAACAAAATCGGGGTATCCGATGGCCACGGCCAACGAGCTGTTTTTCGTCAGGTTGAGCATCTGGCTGGTCAGCGGCGGGATGATGACCCTCAGGGCTTGCGGCAGGATTACCAGATTCAGGATCTGGCCCGGTTTCAGGCCGATGGCCATGGCGGCCTCGGTCTGGCCGCGACTGACCGACTGGATGCCGGCCCGCACCACTTCAGCCACAAAGGCCGCGGTATACAAGACCAGGCCGAGTAACAGGGCGCTGAACTCGGGGCTGATATTCAACCCGCCCTGGAAATTAAACCCCTTTAAGACCGGCACGTTCATTTGGGTGGGGGCGCCGGCCAGCCACCATGTGAGCACCGGCAATCCGGCAACAACGGCCAGGCAAACCGGCAGCACCGGAAAGGTCTGCCCGGTGCGATCCTGCCGTTTGTGCGCCCATCGTTTAAGCAGCAGCACGGCCACACCGCCGATTAGCAGAGCCAGGCCCATGCCGGCATAGGCCGGGTGATACACCGGAATCGCAAAGACCAGTCCACGATTGCTCAAGAAGACACCGCTGAGCGGGTTCACTGCCTGCCGGGGACCGGGCAATGCTTCGTAAAAAAAGGCATACCAGAAGAAAAGTTGCAGCAGCACCGGAATATCCTGGAAGACTTCGATGTAGATCGCGGCGATACGCGACACCAACCAGTTGCCCGACAACCGGGCCACGCCAATGAGCGTACCCAGGATGACGGTGAGCGCGATTCCGATAAACGAGACGATCAAGGTGTTCAGCACACCGACGGCAAGGGCTCTGGCGTAGGTGTCGGCGGCCGAATAGCGGATCGGGGATTCACCGATCTCAAAGGAGGCTTCCTTTTGCAAAAAACCCAGGCCGGTGGCGATATTTTGTCGATCCAGGTTGGCAAGGGTATTGGAGATCAGGTAGTAGCTCAGCACGCCGACCATGAGCAGCACGCCGGTCTGGTAAATAATGGACCGGTTGGCCGGATCATTCAGAAAAGGCACTTTTCTCGAAGGGGGGGCGTCATGCATGCCGGTGTTGCTCCGGTTTGGTGACAGTTCGGGCCGCGAAAAAAAAAGCCCCGGATTCCGGTCCTTAAGTCGGTGATAACTGCGGCGGTCGGGGGCATCAGTCCGCCGACTGCCGCAATTCTGTAACGAGTCGACCGATCATTTAAAAGGCGGCGCGTACATCAAACCGCCGTTGGTCCATAGCGCATTCAGGCCGCGCTCGATGCCCAGCGGGGTGTCGACGCCGACATTGCGCGCGAAGATCTCACCGTAGTTGCCGACCTGTTTGACGATATTGTAAGCCCAGTTTTCGGAAAGGCCGAGGGCCTTGCCATTGCCCGGACTGGCGCCGAGAAAGCGCTTGATCTTGGGATCACTGCTGGTGCGCATGGCGTCGACGTTTTGGGAAGTAATCCCCATTTCCTCGGCGGCGATCAACGCCCACACCGAATAGCTGACAATATCCTTCCACTGGTTGTCGCCATGCCGGACGGCCGGCGCGAGGGGTTCCTTGGAGATGATTTCAGGTAAAATGATGTAGTCTTTGGGATTCGAGGCCACGGCGCGGATGCCGGCCAGTTGGGAAGCATCGGAAGTCAGGCAGTCACACCGGCCGGCAAAAAACGCTTTGGCCAATTCGGCCGTGTTTTCAATGACCACCGGTTTCATCTGCATGCCGTTGGCCCGGAAGAAATCAGCCACGTTCAGTTCCGTGGTGGTCCCCGGCAACACACACACGGAAGCGCCGTCGAGTTCCTTGGCGCTTTTAACGCCCAATTTTTTCGGGATCAGAAATCCCTGGCCGTCGTAATAGTTAACCTGGGCGAAATCGAGGCCCAGCGCGGTATCACGGCTCAGAGTCTGCGTGCAATTGCGGGTCAGAACGTCGATTTCACCGGACTGCAGCGCGGTGAACCTGGTTTTGGCGGTCAACGGCGTATACCTGACCTTGTCGGCGTCACCGAAAACCGCTGCCGCAATGGCGCGCGCCGTATCCACATCGAGTCCGCGCCACACCCCTTTTTCGTCCGGCTTGCCGAAGCCGAAAAGGTCACCGTTGACACCGGCCTGGATGAAACCCTTGGTGCGCACGGCATTCAGGGTGCTGCCCGCCGTGGCGGCCGCAGGGGCCGGTTGATCTTTGGTCGCCAGTTGTTTTTCCAGCTCGGCGATCTTGCCCTGCAATTCGCTGACCTTGCCTGAGTCGCCACAGCCCCACATCCCGACAATCAGAAAAAAACTCATGCAAACCACTGCCAACACCTTGACGCTGATCGTTTCCCGTCGCTTCATGGCAATCCTCCTATTGCGGTTTGTTAGTGCTCATCCATCGTGGCATGCATACAATGTGAGAAGCTATTGAATCGACCGGTTTGAAAGCAGGCAAGAAGTTTACTAGTCAGAATATGAACAACATTCACCAAATATGGATTTAGCACAAATTATGAATTCCAGTTAACATAGTGGGCCGGCCGGATGCAAGCAAAAAGATACAGCCGCAGTCTTCCGGCAGTCGCCTGTCCGGTTCAAAACGCACCGAATTACTTGGCTTTTACTTGACAGACGCCGGAAGGAAGCGGTAGGGAAAGGCATTTAAGCGGCACTGAGCCTTCCGATAATCCAAGGAGAGTACCATGATCGATTACCGCACCACCCGCTTGACGCTTTTGCGCCTGTGTTTGCCGATCACGCTGTTAATCCTTATGGGTTGCGGCGGACGATCCTACATTGAAATCAACTATCGGTTGATGCAAGCTCCCCAACTGGCCGAAAATCGAGAATTCCACGTTCGTTTCAACGATCGCCGGACGAACAAGGTTATATTCGGTCCTCAGGCGCGCAAACACTTCCGCTACTTCACCGGAATTTTTGATCTGCGCATGACCCAACCGGAACAACAGGATGTATTTGTCGGCCGGCTCGACCTGGACACCCTGTTCATCGAAACCTTCAAAAAACGGATCGAGAACATGGGCGCACAAACCGTCAAAACAGCCGCACCGCAAACCCCCGTATTTGAAATTGCCCTGGATACGTTTTACCTTGAACTTGACGAGCTTAAGTGGCGCGTCAATCTTGAGTACGAGATCCGAATCATCAAAGACGACCGGGTCCGGTCGCGGCAAAACGCCCAGGGCAACGCCGAGCGGCTCAAATTGATCGGCACTCGCGACGCCGACAAGCTCATCAGTGATATGTTCACCGATATTGTCAATCAAACCGATATTCAGCGATTGCTGCAAAACGCTGAATTATAGCAAGTGTCCATCCGGAAATAGTAGATTTTCGTTCAGGCCAAAGCCGCAACGAATTTGAAACCGCAGGCGTAGCCCTGCTACGTCGCAAAAACATGAATGGCTACGCCATTATTTCAAATTCGTGAGAAAGCCGGCCTGGGCCAAAAGATGCTATTTCCGGATGGACACTATAAAATCGTGCACTGCCCGCTGGCTGGCGCAAACCGAATGTTTTTTCAACCAGCGGCTTGCGATATGATTGTTGAATCGCCGATGGGATTTACAATTGTCAAGGGCCTGCCGGGCAAAGTCTATGTCCCGGACAGCAACGCGGTTGGTTCTCGAAAACATCCGTGTCCGGGTTGTTTTGCGTGTCAGCATTGCAGCGATGACCGCTGCCGTGTTTGCCTGGGAACCGCTTCCGGCCGTCTGCGCACCTGTGGTTCCCGATCTTGCCGCCTCACCCCACCTCCCCTGCCCAAATCCTGTCAATGCCTGCGGCTCAAGGGATAAAATCATAAAGGATATGCCTGACTTGCCGATAACATCAAAAAGGTTTCAACAGGTACGGGTCAAACGGTCAGACGCCCACCGGGGCGGACAAATTCGACAGGTAATTGACGCTTATCCATCCCCAACAGCCTTCACTCCCTATAATTTATTGAAATCTTTTGGAAATTATCACAAATTAAAATGGCATAGGAGTTGCTGCCTTATCCTGGCCATTGACACGCAATGAACCAAAAGGGGCTACCAACATGTTTAAATTTATTGCAAATCTGGCACTTGTCGTTGGGACGATCATGCTCATGTATGATTTGGGTTACTTTTGGCGGGATTGGGAATTCTGGGCGATGTTTGGGCTGATATTGGGGACGATCGTCAACAACTCCAGACTGGTGTGGCGCTGAAAATCGGCCCTTTTTTTCTTTTCCACTTTTCATTTCAATGGGCTCAATGGATTGTCGGTGGGAGGGGGAGGATTCAGCACCCGACGACTCCGATACAGCAAATCAGCGCACGGCAGCCTTTTTTTATAGACGCCGGATTCGTTCCCAATGCCGGTGGCAGTAGTTGATTTGGCAGGGCGTAGGCATCCAAGTAAATGATCGAAATTAAAAAAAGACGCACTATCGCATAAAGAAAAAAATCTATCTGCCGATGTTTAATTTAACGCAACCAAATTAACGGACCAGCGTAATTAACCGATGAGGGGGCATTAAACATGAACAAACCGAGAATATTATTCTTCGAAAGCTTAGGGTTCGGCTGGGTAGTTAGGGAAAGCGTACTAGAACAAATCGGCATGGAGAAACTAGTACGCGGACCGTTGGAAGAAATGCCGATTGAAAAACTCGGCAAACTAGACAAATACGCCAAAGATAAAACGCCACACTAACCGTCCCGCATATCGCACTTACATTCGTCTGGAGATGCTTTCAAAAAACAATTACTGTCTGTTTTTTGAAAGCACTTCTTTTTCTACACCATTGCTTATCACCAACATGGATCTTTGAAACCGTATGAGACGAACGGCAAAGTTCAAACTGATGACATTAAAATTCGCCAATCGGTGTGGCTCCTGTGGTGAAGAATTACCGATCGGCGAAAAAGCCTGGGGCATCAAAAGCACCTTTGCCGGCAGCCGTTGGCATTTTGAGTGTAAAAAATGCCGCCAGGACCATGAGAAGAATCATCAAGGCGGATAACCTGACGACGATTGCGTTCTTTATCTCAATAATCCGTGGCAGGAAACCGGTCAAGACCCCTTGATTCCCCGAAAAAACTTAATTATTCTATGCCCCAAATAAAGGTACTATCGCCCATCAGAAACAAATTATTTTTATATTTGAATGAATTCACCGCAGCGCCTTAGAAATTTCCACCGCCCCCCGAAAGACAGTGTTCAATCCGAAGCCAACCGAACCACTCCAAATTCTAATCGTTCTTGCTGCACCGCGCAGGCTAAAGCGCCTGACAGATTGATTGCGATCCAACCCAATAAGGACATATCTCATGGAAAACCATCAGGACGAATTGTTGCAGTTTCTTTTGACCGCGGATCAAAACGGCGCCAAAAACCTGCTGGCCGGGCTGGCCCGCATTCACGGGTATAAAAAAACGATGGTTTCGCTGCTGGAACCGGTGCTGATCATGTTCGGTGATCGCTGGGTCCATGATACCGATATCAGTATCGCTCACGGCTACGTGGCGGCCCGCATTGCCGAGGACATTATGATCAAGGTTACCGCGGAAACCCCTCAAAACGCCCGGCAGGCGGTTGCCAAAACGCCCTTGGTTCTGGGCAATATCGAAGACGACTACCACGCTTTAGGCCGCAAACTTGTAGGGACGTTTTTGCGCATGGCCGGATGGGATGTCCATGATTTGGGCAACGATGTTGTGGCCGGTGAATTTGTCGATAAAGCCTTGGCCGTCGGCGCCCCGATCATCGGTGTTTCAGCCATGATGCATAATACGGCGGTGAATATTAAAAAACTGCGTTCGGAAATCGACGGGCGGGGTTTGACCGATTCGATTAAATTAGCGGTGGGAGGCGCCATTTTTAAAATACGTCCCGAATTGGTTGAAGAGGTCGGTGGCGACGCAACCGCCACCAACGCCATCGAGGCGCCCGAAATAATGAAATCGTTATTAAATGACCACCCATTGCGAGGTGCCCAATGACCAGTATCGAGCGTGTGCTGGCCGCAATCCAGGGTAAACCGGCGGACCGCCCGCCCGTAAGTTTGCCCCTGAGCCTTTACGGTGCCAGGTTGACCAACTGTCCCTTGCCCGCCTACTACACCGACGCCACGGCATACGCCCGCGGCCAAAGGAGCGTGCGTGAAACGATCGGTGCGGATATCTTATTCGGCCCGCTATGCCTGCCGCTGGAAGGCGCGGCCTTTGGCAGCCAAATTCGTTACTACGACAAACAGCCGCCCAACCTGCACCGCCCGGCTGTCGCGGCGGCCGAGGACATCGCCCGTTTGGTTGTGCCCGATATTGATGCCCACCCGATTCCGCTCTTTTTTAATGATGCCGTGCGCCTGATGGCTACCGAACACGGCCGGGAAGTGCCGATCGCCGCCATCGCCACCAGTCCCATCGACTTGCCGGCCATGATCCTGACACTAGAAAAATGGATCGAGATGCTGCTTTTCAATCCACAGGCCGCCGAAGCCATGTTGGCAATAACGCTGCCCTACTTTGTGTCACGGGCCAATGCTTTTTTGAAAGCGGGGGCGACGTTTGTGGTAACCCCCATCGCATTGATCAGCCCCAGAGTCGTCACATCACAGATTATCAAAAAAACGCTACTGCCGGTCCTTCGCAGGGCCTTTGAGCAGGTTAGCGGTCCATTGGTTGTGCACTCCGGCGGCGCAGCGTTGGTGCCGGCCTTGCCGTGGCTGGCGAATTTTCCCAATGTCGCCGGTTTCGCGATCAGCGCCGGTGAATCACTGACCCAGGCCCGGAAGATTCTCAATAACAAGTCGGTATTGATCGGCAACTTGGAAGGCCAACGCCTGGATCGTGAAAATGTCGCGCAGATTAAAAAAAAATGTGCGTCGACGTTGCGCGAACAGCAAAATGACCCCCATTTTATTCTGGGCACGGCAGGTGGCGATGTTCCGTATGACACCCCAATTGAAAACCTTCTCGCAATCCGGGAAGCAGCCGAAACTTACACAACGCAATTGTGACAATGTCCCCAACTGCCACCAAAAGCATCTGCCTGGCCTGTTCCGTTTTTCGCGAAGCACTGGAACAGTTGCGCAACAACGGCAAATTCAATTTACCGACCCACTATACGGACTCCATGTTGCACATGCATCCTGAAAAACTGCACCTTCACATCGACACGCTAATCGGTCCCGATTCGCCCCCTGGTCGTCATGTCCTGCTGGTATACGGGGACTGTCACGCGTTCATGCAGCAGCAGGAGGCCCTGCCGGGGGTGGGGCGCGTATCCGGATCAAATTGCGTCGAAATCTTCCTGGGACCTGCGCGCTATCACACCCTGCGCAAGCAGAAAGCGTTTTTTCTATTGCCGGAATGGACCTACAAATGGCAAAAGGTATTCGAAACAGAACTTGGTTTGACCGCCGATATCGCCCCGGATTTTATGCAGGACATGCATGACAAGATCGTGTATCTTGATTCGGGTTACGTGCCGGTTCCCTCCGATCATCTCAAAGCGATCTCACAGTACACCGGTTTAAAATGCGAAGTGCTGCCCATAAAGACGGATTGTCTTATTAACGGTATTCGCAACGCAATGCGGGGGTTGACAGAAGAGATACGTTAATGTCCGGAAAAACCGATTCACAAAATCACATATTTTCGCGGGCATTCCAGGCCATGACCTTTCATATCCTTGAAAAGGCGCTGCCGGATGCCGATTGTCCCAAGGCGCTGGGTCGTTATTTGACGAGTCAATTTCGTGAGGTAACCGGCGCGCGCACTGTAATCATTTCCCATTACACGGATGGTGCCGCGCAATACGGCCAAGGTCTGGTTTGTGTGGAACCGGAGCGGCGGCGAACTATTGCCGAATCGTCCCAAGCCGTCCGGTTGATCCGTTTGATCAGCAACTCGGATACCCCCATGGCCTGGAACACCCAACAAGGTAGCGGCGAAGCCGAAACCTTGTTATCGGAATTGAAAAGCGAACTGTCCATCGGGGTACCGCTCAAGATCGGCGCAATCAACGTCGGAGCCCTGCTGTTGCTGAATCTGCCGGATTTTCGGCGCATTGACGAGGTCGTCAGTTTACTCGGGTTGATGTCAACCATCGTAGCCCTGGTATTGCGCAATTCGCTCCTATTTGAAAAGCAAGAGACCATAATCCAAGCGCGTACCCGCGAACTGCGCGATAGCAATACGAAGTTGGAACAGTCCATTCTCAAAGCGCGGGAGATGGCCGATCAGGCGAAAAATGCCAACCAGGCCAAAAGTGATTTTTTGGCCAATATGAGTCATGAGATCCGCACCCCCATGAACGGGGTCATCGGCATGACGTCGTTACTGCTGGACACAAATCTGGATCGAGAACAGCGGGATTACGTGCAGACGATCGAGTCGAGCGCGCAGGCGCTCATGCACATCATCAACGATCTTCTCGATTTTTCGAAAATCGAAGCCGGTAAAATGGAACTGGAGACATTGCGCTTCGATTTGCCTGCGATTCTCAAAGAAGTAATCGATTCGATCTCCTTTAAAATTGTGGAAAAAGGCCTGGCGTTGCACTGCTCTGTGGATCCGGCGCTGAAAGCACCGGTCATCGGTGACCCGAACCGCTTGCGGCAAGTACTGCTCAACCTGCTCAACAATGCCGTCAAATTCACACCTGCCGGCGAGATATCGGTTCAGGCAACAATACGGCAAAAAAAACACGATCAGATCGAAATTTTCTTTTCCATAAAGGACACCGGTATCGGTATTCCGGTGCAACGGCATAAGCGCCTGTTCAAACCATTCTCCCAGGTGGACAGTTCAACCACCCGGCAATACGGCGGAACGGGGCTTGGATTGGCGATCTGTAAGCAGCTCGTTGAAGTAATGGGGGGTCAAATCGGCTTTAAAAGTCAGCAGGGACACGGCGCCACTTTCTGGTTTACGATTACCTTACCAATCGCGGACCAGCATGCATCATCACGCGCCACGATACCGGAGCCGGACGTTGCCGCCGCTGCCGGGCAAACCATCGCGGCTGCCGATTACAGTCACCCGGCAACTATCCTGCTGGTCGAAGACAATGCCATCAATCAGGAAGTGACCCTGTTTATGTTGAGTAAATTCGGTTACCAGGCTCAAGTGGCAGCCAACGGTGTTGAAGCATTGCAACAGTTGGCCCAGAAAACCTTCGACCTGATCCTGATGGATCTTCAAATGCCCTCTCTGGATGGCTATGACACCACCCGCGCCATTCGCAGTTCAAACCACGCCTATCGCAATATCCCCATAATTGCCATGACCGCCAACACAATGCAGGGCACCATCGATAAGTGCCTTGATATCGGCATGAATGATTATATTGCCAAGCCGGTCAATGCGCGGGATTTGAGCCAAAAGATCAAAGCCTGGCTTCAACGCAAAGACGCGGGTCGTTAAATTGAGTTTATCCGGAAATGGTGGATTCAGGGCCGCAAAAAAATAAAATGTCCCAACACTATTTTCCGCCAACTCTTCGGCAATAATTCGCACGGCTGCGCCGATAGCCGTTTCATTCTTTTTCAACAGTCGACTCCCACACGGCGTTGCGGTGTGACCAAACGTCTGGCGCTTCAATCAAGGTGTCCTCTCGCCGCCCCGCATCCGAACGCTTACGTTTCCCGTTGCGGTCCGCGCCTTTGACGATCACGACCAGATCATCCACTGAATGCTTCATCTGGACGGCCTGAGCATTCAACTCTTCAGAGGCTGAGGCCGACTCTTCGGCCGAGGCCGCGGTTTGTTGGACAATGTCATCCATCGCGTTAATGGCCACATTGACCTGATTGATGCCTTTGGATTGCTCGTCGGAAGCACTGGAAATCTCATCAATCAATGCACTGACTTTGGAGGCGCTTGCCGTAACCGATGAAAACGCGTCATTGGTTCCCTGGACCAGTTTCGCGCCGTCGCTTACCCGTTGCACGGTCTCTGCAATCAACCCGGTGGTGTCTTTGACCGCCTGCGACGTGCGCATGGCCAGGTTGCGGACCTCGTCGGCAACAATGGCAAATCCGGCCCCGGCCTCACCGGCCCTGGCCGCCTCTACGGCCGCATTGAGCGCCAACAGATTGGTCTGGAAAGCGATACCTTCAATGGTATTGACAATCCGCGACGTTTTTTCACTGGCGCGATTAATTTTGTCCATGGATGTGGTTAACCGCAACATCGATTGGTTGGCGTGATCGACCGCACCGTTAGTCTGTTTCATGATTGTATTGGCTTGCTGCGCATTATCGGCATTTTGCCGCACCCGGGAGGCGATCTCCTCCAGAGCCGCCGAGGTTTCTTCAATTGAAGACGCCTGTTGCGATGCACCGCCCGCAAGGACCTGGCTGGCGCTGGACACTTCACTGGAGGCGGCATCAACCTGATCCGCACCTTGGTTTAAATCCGCAACAATTTGATTGACCGGCCGAACGATCGATCGCACTATGAATATGGTAATCGCACTGGCAATCACAAAAAAACCGACGCCTATCGCCAAAATGATCAATCCCAAACGCCTGACCGGCGCCAGAAGTTCATGCGTACCAGCGCCAATGCCAACGGTCCAGCCCATTTCTTCAAATTTCTGAAACACGACAAGCTTTTCCATCCCTTTAAACGTATAGATCAGCAAGCCTTCAACCATGGCGATCATTTCCCGGCCGAAATCGAAGCTGTTCAGGTTCAACTTGAACAGGTTGGATTTATCCGGATGGGCGATAACAAAACCTTGATCGTCGAACATGTAAGCATATCCGGTACTGCCGACCTCAATGGTATCGATGAAGAGCCGGCTAAATACCGTCAAATCGACATAACTGATCAAAGCACCGGCCACCTTGCCTTTCACCTTCAGCGGTACGGAAAAAACAAAGATGGGGTCTCCGGAGGCTTCACTATGCTGCGCAGCGGAAACCGCTGGTTGGCCGGTTAACGCAATTTGGAAATAATCCTGTTGCTGAACGTTGATTTTACCCAAAACCGATCCGTCGGCAGCAGCGATTAATTCTCCTTTGAGGTTGGCAATGCAGATATTTTCATAGTATCCATAACCGTTTTTAATCTCGGCCAACAGTTTGCCGGCGCCTTTGCGGGCGGACTCTCCCAAAAAAGAATCCTGCAGGGCCGTAGTAAATATCTTTTGTTTGCTCCACGTGTTCAGATCAAGCCTGCGATCTTTGAACCAACGGGCCATCATATCGACCGTATTGGCAGTCGTCTGCTCGATCTGGCCGGTTACGGTTTGAAACAATGCCCCTTTGAAATTAAAATAGAAGATTGTCGTTGAAACACTTAAACAGGCAGTAATCAAAGCGATGATAGTCAATAAGAATTTATTCTTCAGATTAAGCTTCATTAGTAACAAAACCTTTGTAACTCGCACAATACCGGCAGACCGGCATCGGTAATTCGATACCGGTTTAGGCAACATCACATCAGATGAACGCTCCCCCTTTAATTGCCGACAGTTCAGATGTTCCGGGCAGCGTCGCAGAAAACACCGGTTCGCCCAAAGACACCATATGGAAAATTCCGGATTACTCGTTACTCGATAATTTTATTGGCGCTTTCCAGCAATTCGTAAGGGATATCGACGCCCTTGGCCTTGGCGGTGGTGATATTGAAGATCACGTACCCTTCCTTGTTGGTCGCCATTTCAACGTCACCGGCTTTTTTGCCTTTAATAATCTTGGCGGCCATCTCACCGGCCACGCGACCGTGTTCCACCGGATCCACGACCACCGCACACAGCGCACCGTGATCGGTTGAGAACGGCCACAGGCCGACAACCGGCTTATCGGTGTTGGCGACGATCCACTGCATAACCTCCTTGGGCGGGACACGATCGCCGTTTTCAGCGACCTTGACGGTCAAGTACAGAGGAATCAGGAAAGCGCCAATGGAAGGATCCTGGTCGTATTTTTTGACAACCGTCTTCCATTGATCAAACGTGGAGGGTCTTTCGAAACTATTGACGGCGATGGGGAGTTTGCCGTTTTTGGCCTGAGCCTGAATACGGGGAGTAATCAGATCGGCGGTGGCGCTGTCGTCGGCCAGATAGACCACCGCGTTAATCTGCGGCATAAAGCTTTTCAATAAATCAAGAGTTTGGTCGGCGTAGGCTCTTTCCAAAATTCCGGTTACGTTGGCCGCTGGAAATCCATACTTGTCCGGATCACCATTCACACCGGTGAAAACAAACTGGATATCGCTCTTGCCAGCATAATTTTTGGCAAAAAAGGCCTGCGCATTGTCATCGGTGGTAATCACCACATCCGGTTTCATGGCCAGCATCTTTTCGACGGCCATCTGCCCGGTTTTGACTTTCCACTCATCGGACGCTTTTCTTTTGGTGTCCATGTAAAACTTTTCCACAGTAATCCCGGACGCTTGAAGGACCTGGTCCATCCCGGTATCGAGTCCTTGAACCCAACTGTATTCGGCATGATAACTGTGCACGACCAAAACCTTGCCGGCGGCAAACACGGGTGCTGACGTCACCGCGAATAACAAAAGACCTGCCAAAACAACCGAACTGATTTTTTTCATGTTTCTATACTCCTTACCATTGGTTCTGAGCCCTTAACGTAACATCGGCAGGATCATAGCCTTTAGAAACACATGAAACTAAAGATCAGTTTGTCCCGGCCACGTTAGCTTCCCATTTATGCTATATCGGCCGAAAATTGGCGGACTTTAAAAAAACGGTGCATTGGTTTCGACGTTTTTGCGCGGGCCCTTATGCATAGAACCGATGCCGGTTAATAAACTTTTCCAGCCAACGGATCGCCAGGGAACAGGATAGCGTCAACAGCAGGTAAAGCAGGGTGATGGTGATCCAGATTTCAAAAGTCATGTAGGTGGCCGCCATCAACTCCATGCCCTGGAAGGTCAGGTCCTGGATGGAGATCACCGAGACAATGGCGGAATCTTTGATGGTGGAGATAAACTGCCCGGCCAACGGCGGCAGGATGCGCCGCACCGCCTGAGGCAATATTACGTGAAGCATTTGGCCCCGGTAGGAAAACCCCATGGCGGCGGATGCTTCCCACTGGCCCTTTTCAATCGACTGAATGCCGGCCCGCACAATTTCGGTGATGTAGGCGCCTTCGAACAGGGCCAGGGTGACCATGGCGGCCATGAAGGTCGACACCAGTTCGGATGGTCCGAAGAGAAACTCAAGTACCGCCCGTGTCGGCGGCGACGCGGCTTCAACCCAGTCCTGAATTCGCAACAACGGCATGATCTGATCGCTGATAAAAAAATAGACGATGAAAATCAACACCAAGGGCGGCAGATTGCGGATCAGTTCCACGTAGGTTGTACCCACCATCCGGCGAAAGAGCCGTGTGCTGACCCGGGCCAACCCCAACCCGGTGCCGATCAGGGTTGCCAGCAGCGTCCCCCAGAGACTCAGGCGAATGGTCGTGTAAAATCCTTTCATCAAATAATTGGCCACCCAGCGGTCCGACGCGTCATCATAACGAAACAGATACTGCCAGATGGTTGCCCAACGCCACTCGTATTGCAGTTGCATGGCCATGCGTTGAAACACGAAAAGGGCGCCTGCCAGCAGCAAGACGCCCAGAATAACATCAAGTGGGGTTATTCGTGTCCGTTCGGAAATCAAATCTATCGGCTGTCGGGGCCATTGGCCACCACCGCAATCCAGGACCAGAAGGAGCGGGCGGGCGGCAGCAGCCATGGCCCGGTTTCAAATTTCAAATTTCGAGTTTCAAATTTAAAGTCTCCCCTACTCCAACATCCCCTTCCAGTCCTGGGTCTGGAACCAATACTGTTTGCGTTCGGCCAGCCACCCTTCGGCGGCGACATACTGAATCCAGTTATTGAAGTAGTTGAGCGTATCCGGGTCCCCCTTGCGCACGGCAAAGCCGATCGGTTCCTTGGTGAAGGTATCTTTGATGGGCAAAAATAGTGTTTGCGGATTCTCAATGGCCCGGAATGCCGGTGTGGGCGCCGAGGCCACGGCGGCGTGGGCTCTCGCGTTGATTACTTCCTGAAAAATCTGCGCCTCACCGTCAAATTGACGTAACGTGGCTTTGGGCATGAACTTGCGCGCCGCCATTTCGGAAGTGGCGCCGAGTTTTACCGCCAGCACCACATCCGGCCGGTTGAAGTCCGCCAGGGTCTTGAAACCGGCCGCCAGTTTTTTCCCGGCCACCAGCGACATGCCCGAATAGTCATAAGGCTGGGTAAAATTAACTTTCAAGTTCCGCGACGGAATAATGCCCATTCCACCAATGATCACATCGAACTTGCCGGACAACAGGGCCGGGATGATGCCGGACCATTTGGTGGGGACGAATTGCACTTTCACTCCCATATCTTTGGCCAGCCGTGTGGCCACATCGATTTCAAAGCCGATCAGGTTACCGGTTTTGTCCTTCATGGCCCAGGGGACAAACGTATCCATCCCCACGCGCAACACCCCCCGTTTCAGGACCTGTTCCACCGTGCTTTCCTGCACAAGCTGCCGTTGCATTTTACCGGCCGACACCGGCGCGGCCGTCAACAGCAGGCACAACACACAGAGCAACACCCAACACGTTTTTATCAGTTTCATCAGCTTGCCTCCTTTTACTTTTACTCTCCGTTAACTATTCGCAATACGCATGTATCGTTGTAAAAAATGCACGGCGCCGGACAGCGACAGGGTAAACAACAAATAGATTGCCGCCACCACAAACCAGACTTCAAACACCAGATAGGTTTCGGCGATAATCGCCTGGGCCCGCATCGACAAGTCATACACCGCAATGGTACTCACCAGGGCCGAATCCTTGATCAAAGCGATCGACTGACTGGTCAGCGGCGGCACGATCCGCCGGATTGCCTGTGGCAGAATGACATAACGGTAGGTTTCAACGCCGTTCATTCCCAGACTGGACGCCGCTTCCCACTGCCCTCGCTCGATGGACACGATCCCGGACCGAAAAATCTCCGATGCATAGGCGCCTTCGAACAAACTCAGGGCCAGCACGGCAGAAGTGAACCGCCCCAGTTCAAATACCGGTGCGACCACAAAATAGATAAAAAAAAGCTGGACCAAAAGCGGCGTGTTGCGAATGGTTTCCAGATAGATGCGGGCCAGGGCGCGTCCCAGAAACGAATTGGACAATCGCAGGATCGCGGCTGTGAGACCGAAAAGAGTAGCCAACACCAGGCTCAATCCGGTGATTTTTAGCGTGACCGCCAAGCCTTGCAATAGCGGACCGGCAATGAAACGGCCGTCAAGAAACTCACCGACCAGGCGAGGCACGCGGTACCACTGCCAATAGTAGCCCAATTGCTCGGTGCCGCGGACCAGCAGCCAGATAAGCAGACCGGACAAACACAAAAATTTTATCAGATCGATCCAGAAACCCCGCTGTCCAGCCTGGTTCATGGTAGCATTTGAGTTCATTACGGGATTGGTTTGAAGAAAAATGGTGACGGCCAGTAGGCAACAAAGATGCTTGATACGACCTTGAAGACAGGTTGTACGGCGTAGCCTGAATTTTAACAATTAAGTCACAGGAACCTTCAATTTGTCAATAGTTCCTGCGGTCTATAGCAAGATCGGCCGTGAATGTAAAGGTACGGAGCCGGGGCACAAAAAAAAGGCTTACAAATAAAGTCATTTGTAAGCCTTTAATATTGTTGGCGTCCCCAAGGGGATTTGAACCCCTGTTGCCGGCGTGAAAGGCCGGTGTCCTGGACCAGGCTAGACGATGGGGACGTGCTAAGCACTCTATTTGAGTGGGCCGTGCTGGGCTCGAACCAGCGACTCTCTGCTTAAAAGGCAGATACTCTACCGACTGAGTTAACGGCCCTCGAGTCAAAGAAGCCAACTATTTAGCGGCTAATTCGGTTGTTGTCAACACCAAAAACACATAAAAAAATATTTTTTGCCATGCGTAAAGCTTAAGACGCTTGACACGCTGTCTGTATTTTTCTCGCGGTTTTTGATGCGAAAAAATACCGGGCGAAACCATATTGGAGAGCAGGTCTGGTCAAAACAGCTCAGTCTGGTGGGCATGGCCCACTACAATTCTACCCAACGGCAATAGCAGGCAGGTTGGGCCGTGCCCACCAACTGGACGATTTCCAAATGTCGTTACCCTGAGCCCTGAGTTTCCAATCCACCTACTTGCGCCAAAACTCAGGCACCAACAGTATGATCACCGTATAAATTTCCAGGCGTCCCAACAGCATGCACCAAACCAGAAGCCATTTGCCCATATCCGGTATCATGGCAAAATTTTCCGTGGGCCCCACCAAACCGAAGCCGGGCCCGATATTGCCGATGGTGGCCACGATCGCCGCAAATGAGGTGACAAAATCGACGCCCAGGCCGGCCAGGATGACGGAACAGACGGCAAACAGGCCCATATACAGGGCTAAAAATCCGAGCACGCTGCGCATGACGTCTTCGGGAACCGATTTGCCGCCGATCTTGATTTGGGTCACGGCGTGGGGATGGATCAGTGAAAACAGTTCCTTGTAGCAATACTTGAAAACCAGCATGATCCGCAGGCACTTCATGCCGCCGCCGGTGGAACCGGCCGAGGCCCCCAAAAACATGCACAATAGTAAAATCAATTGGCTCATGGCCGGCCATTGTTCGTAGTCTGCCGTGGCAAAGCCGGTGGTGGTGACGATGGAGACCACTTGAAAAAAGCCGTATTGAAACGCCTCGCCGATGCGTGTGTAAACATCACCATAAATATCGAAACTGACGAGCACTGTCAGCACCAGCACGGCGGCCAGGAAAAAACGGCACTCCGAATCGCGCCAGAACGCCAATGTCCTGCCGCGCAGCATTTGATAATGCAACGAGAAATTGATCCCGGCCAGAACCATGAAAAACACGATCACCATGTCGATGTAAACGCTGTCATAATGGGCCACGGAGGTGTTCTTGGTGGAGAAACCGCCGGTGGGCATGGTCGTGAATGTGTGGCAGAGGGCATCGTAAAGCGTCATGCCGCCGAGCATCAGGAACACCACCTCGGCCAGTGAAATCAGGACATACACCTTCCACATGATCATGGCGGTGTCTTTGATCCGCGGTTTGAGTTTGTCCGGCACCGGGCTGGGCACCTCGGCCTTGTATAGCTGCATGCCGCCGACCCCCAGAAAAGGTAATATCGCCACCGACAGCACAATGATGCCCATTCCACCAAACCATTGAATCAGACTGCGCCAGAACAAGACCCCTTTTGAAACCGCTTCAATATCAGTCAGGATTGATGACCCGGTGGTGGTGAAACCGGATACCGATTCGAAGAAGGCGTTTGTAAACGAACCGAACTGGCCGCCGAAGTAAAACGGCAAGGCGCCGAACAGTCCCACGGAGGTCCACCCCAAAGCCACAATGGCCATACCCTCACGGGGGCTGATATACTCGATTGTAACCTTGCGAAAACAGATATGCAGAATTGCGCCGCACACAATGGTAAGCCCCATGGCGTAAAGCAGCGGCACGCCGCTATACTCGCCGTAAAACAGCTCGACGCCCAGCGGCAGGAGCATTGAAAGCCCCAAAAATAAAATCAGAATGCCGATGATATTTAATATGTAGCGCCAGCGCATCTAAAAATACTCTAATTTTACGGCTAATATTTTTTCGATTTTAGGAATGGCTTGTTGTTGGGCAAAGATGATACAGCGGTCTTCCGGTTCGATGACACTGGCGCCGGTGGGGATAATCACGGCGTCTTTACGGATAATGGCCGCCACCAGGGCACCTTTGGGAAACTTCAGTTTCTGCAGGGGTTTGCCGACAATGGCCGACGTTTCCAGCGCCACGGCTTCCATCACCTCGCCCTGCTCGCCCTTGATCGACATGGCCGACAACACCTTGCCGCGCCGAATGTGCTGCAAAATGGTGTTGATGGCGGAAAGGCGTCCGCTGACCACCTGATCGATGCCGATGGTCGGCATCAGTGAAAAATAACTGAACTTGCTGATCTTGGTGATGGTTTTACGCACCCCCATCCGCTTGGCCAGCAACGAGGCCAGGATGTTGGTCTCCTCATCATTGGTCAGGGTAATCATGGCATCGGTGGCTTCAATGTTTTCTTCCCGCAACAGTTCCTGGTCGGACCCGTCTCCGCATAGTACGATGACCCGTCTGAGTTGGTCGGCTAACCAGGAGCAGCGCTCCGGCCGGCGCTCTACAATCTTGGCGTTAATATTCAATTCTTCCAGCCGCTGGGCCAGACGATAGCCAAGGCGTCCACCCCCGACAATCAGGATCCGCTTGAGCGGCGCCTCCTGTTTGCCGAAGACAGCCAGGGTCTGAGTGCATTTTTCGTTTTCACTGATAAAATAGACAATATCGTTCGCCAGCAATTGATCCGCCCCGCTCGGGATGATTAACTCGTCCTCGCGCAACACTGCCGCTATCAACGGCCGAATACCACCTGTATGCGCCGGCAAATCCGCCAACCGGACACCGTCCAGGGGGGATCCCGGATCAATACGGGTACCGATCATTTTCAGACGGCCGTCGGCAAACTCGCCCACGTCCACCGCGCCGGGCTCGGCCATCAGGTTTTCGATCGTCTTGACGACCTCGATTTCCGGGTTGATCACCGTATCGATATGCGGCGCCTGATCTTTGAACACACTATGATAATTGTCAAAATCCGCGTCACGCAACCGGGCCAGTTTTTTAGTGGCCGGCGACAGAATGCTGGCCGCCAGGCAGGCCACCAGGTTGGTTTCATCACTATTGGTCACGGCCAGCAGGATTTCGGCCTCGTGCACCCCCGCTTCCTCCAGAACCACGGGGCTACTGCCCGATCCCTCGATCACCTGGGCATCGATGGTCTCCGACACCCGCCGCAGGGCCTCGGCGTTTTTGTCGATAACGACAACCTCTTTGTTCTCGACGGTCAACCGGCTGGCAATATGAAAACCGACTTCACCGGCCCCTACTATGACAATCTTCAACTGACAGCCTCCTTCGACTGTAAATAGTGTCCATCCGGAAATAGTAGATTTTGGTTCAGGCCAAGGCCGCAACGAATTTGAAACCGCAGGCGTAGCCTTGCTACGTCGAGGATTTCAAATTCGTGAGAACGCCGGCCTGGGCCAAAAGATGCTATTTCCAGATGGACACTAAATAAAAGTTTCCCAGCCTTTACTATAGACCACCGGGCATGTCAAACCGGCTTTCCCCTCTGTTTGCGACAACAAACCAAAGTGATTTCAAATTGTTTTGAATTAAATGGCAATCGGCTCCTTGCCTGAAATTCCTTCCAGCGACCATAATCGATTTAAGTTGCAAGCCCTAATTTGCGATAACAGAAGACAGGTTACAAGAACTGCGCCCAAATAACGTGATACCAACAGGATCTGATTTTGAACACGGCCCCTACAACGGAAAATGAAAACAGTACAATCGACCCGGCCGCGGCCGCCTTTGAGGCCGTCGCAAGCGGTGTGGTGGTGATCGGCACCGACTTAACGGTTATTTCTTCCAACACCATGATTAAAGAGCTGGTCAGGCTCAATGGCGATCAACCGGCAGCCGGCAACACCTGCCATCAAATGTTGTTCGGCAGGGCGCAACCTTGCACCGATTGCCCGGTGCAAGCCAAACAGTCCTTTGAAAACAGCGAAAAATCGCAGATCATCAAAACCACGTCTAATATCGAGCACTATTTTCGAGAGACCTTCACCAATTGGGGCGACCGTGTGGTGATATCCCTGCAGGATGTCACCCGCGAGGTGGCATTGTTGCGTAAAATTGATCTGGCCCATAAGGAGGTTCGGGCAAAAAATGTGCTGTTGGAGCGCAAACGGCGTCAGGCCCTGGATGAACAGGGGCACCTGACACAACTATTGGATCACCTGCCGGACGGGCTGATTTCCGTGGGCACCAATCTGGAAATCAGGCGGCGCAATCAAGTCGCCAATGAGATCCTGCCGAACCCCCGGCCGGACGCATCAACCTGCTACGAAATGATCGGCTACGACACACCGTGCGATCAGTGTCCCCTATTAAACGGCCTTTCCGCTGACATGGCCCAGAAAAACCATCAAAGCGCCGGCCGGTTTATCAACGAAAGGATCATTACCGACCCCGCCGGCAAAGGCGGCGGCCTGCTGTTTTTCCGTGACATCACGCGTAAAATCGAGCTGATAAAAAAAATCAGGGAACAGCAGGACACCATTCAGCGCAAAAACAAAATCCTGTCAGGCCTGGTAGATTTAGAGGCCCAGATGCAAAAGGCGTCCGAGCCGCTGGAAGTGTTTAATTTTTTTCTCGACACCTTTTTGCCGGTACTCAATGTCACCGCGGCCGCCCTGCTGATAAACGACATTCGCGCCGGTAATGTCTGGTTCACGGTACAACGCCATGTTACCAAGGCGCAAATGAACGAACTTGTGTGTGCCTATTTGTCCCGCGAAGTTCAATCCGACCTGAACGCCAAAGTGTCCCAAGATGCGGTCCCCTGGCAGGAAACCACGCAGGTCACCCTGGTTGGCGGCCATGGTCAGCGGGTCGGTCTGCTAATTTTGGCCATCGCCGACTGCAAGCATGACGATGACCTCATTCAACTGTTCAGTGACCCTTTGGGCGCCTTTATTCACAACCGCCTGCTGATGCGTCAACTGGAGGAACGTGCCAATACCGATCCTTTGACCGGCCTGTACAACCGCGGCTATCTTGAACTGGCATTGGCGCAGGAAGCGCAAAAGCTGACGCGGTACGGTATTCATCACGCCGTGGTCATGATCGATGTCAACCGGCTCAAAATGGTGAACGACCAATATGGCCACGAAGCCGGCGACCGCATGATCTCAATGGTCGGTGACAATCTCAAGGACAACATCCGAACCACCGATATCGTGGCCCGCGCCGGGGGGGATGAATTCATCGTCCTGCTGACCAACACCACACGCCAAAACGCCGAACAGTTCATCAAGCGCCTGCGTAAAACAGTTTTCAACGAACTGGATCTTGATGTCGGCGCCAATGAGAAATTCCCGGTCCGCGTCAGCCTGGGTGCTGCGGCAACCGACGAAATCCCGCCGGACCAATTAATAAAAAAGGCGGATCAACGTATGTATGCCGCCAAGCAAGCCTATTATGAAACAAACCAGCGCTATCGATAGGGCCATCGGCACTACCGCGCCCAGTACCACAACGGTATAAATTTCAAATAATATTTTTAGGTTACAGAATCATTCAATCTTATTTTGACAAACAGTTCAGCAAAATCGACGGTTTTTTTTTAATATTCGTTGCATTATGATGCATCTTGGATTATCTGAAATGCAGATATATATCAAATGGATAGCCTTGAAAAAGCCTGAAACTACCGTATGAAAGCCTGAGGAAACATGGTTGATTCCGACAAGACTGCCAAAGTCATCGAAACATTAGTCGAGACCACCGATGCCCTGTTGCGGGGCGAATACAATTCCGAACAACTTGAAAAGATTGACGCCGAAGGCTTGCTTTCGACCCTGACGAATAAAATCAACAAAATGGTCGTCAATCTGAAGAATGTTGAAACCTCTTTAACCAGCGTGGACGCCCATACCCCCAATCTGGTGGACAGTGCCAAGGACGTGGTGGAACTGATGGCCAAGGCCGCCAACACGGTTTTGGACAAATCCGATCAAATATCCGCGCAGGCCGAGGAGTTGGGCGACATGATCGCCAAGGCCGAGGCCGACCAGATGCCGGAAGTGCAAAACCACAGCAAAAAAATCATGGAATCGATCAGGATGGGGCTTTTTGACGTCATCGCATCCCAATCCTATCAGGACGTTGCCCGTCAAAAACTGGAAACCTTGATCAGTGATTTAAACAACATCCGTGACTGGCTGGTCGACGCCGTCGTCATCCTGAATATCCGCAAAGACCAATCCCCTGAAAACCTGAAAAAGAAAGCCGAACTGCTGCGCGAGGTCAGTGAACCCTCCACCTCAGAAGATCTGAAGCAGGATCTGGTGGATGATCTGCTTTCCGAATTTGGGTTCTAGCCCTTAGAAAAAGCAATAGACTCGATAAACCGGGCCAACATTCCCGTAATGTCCTTATCACGGCATCCCACCGCTCTGCCCCACCATCACGCCAAATTTCCAGTTTCAAACCTCAAAGCGCATCCAGCAGCCGGGCGTGAATGTTGTCAAACCCGCCGTTGCTCATGATCAACACCAGGTCGTTGCGACGCGCCTCTTGAACCAAAAAAGCGATAATGGCGTCGGTATCCTCAAAGTAGTGGGCGGCCTTGCCTTGTTGCGCCAAATCAGCGACAAGTTTTTCCGACGAAAACCGCTCGCCTGCGGGGATCTTTTCCAACAGCGGCGGGTGACGCACGCAGACAATATCGGCCTCATCAAACGATTGAGCGTATTGGGATTGAAAAACATCACGCATGCTGGAGTTGGTGCGCGGTTCAAAAACCGCAATCAGACGCCCGGCCGGGTAAAACGGCCGGACAGCCCTGACCGTCTCACGCACCGCCGTGGGATGGTGGGCAAAATCGTCCATGACCGTAATACCGTTTCTGGTTCCGCGCACCTCCTGGCGACGCCTGGCGTTTAAAAACGTTTCCAGCCCTCGGGCCGATTGGTCCGCCGACAGTCCCAATGTATCCCCCACAGCGATTGCGGCCAGCGCATTGAGTAGATTGTGCTCGCCCACCAGCCGGGCGCGAAAAGAGCCATACAGCCGGGACGCTCTGACAACGTCAAACAGCGACCAGGGCGGCTCGACCTTAACATTGTCAAGCCGCCAATGGGCCGCCGATGTCAAGCCGTATGTTTGGACCCGGCACGCCCGTTCCCGGATCAATTCCCGGACATTGGGCGCGTCATGACAGGCGATAAGGGTTGCCCCGGGTTCGAGTTGAGCGAGAAAACAGTCAAAAGCCTGTTTGACGTGATCCAAATCCGTAAAAATATCGGCATGATCGAACTCGACGCCGGTCAATACCGCCACCTGGGGGCGATAGTGCAAAAATTTGGGCCCCTTATCGAAAAAAGCGGTGTCGTACTCATCGCCTTCCACCACCAGGTGGGAACCTTGTCCCAACCGGTAGTTGCTGTCATAATTTTTCGAGATGCCCCCCACAAAAAAAGAGGGATCCAAACCGCCCTGGTCGAGCATCCAGGCAATCATCGACGAGGTGGTCGTTTTACCGTGGGTACCGGTAACCAGAAGCGGTGCTTTATCTGCCGCCACCAACCAATTGATCGCCTGGGGCATGCTGCAAAACGGCAAACCGGCTTCGATGATGTGCCGCGCTTCAGGATTAGCCCGGCTTACCGCGTTGCCCACCACGACCAGATCGGTGTCCGGCGCGATATGCTCTTTCTCAAACCCCTTGTGGATAGTAACGCCTTTATCCGCCAGAAAATCGCTCATGGGCGGATACACGTTTTGATCCGAACCGGTGACCGCATAGCCCATGTCCTTGAGCATGCAGGCCAATGCGCCCATGCCGGTGCCGCAAACGGCAATGAGGTGGATTTTTTCGACCGCCTGTGGTTTATAGTTCAGGGCCATGTCCATTTGATTTAGCCTTTCGCAAATCGTTCCAGGATTAGGTGTTCGCTTCGCAGCCGCCGATCACCTCGTCAAGTACTCATTTTGCACAGGAGGGAATGCCGTTGTTAACGGAAAAGATCCAAAACCGGCTCAAGCAGATCGCTGCGCGAAACCAGCGTTTTACCGTGCTGACCGGCGCCGGCATTTCGGCTGAAAGCGGTATCCCGACGTTCAGGGGACCGGAGGGGTACTGGACCATCGGCAGCCGGGTGTACCACCCCCAACAGATGGCCACCTATCACATGTTCACGCAAAAACCGGATGAGGTCTGGAAGTGGTATCTGTATCGGCGTGGTGTTTGTCGCCGGGCCCGCCCCAATGCCGGCCACCTGGCCCTGGCAGCCATCGAACGCGCTCTGGCAAACCGCTTTGGCCTGATCACCCAGAACGTGGATGGGTTGCACCTGCGGGCCGGCAACAGCCGCCAACGCACATTTCAAATCCACGGCAATGTCTTTTTCATGCGTTGCAGCCAAGGCTGCACCACCGACATCTACCCGGTCCCCGAAGAGTTGCCGGACAAATCCGAGGATCAACCGTTAACCGAAAACGACCGGCGGCAATTGGTTTGCCCCCGGTGCGGCGCACGCAGCCGGCCCCATGTGTTGTGGTTCGACGAGACCTACAACGAGGAGCACTTCAAGTTCGAAAGCGCTCTGGCGATCGCGCACCAAACAGACCTGCTGCTCATTGTCGGAACATCCGGCGCCACCACCCTGCCCAATCACGTGGCCGGGATCGTCGCCCAACGCCGCGTCACCATCATCGACATCAATATCGAACCGAATCCATTTTCCCAACTAGCCGTACAAACGCCACACGGTGCATTCGTTCAAAGCGCCAGCGCCGAGGTGCTGCCGGCAATCGCCGACCTGATCGGTTTGCCGCACGCCTGACGCGCGATCGTGATATTATCCGGGCAATGACGCAAAGACCTTTTCAGCCGCTTGCACGGTCTGTTCGATGTGCGCCGCCGTGTGGGCCGTGGACACAAACAGGGCTTCAAACTGTGACGGGGCCAGATAGATGCCCTTTTGCCGCATCGCCTTGTAAAATGCCGTGAACCGTTCAAGGTCGCTGGTTTTTGCCTCATCAAAATCGCGTACTGGTCCGGGATTAAAAAACATGCCCAACATTGATCCTGCCCGGTCGATGGTCACCGGGATATCGGAACGGGCCGCAGCATCGGCCAACCCCTCCGCCAGGGTCCGGGTTTTTGACGCCAAATCCGCATACAAACCGACGGTCTTCAGTTTTTCCAGGGTGGCGATGCCGGCCGCCATGGCCACGGGGTTGCCGGATAGGGTCCCGGCCTGATACACTGGACCTTGCGGGGCAATCCGCGCCATGATATCCCGTCGTCCGCCGTAAGCCCCCACCGGTAGCCCGCCGCCGATGACCTTGCCCAGGCAGGTCAGGTCCGGGGTGATGCCGTAATGAGCCTGAGCCCCGCCGTGCGCAACGCGAAAACCGGTCATGACTTCATCAAAGATCAGCACAATGCCGTGCTTGCGGGTCAACTCACGCAACGTTTCCAAAAAACCGTCCACCGGTTTAACCAGGCCCATGTTGCCGGCCACCGGTTCGATGATCACACAGGCAATCTGATCGCCCTTTTGGTCCATAATCTGTACCAGAGCTTCCTGGTCGTTATACGGCAGCGACAGCGTCTGCTCGACAAACGCCTGCGGCACACCCGGACTGCCTGGAATTTGCAAGGTGGCAACTCCGCTGCCGGCCTCCACCAGCAGGGCGTCGGCGTGACCGTGGTAGCATCCGTCAAACTTCAGGATCATATCGCGGCCCGTAAACCCGCGCGCCAGCCGGATGGCGCTCATGGTCGCCTCAGTGCCGGAATTGACCATGCGGATCATCTCGATGGACGGAACCGCGTCGATGACCAAATGGGCCAATTGCGTCTCCAGGGCAGTAGGTGCACCGAAACTGGTCCCGTTGCGCAACACCGCCTCGATGGCGGCAATCACATCCGGGTCCCGGTGCCCCAGGACCATCGGCCCCCATGAACCAATATAATCGATATAGCCGTTGCCGTCGGCGTCGTACAACATGCACCCGTCGGCACGGTCGATAAACAGCGGCTCGGCCGCCACCGAACGGCAGGCCCGCACCGGACTGTTGACGCCACCGGGGATAACGTTCAAGGCTTGTTGGAACAAGCGTTGCGATTGTTCGTGTTTCATCTTCTTTTCTTCCTTATATATTTAAGAAAATACTATAGTTACGATTTTCCCAACACCATGGCCAACAGCGCCATACGTACATACAGGCCATACTCCATCTGTCTGAAATAAGCGGCACGGGGATCTTTATCCACCGCCATGTCGATTTCACCCACGCGGGGCAGCGGGTGCATCAGAATCATATTCTCCTTGGCCCGGGCCATGGTTTGCGGTGTGATATTGTAGGCATCCTTCACCGTTTCATATTCATCCGGGTTTTCAAAACGCTCGCGCTGCACGCGGGTGACGTAAAGCACATCCGTTTGCGCCAAAACCGATTCGAGGTCGCCGGACTGGGTCTGTTCAGTGCCGTTTCCATTGAGCTCCTCGATGATGTGGGCCGGCATCTTCAAAATCTCCGGCGCAACATAGTTGATGTTGACATTAAAACACGAGAGCAGACGCGCCAGTGAATGGACGGTGCGGCCGTATTTGAGGTCGCCGAGCATGGTGACGGTCAAACCGTCGACCCGCTGCAACTCCTCCAGGATGGTAAACAGGTCCAAAAGCGCCTGGGTCGGATGTTCACCGATACCGTCCCCGGCATTGATAACCGGCTTTTCCGCGTACTCGGCCGCCAGCGCCGAAGCGCCGACTTCGGGATGACGCAGCACAATGACATCCGCATAGCATTCCAAAGTACGCACCGTATCAGGGAGCGACTCACCTTTGGACACGCTGGAATACTGAACCTCGTTGATGTTGATCACGCAGCCGCCCAACCGTTGCATGGCCGCTGTGAAAGAAGAAGAGGTACGGGTGGAGGGCTCGTAAAACAGACTGGCCATAATCTTGCCCTTGAGTAAATCAAACGTGCCGACGCGAGCCACCATCTCCCGCATTTCATGCGCTACCGCAAAAACATACTCAAGATCCGCGCGTTCGAACTGTTTCACCGACAGAACATCCTTGCCGTAAAACGGGGCATTTTGTCGGTCGCCGAAAGGCAGGTGAGGACTCTGGGGCTTGCCGGACATACTGATGGGTGCCATGATACTCTCCTTGAAATCAGCTTTTTGTATGAATCATCAAGCCGGAAAAAGGTTACGGCCGCTGCCGGGCAGCGTTTTCAGGTGGCCGTTTTCAAAAACCGTGCGGCCACGCAACACCACCTTGGCCACCTTGCCGCGAACAGCGCGGCCCTCAAACGGCGTCCAGCCGCACCGCGTGAAAGCATGCTGCGCCTCGATTTCCCAGGACGCGGATTCGTCCACCTCGATATAAGTATCAGGCTGTTCCGACAAATTGAATATGCGTCGCGGATTCGTATGCAGGCGCGCGACCAGATCGTCGATGGTCAGCTTGTCTTCATGCAGGGCGGTTAGCAGCAGCGGCAGGGCGGTTTCCAATCCCGGAAAGCCGGGAGGCGGGGTGTCGCTATCTTTTTCTGTCAAGGTGTGCGGGGCGTGATCGGTGGCGAACACATCGATGATCTCAAGGTGTTCCCACAAGGCCGCCTGATCCTCCGGGGCGGCCAAACAGGGACGCACCTCGCTACGCCCGCTGCCGATGCGCTGGATATCTGCCGTAGACAAAAACAGATGATGCGGGCTCACCTCACAGGTGACCGGTAGCCCCTTGTCCTTGGCCTGGCGGATCAATAAAATCTCTTCGCGTCTGGAGACATGGCACAAATGGATCGGATGTTGGAACAGGTCCGCCATTAAAATTACCGCCGCCAAGGTCCGCCCCTCCGCGTGAACCGCAATGGGCAATGCTTCAGGAAAGGCTTTGAAATGATCCATCCACAACGTCATGTCATCCAGGCGCATCGAACCGAAGGTTTGATCCAGGTATAATTTCACACCCGCGATCTGCGTTTTCAAATGCGCCCATTGATCGGTATTGTCCGGCCCGGCGCCCACGAACAACCCAAAATCGCATCGTGCTTTTATGGTGGCGGCCCTTAAAGCCACTGCCAGTCCCGCCGCGTCAGTCACCGGCGGATTGGTGTTGGGCATCGCCAAAACCGTCGTGAAGCCCCCGGCCAACGCTGCCGCCGTTCCGCTGTCCCAGTCCTCCTTGTGGATGGCGCCGGGCTCACGCATGTGAACATGTACGTCTATCAATCCAGGTAGTCGCATCGTTTTATCCCAAAAAAAAAGAGCCGTTAAGGCTCTGGTTGTGATTCAACTTCGATCGCTTCGCTTGTGTCCATCCGGAAATAGCAGCTTTAGATTCCTGGCAAGGCCCGAGCATTTTTTAGTCCTCAGACATCGCGCGCTATTGCGAGGATTAAAAAAATGCGAGAACGCCGCCAGGGGCCCAAAGATGTTATTTCCGGATGGACACTCGCCAACAGCGGCTCGACGCCGCTTGAAACAACGTCTTGGAAGAAGTAAGCAATATGTCGGCATGCCGGTTATCATTGCCAGCCGATTGTAGTTAAATTTTCGGCTCTGTCAAGAACTAATAGAGCATTGCGGTCGGACGTCATCACGCGACCAGGTGTCACTTGCCCCTTGTCGAGACTTGCACAACCGGCTTCGGCGATGATAGTAAAAACACATGGCACTCATAAAAAATGTCAAAAAACTAGCCAAATTTATCGAATACATGCTCGCCCATCGGCCGGATGAATTCGGTCTGGTTCCCGACGCGGACGGGTTTGTCAAATTGAAGCAATTTCTGAAAACCATCACCGAGGAACCGGGCTGGCGGCATGTGCGCCAGGCGCATATCAATGAAATCCTGTTGACCTTGCCCGACCCGCCGATCGAAATCACTGAAAACCAGATTCGGGCCAAACACCGGGCTGCAACGGTCAACGCCGATTCAACCCGCAAGCCGCCAAAATTGCTGTACGCCTGCGTGCGCGCCAAGGCCCATGCGTTTGTTCTGGAACACGGCCTGCAACCCGGTTCGCATCCAAAGGTCATTTTAGCGGTTGATAAAAAAATGGCGTTGCGAATCGGCAAGCGCTTTGACCGCAATCCTTTATTAATTACGGTGCACGTCCAAAAAGCCCTGGCAAAGGGAATCACGTTGCAGCCGGCCGGTCAGACCCTGTTTGTGGCCGAAGCCCTGCCGGCTGACTGCCTGCTGGCCCCGCCCCTGCCCAAAGCTGCACCGGAGCCTCATATAAATACTCCCCAACCCAAAGCCCGCACCCCGGAACCGGGCAGCTTCATCCTGGACCCGGAGCGGTTGCAGCAATCGGGTCGACGTGTCCCCCCCCCATCGATCGGTGGTGCTCCAAATGGCAAAAACCGGCGCAAGCGAGGACGCAAGCAACGCCGGGAGCGACCACCCTGGCGGCAGTAGGTTTTCAAAACGTCGTAAAATTATTTGACATGCCCCCCAAAAGCTGTTACGAACCTATGCCTATCGATCAGCGGGCCGTTAGCTCAACTAGGCAGAGCAACTGACTCTTAATCAGTAGGTTGAAGGTTCGATTCCTTCACGGCCCACCAGCAAATTCAAGCCATTAGCGGATTCAGCGCTAATGGCTTTTTTTTGGTGGTACGTCTGAGGCCCTTAAAAACATACCGACAATATTCTTGACAGCGGCTTTCCATCAATGTTATTAGGGCAAATTTTATCGGTATGCGAGCCGCATTTGCGGCTCTGCAACCTTTCGGCAGTCGTCAACGAGATTGCCGGAACATCCTTGCTCCGTTACTAATGGCGGGGCTTAATAGCCATAAGGAGGTTACATGCGACGTTACGAAACGATTTTTATCCTCGACCCGGATCTTTCCGAAGAAGGTCGTGCGCCGGTTCTGGAAAAAGCCACCGGCCTGATCGAAAAGATGGCCGGCTTTCTTGTCAAAACGGATGAATGGGGCGCCAAAAAACTGGCCTATGAAATCCGTAAAAAATCCCGTGGATACTACATTTTACTCGATTATTGCGGTAACGGCGATCTGGTGGCCGAAATGGAAAGGTCTTTCCGCATCGACGACAAGGTCCTCAAGTACATGACCGTTATATTAGATAAGGACACCGACCTGGAGAAGGTCAAGGCTGAAATGGCCGAGGCCGAGAAGAAGGCCCAGGCCGAAAGCGCCCCACAATCGCCCGCCGAGACAACCGCAACCGTTGAAGCTACCGAAGCACCGGCAACCGAGGCCGAGTCGACCGAAGCGCCGGCAACCGAAGCAGAACCCGCCGCAACCGAATCAAGTCAGGAGGGAAATTAGCCATGAGTCCAGCTCCAAGAAAAGGCGGCCCCAGCCGAGGCGGCCGTGGACGCCGCAAACGCCGAGTATACCATCGCCGCAAAGTGTGCCGCTTTTGCGCCGACAGTAATATGGTAATCAACTACAAAGACACGCGCTCTTTACGCTACTTCATAACCGAACGCGGCAAAATCATACCGCGTCGCATATCCGGCTGCTGCGCCAAGCATCAAAGAGCCCTGACGCATGCAATCAAACGCGCCCGGACCATTGCGCTTTTACCCTATGTCGGCATGGTTGAACGGCACTAACGTTCAGGCCGGCCGTTCGTGAGGAATGTTTGCGGTGAACCCCCGATACCCTGTTGGCGGCGAATACACGGATATTGCCAGGGCAGTGGCGTACACCCTGGCAACACTGATTCTGCTTCCGTACAGCGCCTTGTTTTTACCGCTGCCGGTGATTTTTTACCGGATAAAACTTGATCGCGCGAAAGCCGCCGTACTTGTGGTGATCGCCTTGGTGTATATCCTGATCCAACTGTCCAGAGGATCGGGCATATTGATCTGGTTCAATCAACTGTACTATGCCGGCTTGCTGGCCATGGGCTTATTGATTGCCGAACTCATCCTTCTGGATATCGAACCGGAATGGACGGTCATTTTCGCCGGCGTCGTTTACATGGTGGTCGCCTTCATCACCGTGGCCGGTTACTGCCTGATCCGGGGCACGACGATCGTTGCGTTGACATCGGCATTTATCGATGAAAATATCGCACAGACGATTTCCTTTTTTGAGCTGGTGCAAACACCCGGCTTCGAAGCCGAGACGCTGAAAGACGCATTTGCGCAAACCAAACCCCTGATGATGGGCTTTGTGCCGGCGGTGATGGCACTGACCGTCCTGCTGACCTCCTGGACGAACCGGTATCTGGGCCGGTGGCTGCTAAGCCGGCGCGGCCTGATGCCGCCGGATATTCGCGGTTTATCCGGGTGGCAAACGCCCGAGCCGTTTGTCTGGGGTGTGATTGCCGGCGGTATGGTGACCCTGCTTCCCGGTCAAAGCCTGAAAGTGATCGGTGTCAGCGGTTTGATCGTAACGCTTGCCTTGTATTTATTCCAGGGGATTGCCGTTACCGCGTTTTTCTTTCAAAAGAAGAACCTGCCGCGACCGGTTCAATATATTCTGTACGCTTTGATGATTCTGCAACCGCAAATTTTAATGATCGTTGTCGGGATCGGATTATTTGACACATGGATCAATTTTCGTACCCGGTTCACCCCGACAACTTAAGGGCCGCGGAAAAAATAAAATATCCCAAATTACAATAGCCCTTTATTTACCGGAGGTTTAAAATGAAAGTAATATTAAAGGAAACCATCGATTCTCTGGGAATCATCGGCAGTGAAGTTACGGTCGCCGATGGTTACGCTCGCAACTACTTGCTTCCGCAGAACAAAGCGGTTCCCGCGACCAATCAATACCGGCGGTTGTTGGAGCAGGAAAAAGCCAAGTTCGAATTACAAATCGCCAAGGAAAAAGCCATCGCCGAGGAAATGGCTAAAAAGCTGGAAGGGGTGAGCTGTCAGGTGCCTTCACGGGTTAGCGATGAAGACCGCCTCTATGGCTCCGTTAAAGTTCAGGATATTGTCCAGGCGTTGGACCGCGAAGATATCAAAGTTGAAAAACGGATGATTCTGTTGAGCGAACCGATCAAAAAGTTGGGTGAATACAAAGTGCCGATTCGCGTTTACAAAGACGTCGAACCTGAAATCACTGTAAATGTCGTGCCGGAATAAAACAACGACATATACCCCGACGAACAGACCAACAAAGGAATACTTCCCGATTGCCGGGAAGTATTCCTTTTTTATTTGCCCCTATTGAGTTTCGTGCTATGATGCCTTCCACGTATTTTTGATGACAGCCTAATTTCAACTAACCGGCTGCGTTTTCAGTATTTTTTGACACCCAATATCTTTATGGCCGAACCGATTCCGAAAACCGAAAAAGATCCTTCCCTGTATACGCTGCCGCCGCAAAGCATTGAAGCGGAGGAATCGATCATCAGCGCGATTCTGGTCGACAATGCCACGCTGCTCGATGTAATGGACATCCTCACCTCGGAGGATTTCTACCGCGGTGCCCACCAGAAGATTTTTGCCGCCGTCGGTGAGTTGTTTGCCCGCAACGAACCTGTGGATTTGGTAACGCTTTCGGCCCGGCTCAAGGAAAACGGACACTTGGAGGATATCGGCGGCGCCAGTTATTTGGCCCGGCTGATCGATACGGTTCCGTTGGCGGTCAACGCCCAGCACTACGCCCGCATCGTGCACGATAAAGCCACGTTGCGCAGGTTGATTGAAAAATCGAACGCCATTGCCAAACGCTGTTTTGCCGATCGCGGCAATGTGGAAGGCGTTATCGATTTTGCCGAGAGCTCGATTTTTGAAATTGCCGAGAATAAATCGAAACAAGCGTTCTACCCGTTGCGCGATTTGGTTGTCAGCAACATCGACGCCCTTGAAGAGCGCCAGGGCAACAAGTCTCTGTTGACCGGTATTCCGTCGGGGTATACCAAGCTGGATAACATGACATCCGGATTTCAGAATTCCGACCTGATTATCCTGGCGGCGCGTCCTGCCATGGGCAAAACCGCCTTGGCATTGAATTTCGCCCGCAACGCCGCCGTGGACCACAACGTGCCGGTGGCTATTTTTTCACTGGAAATGTCCAAGGAACAGCTCTCCATGCGTCTTCTGACGTCCGAGGCGCGCATCGACTCTTCCCAATTGCGCCGCGGTTTTTTCAGCAATGATGATTGGGTCAAACTGACCGATGCCGCCGGTTCCCTGGAACAAGCGCCGATTTATATTGATGACGCGCCCAATCTGACCCCGATGGATATCCGCACCAAAGCCCGTCGCTTGAAAATGGATAAAGGGTTGGGGTTAGTGATCGTCGATTACTTGCAATTGATGCGGGCCCCGGGGGCGGGTGAAAGACGGGAGCTCGAAATATCCGAAATATCCCGGTCGTTGAAAGGGCTGGCCAAGGAACTGGATGTGCCGGTAATCGCTCTGTCGCAGCTCAACCGCATGCTGGAACAAAGGGCCGACAAACGCCCAATGCTTTCAGACCTGCGCGAATCCGGTGCTTTGGAGCAGGATGCCGACTTGGTGGCCTTTATCTACCGGGATGAGGTGTATAATAAAGACGAGAACAATCCGAATCGCGGCAAGGCCGAGGTAATTCTCGGCAAACAGCGCAACGGCCCGACTGGAACGGTGTTTTTAACTTTTATCGGCGCCTTTACACGATTTGAAAATTTTGCCGACGAGGGGTATTTCCCGGACGCTTGAGCCGCGGCCTGAATCGACAACCCGAGCAGAATCGTCAGTTTACACACGGTCTGATCACGATTATCTTTGGTTTGAAGTGCCCATTACCACTCAACTCACCGCAACGGGAAATACTGTTATTTTATGAAACGGCTTTACGGCAATATCGTAGGCTTGAAAGCAAATCAACTACGGCGCCTTGAAAATCTATACCGCCGACGGATTCCCGCCGATTACGTCATTACCCCCGAAATTGCGCGCGAAATCAGTTTGCTGGCCGATGAACTGCGCCGCCAGGTGGGCCTGCTGATCAACCGCAAAGGCAAGATCGCCTATGTTATTGTCGGCGATCATCAAAAGATCGTTATCCCGAATACCGGCCTTTACCGCACGGCTCCCGGCCGCTTGAAAGGCTTGCGGTGCGTACATACCCACCTTACACCGGAGCCGTTGACCCAGGACGATGTTACCGACCTGGCGTTGCTGCGCCTGGATATGATGGCCGCGGTGGCCCCGAGTCCGGACGGCCACACCCATGAGGTTCATTTGGGGCATATCCTGCCACAGGGTAGCAACGGCAAATACTACCAAATCGAAAAGCCATTGCGCCTGGATCAGCTTGGAAATGGCTGTACGGATCAAATCCGGGCGTTGGAAGACGAGCTGGCCCGCGTGCGGGCCATCCATGCCGCCGGCGCGAACAAGGAACGTGCCCTGATTGTCAGTGTTACCACGGCGTCCAAACGCAACGCCTTGGATTCGTTGGCCGAACTAAGAGATCTGGCCCGTTCCGGCGGCATTGAAATCGCCGGTGAGGAATTGCAGCAGCGCCGCCGAATCGATTCGCGTTTTTTGATCGGGCTGGGCAAATTGCAAGACCTGACCCTCAAAGCCTTGACCCGGGACATCAACCTGCTGATTTTCGACCAGGAACTGAATCCGTCCCAAATCCGCTCGATAACGGATCAGATCGATCTGAAAGTGATCGATCGCACGCAGTTGATCCTGGATATTTTTGCCCAACGCGCCCAGACGCGGGAAGGCAAGTTGCAGGTGGAATTGGCCCAGTTGAAGTATTTGCTGCCGCGCCTGATCACCAAAAATACCGCCATGTCCCGTTTGACCGGCGGCATTGGGGGCCGGGGTCCCGGTGAAACCAAATTGGAAATCAACCGGCGGCGGGTCAGAGACCGCATCACGCGTCTGGAAAAAGATCTGGCGGTGGTGCGCAAACAGCGTAAACAGCAACGGGCCCAGCGCAGCAAAAAAGGTGTGCCGGTCATCTCGATTATCGGTTACACCAACGCCGGCAAATCGACCCTGCTCAACACCTTGACCCAAAGCAAAGTGCTGGCCGAGAATCAATTATTTGCCACGCTGGATCCCTCCAGCCGGCGGTTGCGCTTCCCCCAGGACATCGAGGTGATCATCACCGACACCGTCGGGTTTATCAAAAATCTACCCAAGGATTTGATGGTGGCCTTTCGCGCCACGTTGGAAGAGCTTGAAAGCGCCGATCTGTTGTTGCATGTGGTTGACCTGAGCAACCAGCGCATCGACGAACAAATCCAATCGGTCAACAAAATTCTGCGGGACCTGCGTCTGAACCACATTCCGCAATTGATGGTGCTGAACAAGAAAGACCGTGTCACTGCCGAAACGATCACCCGTTATGAACGTCGCCTGAAAGGCTTCGCGGTTTCGGCCAAAGATAAAACAACATTGGTGCCGCTCATCGATGCCATGCAAAGCGGTATCGCCCCTTTGAAATCATCGCAAGAGACCGGCCTTCAAGTGGGTTAGCGCTTGACAGGTTTTATCCGGAAAGGCTAAAATTTAACTCAAATGGTTGATTTGGAAAAAATTAAAGGCGTTGGAATGGCGGCGGCCCACAAAGGAGCCGCCGTTCTGCAAGCACACCTCGGCAAACTGTCCCGGATCGATAAAAAAGGGGCCATCGACTTGGTTACCGAAGCCGATCTTGGTTCTGAAAAAGCGATCATCGACACCATCCGGGGCGCATTTCCCGATCATGCCATTTTAGCTGAAGAGAGCGGTGCCCGCCAAGGCGACGATGATTGTCAATGGATCATCGATCCACTCGACGGCACCACCAATTATGCCCACGGGTTGGAATTGTTTGCGGTGTCCATCGCCTTTGCCCGGCAAGGAGAACCGGTTTTCGGCATCGTGCTAAATCCGGCCACCAACGAACTGTTCTCGGCAGCCAAGGGACAAGGCGCCCGGCTGAACGGTCGCCCCATTACGGTCGACGGAACCGACCGGGTTTCGGATAGCTTGTTGGTCACCGGCTTTCCCTATAACTTTGCCACTGTTTTGCAACCGCTGCTCATGCGGTTCAGCAATTGCCTGCAAGCGGCGCGCGCGGTGCGGCGTTTGGGCAGCGCGGCCTTGGATTTGTGTTATGTGGCCAACGGCCGCTTTGCCGGCTACTGGGAGCAAAACCTGCAGCCTTGGGACACGGCGGCAGGTTTGGTCATTGCCCGCGAAGCCGGGGCGGTGGTCACCGATTTTGAAAATCAAACGTACCAAATCAACAGCAATCAAATTCTGGCAACCAACGGTAAGGTTCACCAGGAAATGCTAAACTTATTGAGGGTGGAAGAGGACACGTAATGAAATTAATCGGATTCGAACAATCTACCATGGATGAGCAATTAGACTGCTTCGGCGATTTCAGCATGGAAGATCAAATCTGCAAGGGCTATTGTGCCCTGCGACTGCGATGCGCGGTGGCCAAAGAGCAAAATACGCGCATGGAGATATTGGAAGAGTTGGTATCGTCGGAGGCCAGTGTCCTTAAAATGCAATAAGACGGCATGCCGGTCTATTGCCGGAATCTGAGAGAAAACCGATATTCAAAGCCGGTGCCAGCGGGTTACCGATCCGCTGGACCGGCTTTTTTTGTTGCAGCAAGGTGCGGTTGTTCAGACTGCACCGGAAAAATTTTACCCGGATTTAAAATACCTTTTGGATCGAATACCGATTTAATGTTGCGCATCAACTGCATTTCAAACGGTCCGATTTCTTTCGCCAGGTAGGGTGCCTTGGTTATGCCGATACCATGCTCACCGGAAATGGTCCCTCCCAATTCGAGGGTGTAGTCGAACAATTGCGCCACCGCCTCATGGGCTTTTTTCAATTCCGCCGGGTTCTGTTTGTCAAGCATGATATTAAAATGAATGTTGCCGTCTCCGGCGTGCCCGAAGCTGACCATCATCAATCCGGTGCTGCGCCGCAACGCTTCAATTTTACGCACGATCGCCGGTATTTTACTTCGGGGCACCACGATATCCTCATTGATTTTATCCGGACCATACTGAAACAGGGCGGGTGAAACCGCCTTGCGGGCGCGCCACAGGTCGGCGGCCGCTTGCGGGTCGGTTGCCATTTCTACCTGCAGAGCCCCCTTGTCCCGGCAGGCTTGCTCGACCCGTTCGGCGTAGGCAGCGACCTGGTTCTGATCACCGTCAACCTCGATCAACAGCAGGGCCTCGGCGTCCACCGGCAACCCGGCCTGCAGGACCTTTTCGGCACAACGAATCGCGGCATTGTCCATAAATTCGATTTTACGGGGAATGATGCGCCTGCGGGTCAGCTCGGAAACGGTTTCGGCGGCCGTGTCGATGCGATCAAAGAGCACCATCAAGGTTTGGATCGCCTCCGGCAGGGGGAGCAGTTTCAGGGTGATATCGGTAATCACGGCCAATGTTCCTTCGGAACCGATGATAAGACGGGCCATGTCATAGCCGACGACCCCCTTGGCGGTCTGCACACCGGTTCGTATGATCGCGCCACTGCCGGTCACCGCTTGCAAGCCGAGTACGTAATCCCGGGTGACCCCGTATTTCACGGCCTGCGGTCCCCCGGCACACTCGGCCAAATTACCGCCCAGGGTAGAAAACGCCGAACTGGACGGGTCCGGTGGATAAAAAAGCCCCTCGCGGGCCACCGCCGCCTGAAACCGACCGGTCACCACCCCCGGCTCCACACGGGCAATCAGGTTGTCCGTATCGATGGCGTGAATCCGGTTGAATCGATTCATCGCCATCACCACCCCGCCCTTGACGGCCAGACTCCCCCCGGTCATCCCGGAACCGGCGCCTCGGGGGACGACGTAAAACGGCGTCTGATTGGCCAACTCGATGATACGCGCCACCTGGTCGGTTGATTCCGGAAAAACCACCGCATCCGGCATAAAGCTGCGGCGTGTCGCGTCATAGGCATAGCAATGACGGTCTTCGGCCTGACGGGTCGCATGTTCGCTTCCGACAATTGCCTGCAGAGACTTAAAAGTAGATTTGTCTATTGCCATCTTGGTTAGCTCAATCTGGTGGGCACGGCCCACCCTTCTATGGGGCGAACCGTCAAGTCTCAATTTCCAATTTGGACGATATTTTTATAAACGATTAGAAGTATCTAATAATT